>WLDE01000273.1 GCA_009704985.1 Actinomycetota bacterium | reverse complement strand
CAACGCGAGCGTGGTGAGTCCGTCGCCGCAGCACTTGTCCCGCGGGAACGCGACCTTGTCGGCGAGCAGGACGGTGCGACCGGAGCGGGCGAGGTACGCCGCCGCTGCGGCGCCCGCAGGTCCGGCGCCGACGATCACGACGTCGGCGGTGAGATGGCGTTCGTGGGCGGGTCCGTGCGTCATCGCCCTCCGAGGCTACGGCTCGTCCACGCGGCCCAGACGGCGAGCCGGTCGCAGACCGTCGGGGTGCGGCGGCGGCGCAGGAGGATCCGTGTAGGTGCGGTGCAGGTCGGCGACGCGGCTCCGGATCTCCGGGAGCACCGCGAGCACCCCCTCGCCAGGGCAGATGGTGAACGACATGTCGCGATGTGCGCTGATCGTGGGCGTCGTGACGGCCGTGCCGGACCGCCATCGCTGTGACCCACGCGACACGAACGTCGCGTGTGCGCCATCGGTCACGTCGATGCCGTCACGCCGGGCCAGCCACTCCAGCAGGCGGACGAGTGAGTCGACGGCCGCCTGCGTCGGGGAAGCGGACGAGAAGTCGCCGAGGAGGCACACGAGCTGTGCCCATCCCTGGCTGCCACCCGTCGCGTCCGCCTCGACCGGTCCGGCGAGCGCACCGGCGCGACCTTCCCACACGTCACCGTCGCGGCCGACGAAGAACTGGTAGCACACGTCGGGCCAGCCCTTGGCGGCGCTGGTGTGGAAGCGGTGCACGCCGCGGATCAACTCACGCGCGTCGCGGTACGAGTTCGGTGATGCGGTGTGGTGCACCAGCAGGAACCGTGGTGTCTCCGGCCGGATCGGGCCGAACGGGAGGTCGGCGCCCCAGGCGGCGCGTGGGTGGATCTCCAGGTCCGCAGCGACCGGGACGGGTGCAGGGATGGGGGCCGGGACGGTCGCGAGCCGCGACGTGGACCTCCGTGCGGCAGCCCGACCCGTCGAGACCCCGATCACGCCTGCGGCAGCGCCCGCGGCGCCTGCTGCGCCTGCTGTGATCAGCCGTCGACGCGTCCATCGGGGCTGCGACGTGCGGCGCGGCTGCTCGGTCGGACCGGCATCGATCGCCTCGCCCCCGCAGTCGCACACGGGTGGGACTCTAGGGATCCCCGTGCTCCCGTTCGGCGGAGGGCCGCCCCGCCGTCCGAGTGCCACGGGCCACCCGGGTGCCCCCTGGGACTCGGACGGACACGTGGGACTCGGACCGACGGCGCCGAAATGGGGCAGCGAAAACGGTCGAACCTAAGATGCCTCCGCCGCCGCCCGGGCGGACCGAGGGGAATCAGGAGTAGAACCGACATGAGTCGTTTGTGCGAAGGACGCGTCGCGATCGTCACCGGAGCCGGCCGCGGCATCGGCCGCGAGCACGCGCTGAGCCTGGCGTCGCACGGCGCCAAGGTCGTGGTCAACGACCTCGGCGGCAACGTCGACGGCAGCGGCGGCGACCTGTCGCCGGCCCAGCAGGTGGTCGAGGAGATCACGGCGATGGGTGGCGAGGCGGTCGCGAACGGCGACAACGTCGCCTCGTGGGAGGGTGCGCAGCGCCTGATCAACGCCGCGGTCGAGACCTTCGGCGACCTCCACGTCGTGGTGAACAACGCCGGCATCCTGCGCGACCGCGTCCTCGTCAACATGACGGAGGAGGAGTGGGACGCGGTGATCGCGGTCCACCTGAAGGGCACGTTCGCCCCGAGCCGCTGGGCCGCCGCGTACTGGCGCGAGCAGAGCAAGGCCGGCAAGCCCACGGACGGCCGGATCATCAACACCACCTCGGTGAGCGGCATCTACGGCAACCCGGGCCAGACCAACTACGGCGCGGCCAAGGCGGGCATCGCCGCGTTCACGAACATCGCCGCGCTCGAGCTGAGCCGCTACGGCGTCACGGTGAACGCCGTCGCGCCGGTCGCGCTCACGCGCATGACGGAGGGCCTCGGCCCGGCGCCGGAGACCGACGAGGAGCGCGAGATGCGCTCACCGCGCTGGATCGCCCCGATCGTGACGTGGCTCGCGTCGGCCGAGTCGGCCGGTGTGACCGGTCGCGTGTTCGAGGCGAGCGGCCAGACACTCGCGATCGCCGAGGGGTGGGTCCGCGGTCCGCGCCACGCGCCGATCGACGACCCGACGCAGCTCGGCCCCGTCGTGCAGGAGCTCATCGCCGCCGCTCGCCCCAACTCGGGCATGAACGGTGAACCCGGCGGCTGGCCGCAGCCGAAGTCCTGACCCGACACGCCCGGCATCGCCCGGGATGACGTCCGAGGGCCCCTGCCGCGATCGCGGCCGGGGCCCTCGTGCGTCATCGGGGTGGTCGGGCGTGCTCGCCTCCCGTCCCCGGCCGTGGTCTCACCAGAGGCTGTGCTGCACCGAGACGTCGATCACCTGGGCGAACCTGTCGTGGCGGCGGACGCCGGCCCGGGCGCGATCGGCGATCGAGCTCACGGTCGTCGGTGACGCATCGAACCCGAGTGCCACGCGCACGCGCACGTCGCGATCGTGCCGGCGCACCTGCACGTCGAACGCGTCGTCCTGCAGGACCTCCCGGAGCGTGGCGATCACGGTCTGCGCGTACCCGTGGCAGATCTCTCGCTCGGCCGCGTCGGCGAGGTCGTAGATCGAACGATCGTCCGGGACGGACGGATCGATCTCGACCACGCCGACGCGGTGGCGGGCGGCGCACACCGACCCCATCTCCTCGATGCCGCGCCGTCCGTGCGGTGACCGAGCGACCACCGCAAGATCCATCGACGACTCCAGGGGGCAGTCGTCGAGGTCGACCACGCTGCGGCACGGACCGCCGAAGCGGTCGTTGCACGTCGTGACCGTGTGCCCGTCCTCCGACAACGACCGCTCGACCGCCCGAGCGTCGTCGAGGTGGTCGGCCACCAACAGGATCCTCATGCGGCCATCTGATCCGAGTCGCGGCGGCGCGCACAGTGTCCTTGGTCCCGATCCGGACGGTGTCGCCGGGCACCTCGTCGGCGGCCGCCACGAGTCGGACCCGCCGCCGGACATCGGGCAAGATGACCCCCGTCGGCGCCGAGGGGGCGCCCGCTCGTCCGCCCAGGGGGGAACTCATGCCGCTCGATCCCAGTGCCGTCGGTGCCACCGGTGACGTCCGTACCATCTCGTGGACCTCGAAGGACGCGCTGCTGTACGCGGTCGGCATCGGTGCCGGCCAGCACGAGCTCGCGTTCACCACCGAGAACACCAAGGACACGCCGCAGGTGGTGTACCCCACGTTCGCCGTCGTCGCCGGCTCGGGCACGGCGTCGCCCGGCAAGAGCGCGATGAGCCAGATCGGCTCGTTCAACTTCGCGCTCCTCGTCCACGGCTCGCAGGCGATCACGCTCGCCCGGCCGATCCCCGTGGAGGCCACCGCCACCGTGCAGGACAAGGTCGTCGCGATGTACGACAAGGGCAAGGCTGCCGTGGTCGTCACCGAGAACGAGGTGCGCCTGGAGAGCGGCGAGCTGCTGTGGACCACCCGCTCGTCGGCGTTCATCCGCGGCGAGGGTGGCTGGGGCGGCGACCGCGGGCCGTCGGGCCCGCAGAACGAGCCCCCGGCCGACACCGCGCCCGATCACGAGGTGACGTTGCAGACCTCGCCGGACCAGGCCTTCGTCTATCGCCTGTCGGGCGACCGCAACCCGTTGCACACCGATCCCAGCTTCGCCGCGCTCGGTGGGTTCGACCGTCCGATCCTGCACGGCCTGTGCACCTACGGCTTCACCGGCCGCGCCCTGCTGGCTGCGCTGTGCGAGAACGACGTCACCCGCTTCCACCACATCGAGGGTCGCTTCTCGTCGCCGGTGCTGCCGGGCGACGCCCTCACGATCCGGGCGTGGCGCACGGGCGACGGCGAGGCCGTCTTCACCACGAGCGTCGGTGACCGCACGGTCATCGACCAGGGCCTGGTGCGCTTCACCTGAGCGAGCACCCCCCGGGGGCGGTGTGCCCCGAGCCCGTCCGTCGCCCCGTGATGCTGCAGGGGTGGCACGACCTCGCGTCCGTGCACTGGCGCTACGACCCGGCGGTCGTGCAGTCGCTGCTGCCCGACGGGTTCACGGTCGACACCTTCGACGGCGCGGCGTGGGTCGGGCTGATCCCGTTCCACATGCGGCGGATCCGGGTGCCGGGCACACCGCCGCTCGGGCCGTGGTCGACCTTCCCGGAGACGAACGTCCGCACCTACCTCCGCGACCCGTCGGGTCGGCCGGGCGTGTGGTTCTGCAGCCTCGACATCACGCGGCTCGTGCCCGCACTCGTGGCGCGCGTGACGTACCGGCTGCCGTACTGCTGGGCGCGCATGTCGATCGAGCACGACCGCGACCTCGTCACGTACACGTCGCGCCGGCGGTGGCCGCGGCCGGCGGCGCCGGGGCTCGCCGACAGCCGGATGGTCGTCCGGGTGGGGCAGCAGTTGCGGGCGCACGAGGTGGACGAGCTGCAGGTGTTCCTCACCGCCCGCTGGGCGCTCGGCACCACCTTCGGCCGCCGGCTCGTGTGGGCCGCGGTCGACCACGAGCCGTGGCCGGTGCACCGGGCAGAGCTGGTGTCGTGCGACGAGACGATGCTCGCCGCAGCGGGTCTGCCGGTGCCCGAGGGTGATCCGGTGGTGCTGTGGTCGCCCGGGGTGGAGGTCCGCATCGGCCGCCCCACCCGGGTGCCGGTCAGCGCAGCGAGGTGAGCTCGCCGACGATGTCGGCGAGGGGGACGTCGCGGCGCTCGCCGCTGCGACGGTCCTTCAGCTCCACCAGGCCGTCGGCCAGGCCGCGGCCGACCACCACGATCGTCGGCACACCGATCAGCTCGGCGTCGTTGAACTTCACGCCGGGCGACACGCCCACGCGGTCGTCGAGCATGACGCGCAGGCCGGCGGCCTCGCACTGCGCGGCGAGGTCCTCGGCCGCGGGGAGCTGCGGGTCGCCCGGCTTGCCGGTGGCCACGATGTGCACGTCCGCGGGCGCCACCTCGCGCGGCCAGATCAGGCCCTTGTCGTCGCAGTTCATCTCGGCGATCGCCGCGACGGCGCGCGACACGCCGATGCCGTAGCTGCCCATCGTGACGACCCGGGTCTTGCCGTTCTGGTCGAGGACGGTGAGGCCGAGCGCCTCGGCGTACTTGCGGCCGAGCTGGAAGATGTGGCCGATCTCGATGCCACGGGCGATCTCGAGCGACGAGCCGCAGCGGGGGCAGGGGTCGCCGCCGTGCACCTCGGCGGCCTCGATGACGCCGTCGGGAGTGAAGTCGCGGCCGCACACGAGGTCGGCGACGTGCTTGCCGGGCTGGTCGGCACCGGTGATCCAGGCCGTGCCCTCCACGATGCGTGGGTCGACCACGTAGCGGATGGCTGACGCGTTGGTCTCGCCCAGCGCGCCGGGACCGATGTAGCCCTTCACGAGGGCGGGGTTGGCGGCGAAGTCGGCCTCGGAGAACGGCTCGATCTCGGCCGGCGCCACCTGGGCCTCGAGCCGCTTGAGGTCGACGTCGCGGTCGCCGGGCACGCCGATCGCGAGCGGCACGATCGAGCCGTCGGGGTACTTCAGCTTGACGACCAGGTTCTTCAGCGTGTCGGCAGCGGTCCACTCCCGGTCGCCGCGCCGCAGGTCGTCGCGAGCGTTGAACAGGTCGACGAGCGTCTGGATCGTGGGGGTGTCGGGGGTGTCGTGCACGTGCGCCGCGGGCAGGCCGTCGAACGGGATCGCCGCGGGCGGTGCCACCTGCACCGCCTCGGTGTTGGCGGCGTAGTCGCAGTTCGTGCAGCGGACGTAGGTGTCCTCGCCGACGGCCAGGGGAGCGAGGAACTCCTCGCTGGCGGAGCCGCCCATGGCGCCGCTCATCGCGGACACGATCACGTAGGGCATCCCGAGGCGGTCGAAGGTGCGCTGGTAGGCCACGCGGTGCTTGTCGTAGCTGGCCTGCAGCCCCTCGTCGTCGAGGTCGAAGCTGTAGGAGTCCTTCATCGTGAACTCGCGGCCGCGCAGCAGACCGGCGCGGGGCCGGGCCTCGTCGCGGAACTTGTTCTGGATCTGGTAGATCACCAGCGGCAGGTCCTTGTAGCTGGAGTACAGGTCCTTCACCAGCAGGGTGAACAGCTCCTCGTGGGTGGGGGCGAGCAGGAAGTCGGCGCCCTTGCGGTCCTTCAGGCGGAACAGGTTGTCGCCGTAGTCGGTCCAGCGGCCGCTGAGCTCGTAGGGCTCGCGGGGCAGCAGCGCCGGGAAGTGGACCTCCTGGAAGCCCTCCCGGTCCATCTCCTCGCGGACGACGTTCTCGACGT
>WLDE01000272.1 GCA_009704985.1 Actinomycetota bacterium | reverse complement strand
GGCCGAAGTCGCCCCGGTAGAAGCCGTCGCGGCCGTGTTCGACGACCGCGCGCAGCGCGGCGGCGACGCCGGGGCGGCGCACCAGCGCACCCGGGCGCGTGGCCTGCGTCGCCAGCTCGTGCAGCGCCGCACGCCCGCGCTGGTCGAGCATCGCCAGCGAGCCGCTCAGCAGCATCGATGCGGGGAAGCCGCGCTCGGCGAGCCGGATCGCCGGCTCGAGCACCTGCTGCAGCGGCAGCCGTCCGAAGCGTTCGTGCAGCGTGCACCAGCCGTCGACGCAGCCGGGCACGGTGACGGTGCGGACGTCGTGGCGGAACGGCATCTGGGTGTGGCCCTCGGCCCGCAGCGCGGCGGGATCGGCCCCCGATCCGGCCCGGCCGCTCGCGTTCAGGGCGTGCACCTGCCCGTCGTGGTGCACCAGTGCGAACAGGTCGCCGCCCATCCCGCACAGGTGGGGTCCGGTGACGGCGATCGCGGCGTTGGTGGCGATCGCCGCGTCGACGGCGTTGCCGCCGCGGGCCAGCGCGGCGAGGCCCGCCTGCGTCGCGAGCTGGTCCGCGGACGCGACCAACGAGCCCGGCGAGCGCACGGTCGACGTGGGAGGGTTCGGCACCGTCATGATCCGCACCCTACGCGGCCACGAGGTGGGACACCCCGCCTGCGGGGCTACCGTGCCGTCCGTGCGCCGCCCCGTCCGCCGCCACGTCCGCCGCCACGTCCGCTGGTTGCTCGGCCACCGTCCGTCGGCCATCGGCGCGTACACCGCGGCCGGTGCGGTGGTGGTGGTCTCGACGTTCCTGCCGTGGCTGCGTTCGGGCTCGACGTCGCGCAGCAGCTACGAGCTGCTCGGCCTGCTCGACCGCCTCGACATCGCCCCCGACGGCTGGATCTCGGTGCTCGTGCGATGGTGGCCGCTCGTGCCGCTGCTGGTGGTGCTCGCGATCGTGCTCGCGTGGTGGCGGCGCTGGGTGCTGTCGTTCGCGACGGCCTTCGTCGGTGTGCTGTACACCGGCGGCGTCGGCACCGCATTGGTGGTGGCGGCCGGGCGGACGCCGATCACCGTCGGCCCGGGACCGTCGCTGTGCGCCGCTGCGAGCGTGACGTTCCTGGTGACGGCGGCGTGGATGGCGTTCAGTCACGCCAGTGATCGCGCCGTTCCAGCACCTGTCGCAGCACCGCCGGTCGATCCGTCATGATCCCGTCGACGCCGAGGTCGAGCAGCCGGTCCATCTCGGCCGGGTCGTCCACCGTCCACACGTGCACCTGGATGCCGAGCTCGTGGGCCCGGGCGACGAACCGCTCGTCGGTCACGATGAGCCGTCCCTGACGCACCGGCACCTGGGCGGTGTGCGCCCGGGGGACGCGCGGCCGGCCGAACTTGAGCGCGGCCACACCGCGCGGGCCGAGCGCCGTGCAGAGGCGACCGTCGAAGGCGTCGCGGAGGCGGGCCACCCGGCGATCGTCGAACGCACCGATGCACACCCGGTCGACCGCCGCCGTGCGACGCAGCGCGGCGACCAACGCCGGAGCCGCTGCATCGGACTTGCAGTCGATGTTGACCCGCAGTTCGGGCCACGTGCCGAGCAGGTCCTCGAGCAGGGGCACCGGCGCCTCGCCGCGGACGCGGAACCGGCGCACCTCGTGCCAGGTGAGCTGCGAGATGCGGCCGGGGTGGCCGCAGGTGCGCTGCAGGTCGTCGTCGTGGAACGCCACGAGCACGCCGTCGGCGGTGACCTGCACGTCGGTCTCGATGTAGCGGTAGCCGAGGCCGACGGCGTACTCGAACGCCGGCATCGTGTTCTCCGGCGCGTCGCTCGCCCCGCCACGGTGCGCGAACGGGATCGGGCCGTGCCAGTCGAGGAACGGGTGTGCGTCGGGGCGCGAGCGGGAACGCCGGGCGGGGGCCATGGCCAGAGTTGTAGCGCGCAGTAGCCTCGCCCGCCATGGCAGACAGCAGCGCCCCCACCCGTGACGAGTCCGTGATCGAGGTCCGCTCGCCCTACGACGGGACCCTGATCGGCACCATCCCGGCGCAGACCGCTGCCGACGTCGATCGGGCGGTCGCCACGGCGCGGGCCGTGCTCGACGCCGGCGCGATGCCGCTCTGGCAGCGGGCGCAGATCCTCGACACCGCTGCGGTGCGGCTCGCCGCCCGGCGTGACGAGTTCGCCGAGATCGTGGCCCGCGAGGCGGCCAAGCCGATCAAGACCGCCCGTGTGGAGGTCGACCGTGCCGTCGGCACGTTCCAGTTCTCGGCCGCCGAGGCCCGCAAGCTCGCGGGTGAGGTGATCCCGCTCGACGCGATCCCGGCCGGCGAGGGGAAGATCGGCTTCACGCTCAGGGTGCCGATCGGTGTGGTCGGCGCGATCGCCCCGTTCAACTTCCCGCTGAACCTCGTGGTGCACAAGGTGGGACCGGCGATCGCGGCCGGGTGCCCCGTGGTGCTCAAGCCTGCGAGCCAGACGCCGTTCAGTTCGCTGCGCCTGGCGGAGATGCTGGTGGGTGAGTGCGGTCTGCCCGCCGAGTACCTCCAGGTGGTGACCGGCGGTGGCTCCACGGTCGGCAACGCGCTCGTGGACCACCCCGACGTCGCGCTCATCACGTTCACCGGGTCACCGGAGGTCGGCTGGTCGATCCGCGCCCGGGCGCCCCGCAAGCGGGTGGGCCTCGAGCTCGGCAACAACGCGCCGGTGATCATCCAGCCCGACGGCGACTGGCGCACCGCGGCCGCGAAGATCAAGGTGGCCGGGTTCAGCCACGCCGGCCAGAGCTGCATCAGCACCCAGCGCATCCTGGTGCACCGGTCCATCGCCGACGAGTTCGCCGCTGCGCTGGTGGAGCACGTGAACCAGCTCGTCGTGGGCGACCCGATGGACGAGGCCACCGACGTGTCGGCGCTGATCTCCGCCTCCGAGCGCGACCGCGTGGAGGCCTGGATCGGGGAGGCGGCGGGCGCCGGTGCGGCGATCGCCGCCGGTGGCCGCCGGCAGGACGACGGCGTGCTGCTGCCCACCGTGATCACCGGTGCCACGCCCGAGATGAAGGTCTGCGCGAAGGAGGTGTTCGGCCCGGTGGTGGCGATCACCGCGTACGACACGCTCGACGAGGCGATCGAGCTGGCGAACCACACCGAGTACGGCCTGCAGGCGGCGATCTTCACCGCCGACATCACCACCGCCCTCCAGGCCGTGCGCCGCCTCGACTTCGGCGGCGTGCTCGTGAACGAGGTGCCGACGTGGCGCGCCGATCAGCAGCCCTACGGCGGCCTCCGCGACAGCGGCAACACCCGTGAGGGACCGGCGTTCACGATCAAGGAGATGACCGAGATCCGGATGGTGGTGCTCCATGGCTGACCGGTTGCGCTGGGGCGTGATCGGCGCGTCGTCACGCATCTACCGCACCCGCATCGTCCCACCGCTGGAGGCGAGCGGACGCCACGTGGTGGTGGCCGAGGCGAGCCGCGACGCCGACGGCTCCGATCGTCCGTACTCGGAGCTGCTGCGCCGCGACGACGTGGAGGCGTTGTACGTGCCGCTGCCGAACGACGGCCACAAGCGGTGGATCCTCGCCGCGCTGGAGGCCGGCAAGCACGTGCTGTGCGAGAAGCCGCTGACCATGTCGGCCGCCGACACCGACGAGGTGTACGCCGCCGCCGAGGCGGCGGGCCGGGCCCTGGTGGAGGCGTACATGTGGCCGCACCACCCGCGCAACCAGATGATCCTCGAGGTCGGGCGCACCTCCCTCGGGGACCTGCGGTTCTCGCGCGGGGCGTTCACCTTCCCGCTCGGCCGCCCGAACGACCACCGTTTCGACGCTCGCGGGGGTGGTGCGCTGTTCGACGTCGGCATCTACTGCCTCGGCCCGGCACTGTTGCTCGCACCGCGCGAGCCGGTGCGCGTGGCGGCCGCCGCGGTGCGCAACGAGCACGGTGCCGACGTGTCGCTGTCCGGATTCCTCGACCTGGGACAGGGGTTCGCCGCCACGTGCGAGGTGAGCTTCGAGACGGTGTACGGCCGCTCGTTCGTGCTCACCGGCACCGAGGGCCGGATCACGATCCCGGACTGGTTCGCGCCCGGCCCCGAGGAGCCGAGCACGGTCGACGTGCTTCGGCGCGACGAGTCGGTCGAGCAGATCCCGGTGCCGGGCGTGAACGCCTACGGGGCGATGCTCGACCAGTTCGCCGACGTGGTGCACCACGGCGCGACACCGGTGTGGGGAGCGACCGAGAGCCGTCTGCTGGCCCGCTGGATCGACGCGCTCCACGCCGCCTCGACCTGATCCGGCGGTGAGCCTGCTGCTCACCAGCCGGTGATCAGCCGGTGATCAGCCGGTCGTGACCAGGTCGAGCTCGGGCTTCGCCCGGTCGGCTCGTGGTCGCGCCGTGTACACGCCGATCAGCGCGAGCGCCGGCACGAACAGCAGCCCGTGGCGGAGGCTCACCACGTCGGCGAGCACCCCGAGGAGGAGCGGGCCCACCGTGACGGCGGTGCCGGACGCGATCGCGGTGACGAACCCGAGTGAGACGGTGTCGGCGCCGGCGCGCTCGTACAGCCCCTCCACCGCGAGCGGGTAGAGGCCGGCCGCACCGATCGCGACGATCGTGAGGCCGAGCACCCGCATCCACAGGCCCGGGCCGGTCCACATCAGCAGCGCGCCGCAGGCCGACAGTCCGAACCCCACCGAGCGCGTCCACGGTCCGAACACGGCGACGATGCGCGGCAGCGACATCCGGACGAGGAACAGGAAGAGGCCCCAGATCGCGCCGAGGCTCGCAGCGAGCCCGCTCGATGCACCGCCGACCTCCTTCAGGTACACCACGGCCCAGATGCCGATCGGGAACTCGACGAGCACGGCGTGGACGATGTGGATGTACGGGAGCGCCACGTCGCGTCGGCGGAACAGGGGCAGGATCCGCGTGGCGGTGGCGGGTGAGGCCGGGATCCGCACCCTGCGGCCGACCACGAGCACGGCGGCCCCGAGGCCGAGGGTGAGCAGCGCGTACGGCCAGCGCCAGCTGGCGCCGGAGGCGATCACCGCGCCGATCAGCAGCGAGAAGGAGATGCCGGCGAGGCCCGGGATGCCGTTCACCGCGGCGTAGGCGGCGGCGCGTCGATCGCCGTGATGGTCGGCCACGATGCCCGGCATCAGCAGCACGAGCATCGAGCAGGCGACGCCGGCGAGGGAGGCGCCGAGCAGCGTGACCGGCCACACCCGTCCGAGGCAGAGCAGGGTGATGCCGCCGATCACCGTGGCGCACGACCCCCAGAACGCGGCGGGCCGGCCCACGCGGGCGACGGCGCCCGATCCGAACGCGCCGAGCAGCAGCATGCCGATGCCGAACGCCGAGCCGTGCGCCGCGGCGACCACCCCGGAGATGTCGAGTTCGTCACGGAGCTCACCGAGGACGATGCCGACGCTCAGCCCGGCGACGAGCACGCAGAACGACAGGGCGCAGGTGACGGTGAGCCGGTCCCAGATGCCCGTCGTGGGAGCGGGCCCGCTGTCCGTCCCTCCCGTCGCGCGCACGGGGGACGACAGTACCGGCGCGGGTCGCCGCTGCCCGGCACCGTTTCCCGGAGGCGACGTGACGTGTGTCGCGGTGTGGCACCCTGGACGCGATGCCGTCGATCTCGCCACGAGCGTTGTTCGAGGTGCCGCCCGAGGAGTACGTCGAGCACCGCACGCGTCTGGTGCGCGAGGCGCGCTCGGCGGGCGACCGCGACCTCGCTCGCACGCTCGGCGCGCTGACCAAGCCGACGCTCGCGCTGTGGGCGGTGCTCGCCGCCGGTGCCGACGGTGACGCCGTCGACCGGCTCGTCGGCCTGACCGCGACGCTGGGCGCGGTACAGGCCGCCGGCGACCGGGCCGCCACGACGTCGGCGACCCGTGAGCGCCGTGCGGCGATCGAGGCGATGGTGTCGGCCGCCGTCGGTGCGCTCGGCGCGTGGGAGCGCTCCGCCGAGGCCCGGCGTGCCGAGATCCGGGGCATCGTCGACCACCTCTCACGCCGCCCCGGCCTCGCCGATGCGTGGCGCGACGGCACCCTGCGCGACCTCGACGACGGCGATCCCGAGCAGGAGGACGTGTTCGGGCTCGGTTCGTTCGGCATCGAGCTCCGGCCCTCGACGGACCGACCGGAACGGCGTCCGCGTGAGGAGCGGACCGCGCAGGTGGTGCCCCTCGCAGGCCGGGCGCGGCGCACCGCCGAGGACGCGCGTGCCGAACGCGAGTCGCGAGTCGCCCGTGCCGCCCGCGGGGTCGCCGCGCGTGCGGCGCGTCGCGAGGCGGCCGCGGCCG
>WLDE01000271.1 GCA_009704985.1 Actinomycetota bacterium | reverse complement strand
GAGATCGTGCCGGCTGGGGTCACCTTTCGAATGCGATGGTTGCCGCTGTCTGCGATGTAGAGGTTCCCTGCGGCATCGACCGCCACCCCGGTCGGGCCGTTCAGGTTGGCGTTGGTGGCGGGGCCGCCGTCACCGGCGAACCCCGCGGTGCCGTTGCCTGCGAACGTCGAGATCGTGCCGGCCGGGGTCACCTTCCGAATGCGATGGTTGCCCTTGTCCGCGATGTAGAGGTTTCCAGCGGCATCGACCGCCACCCCGGTCGGGCCGTTCAGGTTGGCGCTGGTGGCGGGGCCGCCGTCACCGGCGAACCCCTGTGCTCCGTTCCCGGCGACCGTCGAGATCATCGGAGGGGGGATGCAGCCGGCGATCTCGCCGGCAGTGATGGCTCGGCCGAACAGCATGGCTTCGTCGATCGATCCGGTGAACCCGAACCCGGTGTTGTGCTCGCCGCCGATGATGAACGGTGTGGAATCGGCCGGGTTGATCGACGCGCTGCTCGAGACCTGTCGGGCGACTTCGACACCGTCGACGAAGATCGCCATCGATCCGGGTTCCCATGACGCGGCGACGTGATGCCAGTCTCCGTCGTCCATCGCAGTGAAGTTCTGGGCACGCAGCACCTCCGGCACCCTGGCGGTGGGGTCGTCGACTTCCCATTCGACGCCCCAAGGGAACCCGATCCGCAGGGCGTATCCGTGTGAAACGTCATTGGAGCCGGTGAAGCTCGGTCCGGTGGAGCGTGAGATCACGGTCTGCACCGACAGCATCGACGACGGCTTCACCCATGCCATCACCGACACCCCGCCGGTCACGGTCGAGACCGACGTCGATGACAGTCCCGATCCTGCGAGCACGAACGCGTTGCCGACGATGCCGGTGCCATAGCTGGTGGTGCCCGACAGGGTGGGTCCTGGCGTCCCGGAGGTCGTGTTCTGCGCCGACCACGATCCCAGCGGGCCGGCGCCCGACAGCGCGGGGCACGCCGCCGACGCAGCTGCGACGGGCACCGACAGCGGGCCCGTCGCGCCCAAGGGGACGAGCGCCACAGCGAGGATGCCGACGATGCCGATCGACGTCCGCCACAGCGAGCGAGCCACCGTCCGTCTGCTCTGCGTCTGCATCCCGCCAGTAACGCCGTTCGTCGAGAACCTGTCAACCGAACCGGAGGCGAACTCGCGGTGCCGGGAAGATGTCGTGTCGAAGGGCATCCGTCGACGGTCGGCAGGGGCTTCCACTCGGCGTGCTCCGCCGAGGTGACGACGCCGGTCGAGCACTCGTCGATCAACTGGGACGCCGCCGGCCAGACCCGTGCCAACCTCGCGGTGGTCGCGCTGGGCACAGCCACTTCGGTGACGGAGCGGGCGATCAATCGGGGAGGAGCGGCGGACGAGTGGGTTGCCGCCGCGTCGGTGAACGACGGGTGGCGGGGCGGTGCCGGTTCGTCGAACCGCTGACGCACGCGACGCCGCTGTGCGTGCGACATGGCAGAGTGCACGCAGGGCCGGACACGGCCACGCACCCCAGACCCCCACACACGAGGCAGGAGCGCACGATGGGCGACGAGTTGATGGAGCTGAGCCACGAGGAGACCATGAGCCGGGAGGCCGCCGCGGCGCGGTTGCGCGACCTGGCCGACCAGCTGGCGCGGCACAACCAGGTGGAGGTGGTGCGCGAGGGGCTGCGGTACTCCGTGCGCGTCCCGAACGAGGTGACGCTGAAGATGGAGGTCGAGGTCGGCGAGGACAACGAGATCGAGATCGAGATCAGCTGGTGACCGACGAGCGAGCGGGTGGAGCGACCCGCTCGATGGCGACCGTCCCGGCGGGCGCTGACAGACTCGCCGGATGACCTCAGCACTGTCGGGAACCGGGATCTGGAGCGCCATGCTGCGCTACGGCGACGTCGGCGCGGCGGCCGCCGCCGCCACCGAGCTCGAGGAGCTCGGGTACTCCGCGCTGTGGATCCCCGATGTCGGCGGCGACCTCTGGACCCCGCTCGCCAACCTGCTCGGCGCCACCTCGTCGGTCACGATCGCGACCGGCATCCTCAACATCTGGATGCACACGCCGAAGGAGGCCGCCGCCGAACACGCGCGCCTCGTCGCCGAGCACGGCCCCCGGTACCTGTGCGGCATCGGCATCAGCCATCGCCCGTTCATCGACATGGTGAACTCGCCGGGCACGTACACCAGGCCGGTCGAGACGATGGCCGCGTACCTCGACGGCCTCGACGCCGCGGCGACGCCGCTCGCCGTCGGTGATCGCGTGATCGCCGCGCTCGGGCCGAAGATGCTCGAGCTCGCCCGCACCCGAAGCGCCGGCACGCACCCGTACCTCGTGACGCCCGAGCTCACCGCCCAGGCCCGCGCCGGCATCGGCGACGGTCTCGTCGCCAGCGAGCAGGGCGTCGTCCTGGAGACGGACCCCGCGACGGCGCGCGGGATCGCGCGCATGCACCTCGCCACCTACCTCAACCTGCCCAACTACGCGAACAACTGGAAGCGGCAGGGCTTCACCGACGACGACATCGCGAACGGCGGCAGCGACCGCCTCGTGGACGCGCTCGTGGCGTGGGGCGACGACGCCGCGATCGCCGCGCGCGTGCAGGCCCATCGTGATGCGGGCGCCGACCACGTGTGCGTGCAGGTGCTCACCAGCGACCCGCGTGCGTTGCCGGTGGACGAGTGGCGGGCGCTGGCGCCCGCACTGCTCGGCCGCTGATCGTCGACGGGCGACCCGTCGCCGGCGGCGCCGTCGCTCGCGGTCAGGTGTCCGCGCGGAGGCGGGCCAGGGCGTGGAGCAGTTCGGCCACGGTGCGCACGTCGGGCACGCGGTGGTCGGCCATCGTCGCGCCGGGGCCGACCTTCACGCCGACGTCGCCGGGGTGCAGAGCGGTGAAGGCGTCCTCGTCGGTGAGGTCGTCGCCGACGAACAGCACCGCGTCCACGCCGAGCTGCTCCCTCAGCAGGGCCAGCGCGCTGCCCTTGGTCGCGTCGGTGACGGTGAGCTCGATCACGTCCTTGCCGCGCTTCACGCTGATGCCCGCGAGCGAACCCGGTCCGGTCGCGACCGCGTCGACGAGCTCGGGCACCAGGTCGGGATCGACCTCCCGGGTGTGGAACGCGACGCTCGCCGGTTTCGCCTCCACGCGTGATGCCGGCGCCCGCGCGGCGATGGCCTCGACCATCGACCGGGCGCGGTCCAGCACGGCCAGATCACCCTCGCGGACGCCGGAGACGACACCTGGCTCGAACTCGCTCCCGTGCGAGCCGACGAGGTGCGCGACACCTCGGAGCCCGGTGAGCTGCTCGAGGTCGTGGAGCGACCGACCCGACACGATCGCGACCTCCGTGTGCGCCAGCGCGGCGAGCCGCGACATGGCGTCGATCGCCGTCGGGTCCGGGTGGGCGAGGGCCGGGTCGTCCACCAGCTCTGCCAGCGTGCCGTCGTAGTCGCTGGCCACCAGCAGCGACGGCACGGCCGCGAGCCGCCCGAGCTCGGCCCGCAACGCATCGTCGACGACCAGGTGGGTCACATCGGGACGTCGTCGGGCGGCGCCCGCCGGGTCCGGTGTCGCACTCACGCGCTCGCCGCCGTGGGTGTGGGCCGGAGATCGCCCAGGAAGTGCTCGGCCCACGAGGCCGCGTCGTCGCGGTGCACGCCGCGCACGAGCGACGCCATCCGACGGCGGTGCTGCCGCCGGTCGCCGTTGACGGCTTCGTCGATCGCGTCCTCCAGCCCCCGCACGTCGAACGGGTTGACCAGCACGGCCTGGCGCATCTGGTGCGCGGCACCGGCGAACTCCGACAGGATCAGCACGCCGTCGAGATCGACCTGCGCGGCGACGTACTCCTTCGCGACGAGGTTCATCCCGTCGCGGAACGGGGTGACCACCATGACGTCGGCGGCGCGGTAGAGCGCGACGAGCTCGGCGAGGTCCTGACCCTGGTGCAGGTACTTCACCGCTGCGCCGCCCAGCGCGGAGAAGTCGCCGTTGATGCTGCCCGCCATCTGCTCCACCGAAGCGCGGGTCTCCGCGTAGCCGGGCGCCTCGTCGCGGCTCGGCTGCGCGATCTGCACGAACACGGTGGTGGCCGGGTCCACGCGGCCGGCCTCCAGCAGCCCGCGGTACGCGCGCAGCCGCACCTCGATGCCCTTCGTGTAGTCGAGCCGGTCGACGCCCAGCAGCACCGTCCGCGGTGAGCCGAGCTCGGCGCGGATCGCGGCCGCGCGGGCGACGGTGGCGGGGTCGCTCGCGATGCGCCGGACGCGGTCGGCATCGATGCCGACCGGGTAGGTGCCCACGTGGGTGCGCCGACCCGCGCGCACCACGTCGCGCCCCTCCACGCGGGCGCCGAGCAACCGCCTCGTGACGAGGCGGAAGTTGTCGGCACCGACGGTGGTCTGGAAGCCCACGACGTCGGCGCCGAGCAGGCCGTCGGTGAGCGCGGCGCGCCACGGCAGCCGCAGGTACAGCTCCTGCGCGGGGAACGGGATGTGGAGGAAGAAGCCGATGCGGAGGTCGGGCCGCAGCTCGCGCAGCAGACGTGGCACGAGCATCAGCTGGTAGTCATGGATCCATACGGCGGCACCGTGGGGGGCCACCCGTGCGGTGCGTTCGGCGAAGCGCCGGTTGACGCTCCGGTACGCCTCCCACCAGTGCTCGTGGAACTGCGGCACGAAGATCGCGTCGTGGAAGAGCGGCCACAGCGTGCCGTTGGAGAAGCCGTCGTAGGAGCCCTGCCGTTCGTCGTCGGTGACCGGCACGGGGTGGAGCCGGATGCCGTCCTGTTCGAACGAGGTGAGCGCCGGGTGCTCGGGATCGTCGGCCGCACCGGACCAGCCCACCCAGCTCATCGAACTCGTCCGCACCACCGACTCGAGTGCCGACACCAGACCACCCGGGCTGCGCTCCCAGGTGCTGCCGCCGTCGCCGGGCACCTGGCGCACCGGCAGCCGGTTCGCGACGACGACCAGATCGGGTCGCTCGGGGCGACCAGGGCAACCAGGGCGATCGGGGCGCGGCGGTGCCGCGGGCGTCGGGGTGCTCATGTCTGCAGCGATTCCCCGAACGGGGGACGGACAAACGGTCCCCGCCGTGCAGCCCACCGCCGGCTGACGGCTCCACCGGCGGCGCCTCTGGCAGGATCGATGCGTGCCGGACGCGCCGTTGACGATCACCTGGGTCGGACATGCGACCGTGCTGGTGGAGGTCGGCGACGTGCGGATCGTGACCGATCCGGCGCTCACCGGCCGGCTGGCGCACCTCCGCCGCCGTGTGCCGCCGCCCGCGCTGCCCGACGTCGACGTCGTGGCGATCTCGCACCTGCACCTCGACCACCTCCACGGGCCGTCGCTGCGCCGGGTGGGCGGCAGCGGTCGTGTGGTGGTGCCCCGGGGCGCGGCGTCGCTGGTCGCCTCGCTCCCCGGTCGCGACGCGACCGAGGTGGAGTCGGGCGACGTGGTCGAGATCGCCGAGGGCGTGCGGCTGCGTGCGGTGCCGGCGAACCACTCCAGCAGCCGCGGCCCGCAGTCACGGGTGCGGGCGTCACCGGTGGGATACGTGGTGGAGGCGGCGGGGCGACGCGTGTACTTCGCCGGCGACACCGACCTGTTCGACGAGATGCACGAACTCGACCTGCACGGCCGCATCGACGTCGCGCTGCTGCCGATCTGGGGCTGGGGTCCCACGCTCGGCGACCGCCACCTCGACCCGCCGAGGGCGGCGATCGCGACCGAGTGGATCGACCCCGTCACGGTGGTGCCGATCCACTGGGGCACCTACAGCCCGATGCGGGCGCGGCCGGGCAGCCCCCCGTGGCTCGACCGTCCGATCGACGCGTTCCGGGCGGCCCTCGCCGAGCACGACCGGGCGGACCGGCTGTCGGTGCTGCGCCCGGGTGAGTCGCTCACGCTCGAACCGGCCCGCTGACCGACGTACCGTCCCGCTGGCCCGGCCCGGTCCGGCTCAGCCCGTGCCGTGTTCCGGGTCGCGTCCGAGCACGATCCGCACCGCACCACGGCGGTCGACGTCCCGACCGTCGTTCTCGTTGGCGTTCTCGTCGCCGTTCTCACCGTCGTCGCCGCGCTGCAACCGCACGACGCGCCACTCGCCGAGGAGCCGTGCAGGATCGGCCGACCCGGTGGCGTGCCCGGTGGCGTGCCCGGCGGGGTCGTCGCGTGTCATGGCGCGACGCTCCCCAGCGACCGTTGCGACGTCCGGTCGATCCCTCGGCCCCCGTCCGGGGACGCCCCCACGCGGGTGAACGCCGAGCACGACCGGGCGGACCGGCTGTCGGTGCTGCGCCCGGGTGAGTCGCTCACGCTCGAACCGGCCCGCTGACCGACGTACCGTCCCGCCGGCCCGGCCCGGTCCGGCTCAGCCCGTGCCGTGTT
>WLDE01000270.1 GCA_009704985.1 Actinomycetota bacterium | reverse complement strand
TCAACCGCTGCGGTCGTCGGCAGTGTGGGCGCGGCGGTAGGCGTCGACGATGTCGGGCTTGATCCGCCCTGCGGCAGCGACCGGCAGGCCCGCCCCCACCGCCCAGGCGCGCACCTCGGCGGTGGTCGGCTCGGGCGGGGCGAGTGGGGCCGCCGGCGGGAGGGCCGACTCGAGGCGAGCGGCATCGAGGTGCTCGCCGTGGTGAGCAGCGGCAGCGCCGAGGAACCGGTACGCCCACTCCTGGGCGAGCGGTCGGGTCTCACAGAACACGATCGGCACGTTGGGGAACCGCACCTGCATCTCGGCAAGACCTTCGGTGACCACCGACGGCCGAACCCGGTCGAGTTTGAACACCGACGACCAGCGGTCTTCCACCACCAGCGCAGCTCGTGGCAGCGCGGCCAAGTCGGCCATGAGATAACGCAACTTGCCGGTGGTGAGGGTCGACACGAGGTCGGCGAGGCTCTTGCGTTCCACGGCAGCGACGAGATGCCCGTCGAGCACCACGCCGTAATCGCCTGCCGGCAATGCCTGCCGCCGGGTGGTGGCCTGCTGCGCAGAGAAGTTCCAGGCGTAGCGCTCGTGGCTGTCGACGACGATGTCGAGCACCTGGCCCGAGGCACGGGCCGTGGGCACCGACACGGCCGGTCGGGCCTGACGAGCGGTACGGGCGCTCTGCCAGAAGACCACCTCCCGGCCACGCGCCACGGCGAAGACGAACTGCGACCGGTTCTCGCGGCTACGGTCGAGCACGAGATCGATCGAGGCCCCACGACGCATGCACGAGCGCACCGGTACCCGCTCGACGATGTCGGGCTCGGCCGGCCAGGCCTCGGCCGGATGGCAGTACACCTTGGCCGTACGGGGCCAGGTGTCGCGCACCTTCAGCACCACCCCGGCCCCCAGGGGCAGGCGCACCAGGTACGGCAGCGTCGACGCCTCGTCGGGGTTACGTGCGATCACGAACTCCACTGCTGCAGTCTGCCGGAGCAGGCGCCGCGTTGGGGCGTCCCCACAGCGTCACAACGAGAACTTCGCGCCTGTAGAACTGCCCGCCCACCTGGTGTGCTGCCGACGAGGTGCGTTCCAAGCCGAGGGCGCGGGCGTAGCGATCGAGTTGTGGACTCGGACGACCCAAGTCAGGTGGGCGGAGGAGGGTTGACCCGTCTCCGGTCAGCCCGAACGAAGGACTCGGGGCGGGCTGGACGTTCTGGGCGCCACGCTTCGGCGAGCTCCCTGGAAATGCGAGAGCGCTGGCTCCCAAGACATTCGGCCCCAGTTCCTGGGGGCCGGTGAGTCCTCACCGACGCAGATCAGGCGGAAGTCCTGGCACCCAGAAGATGCGGAGATCGACCCGCCCGAGTTGCCGATCGGCGTGGTCAGAGCCTGCGGAGTCGGAGACCTCGGACCGAGTCGAAGTGCTTCTGATTTCTCGTCACGAGTCCGAGTCCGTGCTCCAGTGCCGTCGCAGCAATGAGCGCGTCAGGAAGTCGTACTCCGAACTCCCGAGTGATCCGGCCGGCACGCTCGGCGATCGCCCGGTCGACGGCAAGCTCTCGAAACGGCGCGAGCAGCTGGTTCGACAGATTCGTCGCCGTGTTGCCGGCGAAGAGTTCGGCGCGGGTCACCACTGAGTAGTGGAGACGATGCCGTCCTGGCACGAGTTCGACTGCGCCACGAAGATGGTCGATGAAGACGTCGGTGTCGACGAGGAGATCAGCCACGCTGCCACTCGTCGCGCGAGGGCGCATCAGCGTCCGGAGCCGCACCGAAGGTGGCCGCCAGTGCGGTGTTGACGTCGGCGTCATCGGTCAGGTACTCGTCGAGTGCACGACGAATGATCACGGCCATCGTGACACCCTCGGCGTCGGCCAGTTGATCGACCTTGCGCCGTTGTTCCTCGGTGAGGTACACCTGCGTCCGCGTTGACGACATACAGCAACGATATACAGCATCGAGGCCGCTGACAATCTCGTCACCACCCGACCCGAACTGCCTGGTTGATGATCTGGTGGTCGCTGCAGTGCGGGCCGAGGATCACGTCAGCATGCCGCGCTTGTCGGCGAACGCACAGCCCGACGCGCCACGGGCGAGGAGTCGCGCGCGCAGGAGACGCTCGAGGAGATCGAGTTGCTCGACGTGCGGACGAAGCGGTCCGAGCAACGCATCACCGACGCCGTGAAGGCCCCCGGCACCACGCTCGTCGACGTGTACGGGATCGGCCCGATCCTCGACACGACGATCATCGATGACACCGGCGACATCGGTCGCTTCCCGACGTCCGGGCACTGCGCCGACGACGTGCGGGACCGCGCCGATCGAGTTCTCATCGTCGGGTCGGACGGTGCACCGACTGTCGCGTCGGGGGGAACCGGACGTTGAACCATGCGACCCACATGATCGCCGTGACCCAGATCCGCCACCCCGGCAGCGATGGTCGCATCGACTTCGACCGCAAGCTCGCCGATGGATGCACCAGGCGAGAGGCGATGCGTTCGTCGACACGGCAGATCTCCGACCTCGTCGACAAGCACCCCGGTCGCATTGGCGGACAGGGGCGCGCCGGCACACGGCGCACGGGTTGCACGCCCCTGCGGTCGGCCCCTCCGGGCCGGAGCGGGCGAGGGACGCTCGGTACGCTCCGGCGATGGAGTCGTTGAGCGGCAAGACCGCAGTCGTGACGGGTGCCGGGTCGGGCATGGGGCGTGCGTTCGCCGAGCGGTTCGGCCGGGCCGGGATGAACGTGGTGCTCGCCGACGTGGAGGCACCGAAGCTCGACGAGACGGTGGCCGCGCTCACCGCGGCCGGGGTACCGGCGATCGGCGTGGTCACCGACGTCACCGACGGCGCGGCCGTCGACCGCTTGCGCGATGCGGCGATCGAGCGCTTCGGACGCGTGCACGTGCTGTGCAACAACGCCGGTGTGGCCGGGAGCGGGCCGTCGGGCGGCAACTTCGTCAACGAGGCCGAGTGGCGCTGGGTGCTCGAGGTGAACCTGTGGGGCGTGATCCACGGCCACCGCGCGTTCCTGCCGCACCTCGTGGGGCACGGCGACGGCCACATCGTGAACACGGCGTCGATGGCCGGGCACTTCCCCGGCCACTCCGCGTACTCGGCGAGCAAGTGGGCGGTCGTCGCGATCACCGAGGGGCTGTTCCACGACCCGCGCCTGCGGGCAGCCGGGGTCGGGGTGTCGTGCCTGTGCCCGGGGTGGGTCGACACGGCCATCGCCGACTCGGCGCGCAACCGGCCGGAATGGGCCGCACCGGAGCGCGGCGTGGAGCCGACCCCGATGGAGGAGGCGATGGTCGCCTACGTGCGCGACCAGTTGCGCTCGGGGATGGCGCCGGGCGCGGTGGCCGACCTCGTCCACGACGCGATCCTGGCGAACCGCTTCTGGATCTTCACCGACATGCAGATGGTGGCGGCACTGCGTCCGCGCCTCGACGCGGTGCTGGCGGCGGAGAACCCACCGCAGCTCGGCCCGGGCGTCTGAGCAGCGGCCACCGCGGACGGGCTGCCGCGCCGCTCACGAGAACAGGTTCGTGATCAGCTCGGTGCGGTCGATGTTGCCGATGTGGGTGACGTACTCGTCCTGCAGCTTGTAGAGCACGACCAGCACCACGATCAGCGTGCGGTGGCGCACGAACCACCCCGCGGTGCGTTCCTCACTCTTCAGGAAGAACCCGGCCGTCGCATACACGAGGAACAGCGGCTCGAGGAAGTTGGCGAAGACGAACAGCCACCACTCCGCTCCCGTGATCAGGAACAGCAGCTGGCCGACGCTGCGGAACGCGAAGAGCGCGTACACCCACGGCGCGATCGACCACCGCAGCCGTCGTGCGGCGACGGCCATGCCCACGTAGGTGGCCCAGTCGGCGATCTTGTCGATCGGCTGGTACGTGCTGTCGGCGAGACCCAGCGGGACGAGCAGATCGCCGTCGACGGTGTCGAGCACGAAGTTCGCCCAGCCGAACACGAACGGGGCGAACGGGATCCCGACGGGGATCAGGAACTTCGCAGCGACGATGGCGACGATGCCGACGACCTTCACGACCGGACGACCTCCACGCCCGGACTGTAGGCACGGCGGTCCGCCACGGTGCAGGGCCCGACGTCCCGTGCGCGACCGCGTGATCCGCGACGGGTGCGCCCCAACGTCAGCCGAGCAGCGACCAGCCCATCGGAGCGTGCGCCGCCCCGCGGGTCAGCAGCACCCGGCCGCGCCATGCGTACACGGGCACCTGCTCACCGGCCGTCGTGCGGACCGCGATCATCCAGCCGTCCGGTCGGTCCACCGCACCCCCAGGATCGCCGCGACGGCCTGACGGCGCGGCCAGAACAGGTGCAGCTTCACCAGGCGGCCGTCGTCGAGTTCCAGCGTCATCCGGTCACCGCACCAACCGCTCCAGCTGTGGCGCACGGCCACCCCGGTGCCGGCCGTTGACCGATCCAGGTCGCGCGGCGCGATCTCGCGACTGCCGTGTGTGCGCCGTCACCGACCCGGGTACCGCAGGAGCCGACCCGGGTGGCCCGCCCCGGCCGCCCGGGTCGACGGCAGTTCCTGCACACGGTGGTGCCCGGGGACGACACCCCACGGTCGGACCCGGGCACCGTCGCGCCGGGGACCACCCCTGCCGGTGCCCCGTCTCGGCGAGGGCCGCACTCGCGGCTGCGGTGCTCGTGGTCGGGCTCCTCGCGTCGCTCGTCGGAGCCGGGCTGGTGATCGTCCCGGCGATCGCCGACCAGCTCGGTGAGCTGGGCACCCAGGCCGGGGAGGCGCTCGAACCGGCTCGAGCGATGGTTGGCGCAAGAGCGACCCTTCGGGTTCGACGCGAGCGACCTGCGACGGTTCCGGTCCGACGCCGAGGCCGCGTCACCCGACACGGCGACGCCGCCTGCTGACCGTGACCGGACACGGATCGCCGACCGACCCGTGCGGGACGTGATCCGTCCGGGTACCGGCGGACGCGGACGAGACCCGGGCGGGGGCGGTGCAGCGGGCGGAGTGCACCGCCCCCGAGCCTCGGGGACGATCGGGGCGTGGCCCCTGGACCGTCGCTGCTCCGGTACCCCGCGCCGCGGCGCACCCAAACAGCAAGCGGCAACAACAAGCGGCAATAGCAAGCGGCAACAGCAAGCGGCGCCGGTTCAGCGGCGCCGGCGGCATCGCACGACGAGCCAGACCGGCTCGCCGGAGCCGGGGTCGCCGACCACGGGCGGCTCGACGTCCACACGCACCTCGTCCATCAGGCGGCGCACGATCCCGAGACCGCGACCGGAGCGTGCACCCGGACCGGCCACCGACCAGCGCCGCCAGGTCCCGAGCGGCCGGCGTCGGGTGGTGGCCGAACCGAGCGACACCTCCCAGAACCGACCGTCGGTGACGTCGATCCCGACGACGATGGTGTCGCCCGAGCCATGCTCGACCGCGTTCGCGACGAGCTCGCTGACGACGATCTCGAAGTCCCGGACGACGTCCGGATCCGCCTGCTGGGAGACGAGTACCGATCGCACCAAGCGGCGCGCGGCCCGCGCGCTCGAGGCGGCGGCGGGCAACGCCCGACTCGTGGCCGATCGGCGAGCGACGGTCATCGCCTCGGCGACCATCTCACGGACTCACGAACGCGCCCGGGCCGCCTCATCGATCGGCGATACCCAGCTCCGCAGCGGGGCAAACGTCCGGCGCCGGCTCCACCGTGCTCACCCGAGCGGGATGCGCCGGCTGCCGCTGGACCGCACCGGCCGGATGTCGTGCGGGTCGACCGGCTCGCGGCGGATCGGCATCGACCATCCGTCGCGCCGCCACACCTCGACGGTGTGGTTCGGGAACTCGGTGGAGGTGTCGTCGAGCAACGTGGCCACCTCCGTGGCGTACCCGGCGGTGCGGCGCAGCGAACCTCGCGTCGGGTTCACACCCGTGACCCCCGGGGTACTGCGGCCCCATGGACGCGTTCGTCACCCCCGATCCCGAACTCGCTGCGACGGCTCCGTCGGACCGGACGACCCTCACCGAGGTGATCGACGCCTACCGGGACAGCGGCTTCGCCGGCGATTTCACGGCAGAACCCCGCGACCCGGGATCGGCCGGCCCGGTCGCCGCAGGAGGCGCGGTGTCGACCGCCGTGGTGCGCTGCGGCCGCTGTGCCACGTCGTCCGATCCGGGCGGCCTCCAGATCCACAGCATCCGTCGCCTCGAGGGCGCCTCCGATCCTGCGGACATGGTGGCGATCGTGGCGACGACGTGTCCGGTCTGCGGCAGCGAGGGCACGCTGGTGCTCGGCTTCGGGCCGATGTCGTCGGCTGTCGATGCCGACGTGCTCGGTGCGATGCAGGACGTGCGTGGTGACGGCGTGCTGCCGCCGGCGATCGCGCCGGGCGAGCGCGGCACCACCGATCGTCCCTGACGGTCCTCGCCCG
>WLDE01000269.1 GCA_009704985.1 Actinomycetota bacterium | reverse complement strand
CGGCCTCGACTTCCTGTTCTCCCGCAACCGCCTCAACGTCGCCATCAGCCGCGCCAAGGTGCTCGCCTACGTCGTGTGCACCGAGGAGCTCCTCGACAGCCGCGCCAAGTCCATCGACGACATGAAGCTCATCAGCACCCTCTGCGCCTACGCCGAGCGCTGCTGAGTCACAGCACCGCCCCGGCCGATCACCTCACCCGACGAACAACGCTGCGACGGAGACGACCAGGGAGAGGCCACCCAGCACGACTGCAGCGATGACGCCTCGCTGGGTGCGCCGGAAGGCGTCGAGCACCTCACGGTGACGCTCCGCCGCGACTCCCTCGGCTGACCATAGAGCTGCAGCGTGTTCGCCGTGTGCAGCATCCACATGGTCGAAGCGTGCCGATTGGGCCTGAAGGACCTGCCGGATCGCCTCGTGATCCCGGACGACCTGCTCGAGCATCTGAGACGTCGAGCGAGCCTCAGCGACCAAGGCCGCATGGTGACGCTCGAGGTCGGCGATGACGCGGCGCACCTCGCGCACCTCGGATGCGTTGTCGGCCGAGTCTCGGCGGAGCTCATCGATCTCTCGTGCGAACCGGGCCGGATCGATCTCGCGGAGCTGGGTGAGCAGCGCCGTGACCTCGTGCAGGAGCTCCGTCACCGCTCCCTCGTGCTGCTGGACAGCCTCGGCGTAATCAGCCTCTGCGTCCATCCGCTCACGAAGCTGCGCTCGCAACTGCTCCAAGGCATCGACGCTCGACTGCGTACGGACGTCCATGTGCGTGCGGGCTTGCGCCAGCTCCTTCGAAGCAGCGGCGAGTCGAGCCCGCTCGTCCACGACGAACTCCAGCGCCTCATCGGCTCGAAGGAACCGCTCGACCAGATCGGTCAGCGATCCCCCGTCTGCAGCCTGTTCACTCATCGTTCGTCCTTTCGCGGGGTTCGGGAGTCATCACTTCGGACCATGAGACGGAGACGCACCGCCCGTGCAGCGTCGAGCTCGTGCGGATCGGCCTTCCAGTTCTGGAGGACTTCGCGGCTGGTCTCGTCGAGGAGGCGCCAGTGCCTCGACTTCTCGTGGAAGGTGGCCCAGAGCATCGGTAGCCACGACGCGCGCCGACCCTGCTGGAAGTTCACCAGGACCCGTCGCAGCCACCGGAACACGTCACTCGCAGCTTCGTCGTCGAGTTCGTAGGAATCGAGCGATGAGGTGAGCTGAGCGACGAACTCGCCGAACGCCTCGACGTCTCCCGCGGGCAGCTGTGCCTCACCGGCTGCCCTGACTGCGAGCAGGACGGGATGGCCCGGATACGCCTCCAGCTGACGGGTGGCGGAGCCGGCCCACTCGTAGTGGTCGCCGGATGGGAGAGCGTCGATCGCCTGAAGCGCCGCTGCCATGTCGACTCGGGTTGCGACCGCGAGTTCGGAGAGCAGCTGGGCGGTCGGGCCGTCGCTGAGATACGCGGCGATCGTCGAGCGAATCACCTCGTCGCTGCGGCCCTGTCTCGTGAGCCGAAGCATCTCACGCAGCGCTGTGACCCGCGCCGGCTCGATCACGCTGTACACCATGCGGACAACGCCCTCGAGGTGGAAGCAGATTCGCTCGTCCAGGTCGTCGGGAGCAGCCAGGACGCGGGCGAGGTGCGACCGGTGGCGACCAGGCTGCATCCGCTCAGCGAACGCGAGGTAGGACTCGTCGATCGAGGCGCGGTCGTAGTTGGCCAGATGAACGGTCAACCGCCCGGCCCTCGGTTCGACGGTCAGATCGTCGACGACCCCGACCATCGAGAGCCGGAAGAGCGCTCTGTCGACGAGGGACTTGATCCGGTCCTGCTCCCTCGGCGCAAGCACCTTGGCGCCATCAGGGAGATGCGGAATCGTGAGGACCGCGCCGGGCCGAGCCTCCGCAGCCTTGAGGCGCCTCCACATGTCCTTGGCCTGTTCGACATCGCCGATCACCCAGGCGAGTTCGAGCGTCTTGCGCTCGCCCTCCGTCAATGGTGCGTCTGCACCGAGCCCTGGGAAGCTGTTGTGCAGGAAGAACAACTGACGGCCGACATCGCCGGCACCGTCTCGATCGAAGACTCGGCGCGCTTCAGGCAACGTCCGCGCATCGAGCAGCCGGTCGACCAGCACCGGGTCACGTTGTCCCGTGACCAGCACGCAGTGCGCACGGAGGCGACGATCGCGTCCGGCACGACCGGCCTCCTGTGCGAACGCTTCGATGCTCGATGGCATCCCCAGATGCGCGGTCCACCGGATGTTCGGCTTGTCGATCCCCATCCCGAACGCCTTGGTCGTCACCAGGATCGCGAGCTCATCCGCCTGGAACCGTCGTGCGATCTCGGCCTTCTCGGCATCCCACGTGCGTGGGTCCCGACCGCTTGGCGCGGCTCCGCAGTAGACATCGACACGAGCGTTGATACCGAGGTCCTGGAACCACTCGACGAGCTGCCTCCGCACCTCCACGACGCCGTAGTCGCCCTTCGTCCACGGAACGAACACGAGACCACCGACGTCGCAGCGGTTGCCAGCCCCTGCGATGGTCTCCAACGAGAGCCCGAGCCGCTGCGGGATCACCGCCGTGATCGCATGCCGGAGCATGTCGAAGTCGTTCGCTGCGCCACCGTCGAGGATCTCGAACGACAGGTTCGGTCGATCGAAGGTCGGTGGACGCTGCACGGCGCCCGGGTCGGTCGCATCGATGTCGAGCTCGCGCAGTACGTCACGCACCACCCCGGGCGAAGCAGTACCCGTGAGCGACACCAATGCAGGTGCGCCGCCGTCGTTCGCGGTCCACCTGCGCAGGTTCCGGCCGAGTCGGAGGTAGCTGGTGCGGAAGTCGTGGCCCCACTCGGACACACAGTGCGCCTCGTCGACGACCGTGAGGCCGGCGACACGGCTGCTCAGCGAGCTCGACAACGCCTTCCGGAAGCTGTCGATCTGCAGTCGCTCCGGCGAGACGAACATGATCAGCGAGTTCCCGGAGCGGACCGCGGCAAGCACCGCCTGTGCATCGTCGGAAGAACCCGTTCGACCCCCGTGGATCGCCAGCACGCGATCGATCCCGAGCTCCAGGAACCGACGCTCCTGGTCTCCGATCAGCGACACCAGCGGTGCGACCACCAGGGTGAGCCCTGGCCGCAGCAACATGGCCAGCTGGTAGATGAGCGTCTTTCCGTGCCCGGTCGGCAGCAGCGCGAGAGAATCGCCCCCAGTGAGCACCCGCTCGATCGCCCGCACCTGGCCCTCACGGAAGCTCGGAACGCCGATCGCATACCGAGCGACCGCGCACAGGGCCTGTTCCAAGGAGCCACGGTGGTCGACGCCCTCGACGAGGGTGCGCCGCTCGCTCGACAGATCCTCGTCCCAACCAGCGAGAGTCGGCAGCGGCACACCACGGACGACGATGTCGTGCTCTACCGGGAGTGCTGCCCAGACCGGGCCCCAGTCGACACATACGGACACTCGTGGCGTCTCATCGACGACACCGTCATGCTGCACGCGGTCGTCGAACGGGTTGGTCCACGTCGTCACGTCACCGTCGTCGATGACGTCGATGCTCGACGGCATGACACCGGTACGCCAGACGGCGTCGAGGCCGGCGAGACAGTCGAGCAAGTCTCCGAACCACTGGTGCCAAGCGACCCCCGAAACGGTCCATCGCGGTGCGGGCACGAGCGCCCCGACGGCAACGGCCTCGATCACCGCATACGCCCATCTCACGGCACGAAGGGCGTCCCTCAGCTCCGCTCCTCCACCGCAGGTCACGCTCAAGCCGGGCTCGATCGAAAGCGCTCGCGCGAGGCGCTGTGCCTCGGATCGTTCCGTGCACCGAACGGTCGTGACACCTCGCTCGGCCAGCGCCGCGTCACGCGCAGCGTCGGCCGCGGCAGTTGTGCGGTGGCTCTCACCGTCCAACTCGATGACCGTGAGGCTGCGACCCGGCACGGCGAACGCGAAATCGACCCACTGAGTCGAGTCCCCCGAGGGGCCCGAGCCGAGCGACTCGAACGGGGCCTGGGGCAACAGGAACGTCGCAGCTGTCGGATTCAGCCGGCGGACTTCCTCGAGGAACTCCGGTTCGTCCACCTGCATCCCGAGTCCGGCCGCATCGACCACCCACGACCTCGCCGGCTCGAACAGCGCCCTGACGTCGGCGGCCGACACGACGGATCCGTCAGCCGCCGCCCCTCCTGAGAGCGGCGGGCAGCTCCCGCGTTGCAGCAAGCGTCGAGCCAACGTCACCCAGTAGGCGGTGTCCCGGCCGGGAAGTGGCCCGTGCGTGCGAGTGGCCACGATGACGCTCGACAGTGCCGCAACATCACTCGCCGCATGCATCTCGATCCGGCGGCCCGGAGGAAGCGCACCGACGGTCGTGTATCGAGTCCGCCAATCAGCGCGAGTCGATCGGTCAGACCACCCGGGAGGCGTCGTCGCGAGAGGAACCGCGCTCATGCCGCAGCGGCACCTTGGATCGATTCGACCAACCTGTCGGCGCGGCCGGGAGGCAGCTGACACCTGCTCACGGCGATGGCACCACCCTGACGGGACCGGGTCGGTCCTCCGGGAGCGGCGCATCAGGCACGGGCTGCACCTCGGCAGCACTGGTCATCATCGGGTGGGGAGAGGCGATACCCACCGGACCTGGAAAGCACGTATCCACGGGGAGTCCGAAGGTGGGGTCTGCGTTTCGCAGGATGCTGTTGAATCGAGTCGAAAGGCCAGTCCACGTGATCTGGTTACCGGTCTTTCGGTAGCCCACCCGATCGCCCGTCTCCGGCCACACCGGAGCGATGCCGAACCAGGTGTCGTAGGCGGAGGTGAAGCCATTGACCGCCGCTGGCGGACCGCTGCAGTCAGTGCTCTCGAAGTACAGCGCCTGGGAGTAATCGAGCAACGAGAAGAAGCGACCATCGCCACCGAGCAGTGTGAAGCCGCCGTCGACCTCGACGACAGCAGCGCCCGCCCGGGTGAAGTCGAACGGATCGGAAGCGAGACGCCCGATGGCATCGCCATTGGCGTCCACCACCAGATACGCACCGTCCCTCCCGGCGGGACCAGCAGGACCCGACGGCCCCGCAGGACCAGCAGGACCTTGCGGACCGACAGCACCGGCAGGACCAGCGGCACCGGCAGGACCAGCGGCACCGGCAGGACCAGCGGGACCCTGGGGACCGACAGCGCCAGCGGGACCAACGGGGCCCACAGCGCCAGGAGACCCCTCCGGGCCTGCAGGGCCGACAGGACCAGCAGGACCTTCCGGGCCCACCGGACCAGCAGGACCTTCCGGCCCGACAGGACCAGCAGGACCTTCCGGCCCGACAGGACCAGCAGGACCTTCCGGCCCGACAGGACCAGCAGGGCCGGCAGGCCCAGGGTTCCCCCTCGGTCCCGCTGGGCCGGTCGGGCCGGCCGGACCGGCGTCGCCCGTCGGTCCGACGGCAGGCCTGGATGCCATCATCTGGTCGACTTCGGCCTTCGTGTAGTAGCTGCCCGAGACACCATCGGCTCCGTCGACGTAGTAGCCGTACACGTCCGCCACCACATGCACCGTCCCCGCAAGGTTGAAGAAGCTCACGTGACCGTCCGCCGACAGCTGAACGGTGACTGAGTTCGGTTCTGGCGCCTGGTTGGCTGCGAAGTTGAGGGTCGAAGCGAGAGGCCTCATGAAGTCGGGCGGGTAGACGGTGAGGTAACCATCGGCAGACGGTGCGACCGCGACCACGTTGATGGTGACGGCGATCGCCTCGCTCGGAATGACGCAGTTGCCCGTCGACCCATGTACTGCGACGGTGTGCACCTCACCAGCCCCGATTGGTCGGGCTCGCCCACCCACCGTGTCCGGGGCAGGGCGTGTATCCATGAGGCGACACGGCACGACCGGAACGAACGAGGACCGCACCGTCGTCCCGGTGGACGCCGACGCCGTGATCAGACCTCCGCCAAGTGCGACGGCGACCGCTGCGCCGACGGCCGACCATCTCATCCTGGCCGCGATCGAGCCTGTGTTTCTCCGAATGATTCCCGCCATACGTCGATGATCGCCAGCGAACACATGGCCGACAATGGGCTGTTCGGATCAACTCTCAGTTCGATCGACCGTCGACACTCGCCTCAGCCGCTCGCCGCTCACGTCGTTGACATCGGTCGCAACTCGCCTGTTCAGCCCTTCGCTTGCAGCCTGGCGCTCAGGTGCGTTGGGCGAATCGGCTTCTCTGCTTGAACCGCCTTCGTGCCGATTCGGCACGGAGAACGGTCTACGACGCGGTGGGGCGGTACACCACGAAGACCTTGCGCAGCGTCTCGTGCACGGTCCACACGCCGCACCAACCGAGGGGGAAGATGCAGCTCGATCCCGCCGTCAACTCGACCGGCTCCCCACCGTCTTCGTGCACCGTCATCCGGCCCGACAGCACGTAGATGACCTCGCCACGGGTGGTGAACTCCCAGCGGGACGCGCCCGGCTCGCACTCCCACGTGCCCGACGTGATCTGCGGCTCGTCGAAGAACACCT
>WLDE01000026.1 GCA_009704985.1 Actinomycetota bacterium | reverse complement strand
CGACGACCCCGTGAACGACCCCGCGCGCTGGGACGCGATCCGGTCGGTGATCGACGAGCTGTCCGTCGAGTTCGGCGTGGCCCAGGTGGACCTCGGCGCGTGGCTCACCGCGCAGTGGCTCGTGGGCCCCGACGGACGACCGGACGGCATCCACCTCGGCCCGGGACTCAACGAGCGATTCGTGCTGGAGGCGGTCGACCCGGCCCTCGCCGTACTCGCCGGCCGCGCCTGACCGCACCTGACCGCACCTGACCGCGCGGGTTCCGGCACGGGTGCCGGTCAGCTGCCCAGCTCACCTCGGGTGTAGTGGCGCCGGCAGAGCAGCTCGTAGCGCACCACGTCGCCGAAGAGCGGCTGCTCACCGTCGGCCACGGCCGTGTCGCCGACCACCACGGTCTCACCCTCGTAGGTGATCGTCCCGTTCACGATGCGCGCGTTGTGCGTGGCGCGCGACCCGCACCAGCAGCGGGCCTCCACCTGCATCGGCACCCGCTCGTCGGCCACCTCGAGCATCCGCTTCGTGCCGTCGAACAGCAGGCCGCGGAAGTCGGTGATGAGGCCGAACGCGAACACGTCGACGGCGAGCTCATCGACGCACCGGGCGATCTGGTCGCACTGTTCGACGGTGTAGAACTGCACCTCGTCGCACACCAGGTAGTGCAACGGCCAGTGGTCGAGCGCGAGCCGGTGGATGTCGAGATCGGGCTCGACCTCGATCGCCTCCGCCGCCACGCCCAGCCGGCTCGTGACCTGCGACCCCTCGCGATCGAGCTTGGTGAGGAGCAGCCCGTACAGCTCGCGGGACGCGAGGTTGTGGTGGATCTGCAGCGCCATGGTGCTCTTCCCGGAGCCCATCGTGCCGAAGCTGAAACGCAAGGTCGCCATGGTGAGCCACGACCATACCGGCCACCGGTATCTTCACTGGATGCGGCACTGGCGATGGCTCGTGGTCCTCGGTGGGGTCGCCGCCCTGTGCACCGCACCCGTGGCGTGGGCCATGCGACCGGTCCCCGAGATCGACGTCGCGACGGCCGATCTCGTGGCTCGCGTGGCCGACTCCGACGTCACCCCGTACGAGGGCATCTTCGAGTCCCGAGGCGGGCTCCGCCTGCCGGATCTCGGTCGTCTGGAGGACGAGCTGGCCCCCTTCACCCAGACCAGCCGGGTGCGGGTGTGGTACGCCGCGCCCGACACCTGGCGCAGCGACGAGCTGCTCATCGGCGCCGAACGCTCCGTGTACCGCCAACCGGGTGGGCTGTGGCTGTGGGACTCGGGTACGAGGCGCGTGGTGTTCTCGCCACGCGAGGGCACCGAACCACTGCGCATCCCGCGGCTCATGGACCTCAACCCCGCCGAGCTCGGCCGTCGCCTGCTCGCCGAGGCCGAGGGCGAGACCGTCGTGCGCATCGCCGATCGTTGGGTGGCGGGCCAGGCGTCGGTGGGCCTGCGGATCCTGCCCCGCAGCGAGACCAGCACGATCGAGGCCGCGGAGCTGTGGGTCGATCCCGACACGGGCGTGGTGACGGCCGTCGAGATCGAGACCGGTGGCACGGCGCCCGCGTTCGAGACCGCGTTCACGTCGCTGCGGTTCCGCACGCCCGAGTTCGACGTGCTCGCCTTCGACCCCGAGGGCTCGGGCGAGCCCGTGCGCAGCGCCGTCACCGTCGACCCGGTGGAGTCGGTCAGCCGCACCTCGTTCGTGCCACTCCCCCAGGAGCTCGCCGGCCTCCCACGCCGCAACGACCCCCAGGCCGGGCTCGCCACCTACGGCGAGGGGCTCACCGTCGTGAACATGTTCGTGATCCCCCAGGGCAACCTCGGGCGCCAGATCAACTCGCTGCCGCGCGTCGAACGACCCTGGGGTGGTGAGGCGCTCGTGATCCCCACCTCGCTCGTCAACATCCAGATCCTCACCGTCGACGGATTCGAGGTGGTGTTGAGCGGAACCGTGGAGATCGCCGAGCTCGACCGCATCGCGGGCGAGCTCGTCGCGCAGGGAGCCGTCGCATGAGCACGTCCAGCGTCGTCCTGACCCACCAGCTCACCAAGCGCTACGCGAGCGGGCTGCTGGCCGTCGACGGCGTCGACCTCGACGTGCGCGAGGGCGACCTGTTCGGCTTCCTCGGCCCGAACGGCGCGGGCAAGACCACCACCATCCGGATGCTGCTGTCGCTCATCGCACCGACGTCGGGCACGGTCGAGGTGCTCGGCCGCGAGGTCACGCTCCACTCCCCCCACGCCCTCGAGGGCGTCGGCACGATGGTCGAGGGTCCGGCCTTCTACCCGTACCTGTCGGGCGAGCGGAACCTGATGATCTTCGACGGCGCCGGTGCCGGCGGTCCCCGGCGCACGCGACGCCAGCGGGTGCGCGACGTCATCGAACGCGTCGGCCTGGCCGACGTCGGCGACCGCCCGGTGAAGGCGTACTCGCTCGGCATGCGACAGCGCCTCGGCCTCGCCTCGGCCCTGCTGCGAACGCCACGGCTGCTCGTCCTCGACGAGCCGACCAACGGCCTCGACGCGCAGGGCATCCACGAGCTGCGCACCATGTTCGTCGACCTCGTCCGCGACGGCACCACGATCATGCTGTCGTCGCACCTGCTCGCGGAGGTGGAGCTGATCTGCACCCGGGCGGCGATGATGTCCGCCGGACGGATCGTGGCCCAGGACGACGTGCGCAACCTGCTCGCCCCCACCGGCTGGGTGCGCATCACCACACCCGACCTCGAGCGCGCGGTGCGGGCCCTGCAGGACGGACCGTTCCACTACGAGCCGATCGACCCGATCACCGTGCGGGTGCAGATCGGCGACCGGGCACCCGAGCTGCTCAACAAGGCGTTCGTGCAGGACGACATCCGCGTGCGCGAGCTCGTCGTCGAGCGACCCACCCTCGAGGACGTGTTCCTCGAGCGCACCGGCCACGGGGACATCCGATGATCCGCGTCGAACTCGCCAAGCTGCTGCGCCGCCCGCGCACCTGGGTCACGATCGCCCTGCTCTCCGGTCTGCCCGTCATCGTGGGCATCTTCGTGAAGGCCAGCGGACTCGCACCCCGACCGGGTGAGGGGCCGGCGCTGCTCTCGGAGGTCCTGAACAACGGCCTGCTCTTCCCGGCCGCGGCGCTCGCGATCATCCTGCCGCTGTTCCTGCCGATCGCCGTGTCGGTGATCGGCGGCGACACCGTGGCCGGTGAGGCCGCCAACGGCACCCTGCGGTACCTCCTCACGCGCCCCGTCGGCCGAAGCCGCCTGCTCACGGCCAAGCTCGTCACCGTCATCACGTTCATCTTCCTCGCCGTGATCGTGGTGGCGCTCGTGGCGCTCGCGGCCGGCGTCGTGCTGTTCGGCATCAGCCCGCTGTCGTCGATCTCCGCCACCGAACTCAGCCCGTTCCAGACCTTCGTGCGCACGATGCTCGCGATCCTGTACATCGGCTGGTCGATGCTCGGCCTCGGGGCGATCGCACTGTTCGCGTCCACCCGCACGGATTCGCCGCTCGCGGCGTCGCTCGCCACGCTGGCCGCCTTCGTCGGCTCGCAGGTGCTCGACCTCATCGAGGCCACCGAGTCGATCCAGCCGTTCCTGCCGACGCACTACTGGCTGCGCTTCGTCGACTTCTACCGCGACCCGATCCTGTGGCGCGACGTCACGGCCGGGGCGATCGTGCAGCTCGTGTACGTCGCGGTGTTCCTCGGCGCCGCCTGGGCGAACTTCACCACCAAGGACGTCACGAGCTGACGGCGTCGTCCGGCGCTCGGACGCGCTCGACGCGGTCGACCAGGTCGACCACCACGGCCGCATGGTCGCTCGGCACCACACCGTCCACGGGCGCCGTGCCGGCGAGCCACGCCGCCGCCGGGTTGCCGAGCGGCTTCGGCCGCGGCCAGCTCACGAACACGTAGTCGAGCCGGCGGTTCGGCCACGCCGTGGCCTGCTGGTACGGGTTGTCGCTGCGCCACGTGGCACCCGGGCCATCGCCCACCGCCTCCCAGCTGTCGGTGAGCACGAGGTTCCGGATCGGGCCGGCCCGCCGGCCGGTGAGCAACCGGACCTCGTCGCTGTCGGGCGGCGCGTTGAAGTCGCCGCACACCACGACGGGCGGCTCGGTGTCGGGATCCGTGCGCAGGCTTGCCACCACGTGGAGCACCTCGCGGGCCTGGGCCTCGCGCAGCGCCGAGTCGTCGAAGCGGTGGTCGAGGTGGGTGGACACCACGGTCCACGTGAGCTCGCCGATCGTGGTGCGCGCGCTGAGCGCCCTCCGGTGGCCGGGCGTGCCGTCGAGCCGCGGCAGCGGATGGCTCACGACGTCGGTGAGCGGTGATCGACTCAGGATCGCGTTGTGGAACCCGGGGCGGGACTCGCCCCGGTGCCCGGCGAAGGGATCGTCGGTGAGCGCATGGTGGTAGCCGAGCTGCTCGGCGAGCCGCCCCGCCGCCGACTCACCCTCGAGGCTCCACACCTCCTGCAGGCACAGCACGTCGGGCTGCTGCTCCGCGACCACCGCGGCGATCGCGGGCGCACGCTCCTCCCACGGCCCGAAGCGCCACCAGAGGTTCCACGTCATCACCCGCACGTCATCACCCGCATGTCATCACCCGCACGTCATCACCCGCACGTCATCACCGGGAGGCTCATCGCAGCAACCCTTGCACACGCTCGATCGTGTCGGCCTCGGCGGGCGACTTGTCGGGCCGGTAGCGGCGCACCCTCGCGAACCGCAGTGCCACGCCGCCCGGGTACCGGCGCGACACCTGCACCCCGTCGAGGGCGATCTCCACCACGAGCTCGGGGCGCACGTGCACCGTGATGCCCTCGTCCGCGATCGCACGCGCCTGCAGCTCGGCGGTCTGCCACCGCAGCAGCTCGTCGGTGAGCCCCTTGAACGTCTTGCCCACCATCACGAACGACCCGTCGGGACCCCGCGCTCCGAGGTGGAGGTTGCTCAGCCACCCCGTCCGGCGGCCGTGACCGCGCTCGACCGCGATCACCACCAGGTCGAGCGTGTGGACCGGCTTCACCTTCCGCCACGTCGCCCCGCGCCGGCCCGCCTGGTAGGTGGAGTCGAGCGCCTTCACGACCACACCCTCCTGCCCGGCCAGCACCGCCTGCTCCGCGAACGCATCCGCGACCTGCGGGTCGTCGGTCTCCACCGACGGCAGCACCAACCTCGGCGGCACCACCTGGACCAGCACTCGCTTGCGCGCCACCAGCGGCTCGTCGACGAGCGAGCGCCCATCGGCGTGCAGCACGTCGAAGAAGAACGCCGCCGTGGTGTCGAGGCCGCTCATCGTGTCCTGGAACCGGCGCGGCCGACCGTCCTCGTCCAGGCCGAGCGACTCGCCGTCGAGCACGAGCTGCTCGACCGGCAGCGCGGCGACCGCCGCGACCACGGCGGGCAGCGCGGCGGTGACGTCGTTCAGACCACGCGAGAAGAGCCGCACGGTGTCGCCCGCCTTGTGCGCCTGCACGCGCATGCCGTCGAGCTTCCACTCCACGCTGGCCGGACCGGTGGCACCCACGGCCTCGCCGGCCGATGCGGACGTCGCGGCCAGCATCGGCTGGACGGCGACGAGCGGGGTGAGCCCGACGTCGAGGCTCGCACCCGTGAGCGCCCGCTCGGTCGCGACGCCCAGGTCACCGAGCAACATCACGGCACGGCGCAGCACGGCGGGTGCGACGCCGGCGGCGACGGCCACGGCCTCGGTCACGACCCCGTCGTTGGCTCCCTGGCGCATCTCGCCGGTCACGAACCGCACCAGATGCCGCTGTTCCTCGTCGACCAGCCGTCCCATCAGCGCGACCAGCAGCTCCTCACGTGCCCGCTGCGAGCCGGCCCCGACGGTGCTCGCCAGCTGGTCGAGCACCCGGTCGATCTCACCGACCTCCACCGAGGCGATGTCGGCCGGTGTCACACGAGCGCCGTGGAGCGTGGCCCAGCCGACCCCGATGCGACCCTGTCGCGGCTCTCCGACGAGCATGCCGACGACGCAGCGCAGCTCCGCCGGCGGCACCGCGGCGAGCAACGCGGCCAGACGGGCGACCTTGGCCGAACGCCGCGACGTGGCGGCCACGTCGGCCGAGGCGGTGACCACGTCGAGGTAGCGCACGCACCCATTCAACCCGGGTCCGCGCCAGGAGCGGAACGGTCAGAGGTTGCCGCGCAGCGCGTCGATCCGCTTGAAGTAGCGGCGGGCGAACGCGAGCAGCTCGCCGTCGCTCGGGTGGTCGGCCGACTCGACGCCGACGACCTTCTTCGCCACCTGCGGGGCCCGCCGTTCGAGATCCGTCATGAACGACACCTTCGCGGTGCCGGGTCCGACCACGAGCACCTCGGCCGCCGGTTCGATCGCCCGGGTGACCTCGTCGAAGAAGCTCCGGTCGTCGGGGGCACGACCCGTGCCCATCGGACCGGACTTGCGGTGCAGTTGCACCGGGTTCTCGGAGGCCACGCGCTGCACGTGCTGGTCGTCGATCGAGAAGTCGATGACCGTCGCCCTGTGGTGGTCGAGCCAGACGATGACGTGCGGGTACGACATGGTGGACTCGCTTTCTGCGCCCCTCGGCGCGCTCGTCGTTTCCACCTCCAGGTTCGGCTGCGGGCGAGCCGGCGAGCAGGGACCTAGGTCCCGGTGGTCCGGGACCACCGACGGAACGTGCCGACCGCCGACCCTGCCCGGGCGCGACGGCCTCCCGTCACCGCATGAAGCCGAACATCGCGCGCTCGCGGAGACGTTCGACGAACCGCTCGTCGTAGACCTCCTCCGGGTACGCCCGCACCAACTCGTCGAGGCCGTGCGCGTCGTCGCCGACGAGGATCCGCCACCGGTTCGCGAGCACGCCGTCGAGGATGACCGTCGCTGCGCCCGCTGCGCTCAGGGGCGCAGCGTCGCGGAACTGCTCGGCCTGGGCCTGCATGCCGGTGCGGATGTCCTCGTCACTCACGCCCGACAGGTCGAGGCCACGCTTGCCCATCCGCTCGCGGAACTGCGCGAGCTGGTCCTCGGTGAGCTCCTTCGGGTCGCGGCCGAACGCCTTCTGCGAGTTGATGACGATCGACGTGCCGACGTGCCCGGGCATCACCACCGAGGCCCGGAGGTGCGGAGCGTTCACCCGGAAGTCGGTGATCAGGGCCTCGGTGAAGCCCTTCACCGCGAACTTCGCCGCGCTGTACGCCGTGTGCGGCACCATCGGTCCGAGCGACGCCCAGAAACCGTTCACGCTGCTGGTGTTCACGACGTGGCCGGCGTCGGCGGCGAGCAGCATCGGCAGGAACGTGCGGGTGCCGAGGTAGACACCGCCCCAGCAGACGGCGAAGGTGGCGTCCCACTCGGCCCGGTCGTCGGTGACGATGCTCCCGCCACCACCGATGCCGGCGTTGTTGAACAGCAGGTGCACGTGATCGGTCTCGAACGCGCGTGCGACGTGGTCGCGGAACGCGACCAACTGCGCCTCGTCGGACACGTCGGCCACGAACGAGGTGATCCGCACCCCCGGTGCGGCCCCGGCTCGGGCGAGCGCCTCGGTGTCGGCCATGTGCTCGGCCGACACGTCGCACATCGCCACGTGCGCACCGGCCGCGGCGAGCTGCCGCACGAGTTCGCGCCCCATGCCCGTGCCACCGCCGGTCACCACCGCGACACGTCCCTCGAACCGGTCCACGTCCCCTCCCCCTCGGGGCACCTCGATGAACCCCGACCCGTGCGCATCATGGCACGATGAGCCGATGAGCGATCTCCTCGACGAACTCGACGCCTGGATCGACGCGAACTGGGATCCCGACCTCACCGTGCGCGCCTGGTGGGAGCGGCTCGGCCTCGCCGGATGGGCCGCTCCGTCGCTCCCCGCCCACGCCTTCGGGCGGGACGTTTCGCGCAACGAGGCGATCGCGATCGCGAAGCGGATCGCCGAACGGGGAGCGCTCAACGCGCCCGGCGGCCTGGGGATGCTGCTCGCCGCGCCCACCATCGCCACGCACGGCACGCCCGAGCAGATCGAGCAGTACGTGAAGCCGATCGTCACCGGCGCCCAGGGCTGGTGCCAGCTGTTCAGCGAACCGGGTGCGGGCTCCGATCTCGCCGGTCTCGGCACCCGCGCCGTCCGCGACGGCGAGGAGTGGATCGTGAACGGCCAGAAGGTCTGGACCTCGAGCGGCCACCTCTCCGACATGGGCATGCTGATCGCCCGCACCGACCCGGACGTGCCGAAGCACAACGGCATCAGCTGGTTCGCGTTCGACATGCACCAGCCGGGGGTCGACGTGCGCCCGCTGCGCGAGATGACCGGCCGCGCGCTGTTCAACGAGGTCTTCCTCAGCGACGCGCGAGTGCCCGACCGCGCCCTCGTGGGAGGCCTGCACAACGGGTGGGCCGTCGCCAACACCACCCTCGCCTACGAGCGCTCGGGGCTCGGTGCCGGTGCTGGCGCGCCGATGGCCGCCGCGATCGCCGGCACCATCGCCGGCGACCTCGACAAGCGGGCCGGCGACTTCGTGAAGGGCGAGCGCCGCGGTGGCGGCGGTGGCGGCGCGATGACCGCCGGCGCGCAGCGCATCTTCACCGAGATGGCCAAGCGAACCGGTCGCATCACCGATCCCGTCGTCCGCCAGAAGCTGATGAAGCTGCACACCCTCGGCGAGATCGGGCGCTACACCACGCTGCGCCAGAAGGCGCTCCGGGCCAAGGGCCAGGACATCCCCGGTGCCGGCAACATCGCGAAGCTGTCGATGAGCGAGATCGTCCGGCAGTCGCGCGACCTCGGCCTCGAGATCGCCGGTGCGGCCGGCACGCTGCACGCCTACGACAGCGACCACCGCCGCGTGCTCGACGACGCGACGGGCAACCCGTTCCTCGGCGTGCTCACCGAGATGGCGCTGTTCGCGCAGGCACCGCCGATCTACGGCGGCACCGACCAGGTGCAGCGCAACATCCTCGGTGAGCGCGTGCTCGGTCTGCCGAAGGAGCCGAACAACGACCGCACGATGAGCTGGAGCGAGCTCCCGAAGAACGGCTGACGCCGGACACGGGGCGTCCGGCGAGGTGCCGTCGGTTCCGGGTCAACCGACCACGCGGTCGGCCACACCCACCCGGCTGCGCCCGGTCCGCTTGGCCGCGTACATCGCCCGGTCGGCCTCGATCAACAGCGCATCGGCGTCGGCGAGGCGCCCGTCGCGATGCGCGACACCCACGCTCACACCCACCTGCAACGTCACGTCCGCGATCGAGATCGGATCCGCCACCGCGTCCACGATGCGCTGGGCGAGCCGCACTGCGGCGTCCTCGTCGGTCGACGGGCACAGCACCACGAACTCGTCGCCACCGGTGCGGGCGAGCGTGTCGCCCGGCCGCGTCTGCCGCCGCAGCCGCGCCGCCACGACGCACAGCGCCTCGTCACCCATCGCGTGCCCGTGGGTGTCGTTCACCTGCTTGAAGTCGTCGAGGTCGAGCAGCAGCACCGACACGTGCCGCGACGGATCCTCGCGGGCGACCTCGATCTCGAGCCGGCGCTGCAGCAGGATCCGGTTGGCGAGGCCGGTGAGCGGGTCGTGCAGCGCCTGGTGCTCGAGCTCGGCCTCGAGCCGTTTGCGGTCCGTGATGTCGCGCACGCTTGCCCGGAACCCCGTCACCGCACCCGTCGCCGGGTCGGTCACCGTCGACGTCGAGTTCGCCACCCAGATGTAGGTGCCGTCCACCCGCCGGATGCGCATCTCCGAGACGGTCCAGCCCTGACGGATCAGCCGCGGCATGTTGTCCCACGCCGCGATCACGTCGTCGGGATGGATGCGATCCTCCACCTTGGTGCCCACCAGTTCGTGCGGCGGGATGCCGACCACGTCCATCGAGGACGGCGACACGTACCGGAACACGCCCTCCAGGTCGACCAGGATCACCAGGTCGGCGGCCGTCTCCGACAGCAACCGGAAGCGCGCCTCGCTGCGCCGCAACGCCTCGTCGAGGCGTGACCGCTCGAGGACGTGCGCAACGGTCTCGGCCACGATGCGCAGGAACGTCACCTCGTCGTCGGTCCACGCGCGAGGACGATCCACCATCGCTGCGCCCAACACACCCATCAACTCGCCGGCCGCCGACATCGCGACGGTCGCCATGCCGCCGCCGCGGCCCATGACGTCCACCTCCTCGCCGACCCAGGCCTCGTCCGAGGCGCGGAGCTCCTCGACCACCACCGGTTCACCGGTGCGCAGCCGCTCGAGCCAGTGCGGCAGCGCCGTGAAGGGGATGTCCGTGCCGCTGTGGAGCGAGTTGCCGCACCCCGGCGTCACCCACCCACCGAGGTTGGTGATCACGCGCCGCTCCTCGTCGAGCTGGTCCACGTACACCACCTCGACCCCGAGCAGCCGTGCGATCTGCTCGCACACCACCGGCAGCTGCTCGATGAACTCCAGCGAGTCGACGTCGAGCGCGGTCTGGGCGATCTCGAACGCGCACCGCAGCATCGCGACCCAGCGGTCGGACGCCGCCTCCTCGTCGAGCCGGGCGGTGACGTCGCGGCAGGCGAGCACGCAGCCACCCGCCTCCGGGTCGCGACCGGTGCCGCTGGTGACCTCCCACGCCACCACGCGCCCGTTGCGCGCCCGCACACGCACCACCGTCATGGGCGTCGGCACCCCGCGCCGCAGATCGGCCAGGCGCTCGACCGCGAGCGGCCCGTCGTCCTCGACGACGACCTCGCCGATGCTGCGGCCGAGCAGATCCGACGGCTCGTACCCGAGCGAACGGCGGATCGCACCGTTCACGTACCGGACCACCCCGTCGTCGTCGACCACCACCACGACGTCGTGCGCGCCATCCAGCAGCGCGGCGAGGCGGGCCTCGCTGCGGCGGAGCTCGGCCTCCACCTCGCGCCGGGCGACGAGCGCGGCCACGGTGCCCGCCACGCGCTCCACGAGTGCGATCTCGTCGTCGAGCCACCGGCGGGGGGTGTCGGACATCGCCACGCCGAGGTTGCCGAGGCACCGGCCGCCCGACACCAGCGGCACGTTCAGGCCGGCCCGGTCGGCGACGGGGAACGAGCGCCACTCCTCCACCCAGTCACCCTCGCGCTGCTCGATGTCGTCGACGACGAGCGGCTCGAAGGTGCGATAGCGCGCCACCAGGGCCGGCAGCGCACGATCGTGGTCGGGCAGCTCGTACGAGGACGGCGAGGCGTTCTGCGACCAGCCCGCGATGTTCCGGATGCGGTCACCGTCGAGCAGCGCGGTGAACGCCGAGTCGGTGCCCAGCGTGCGACCGAGCAGCTCGAGCTGGTGGTGCAACCCGGTCACCACGTCCTCCGGTGACACGCGCAACGCCCACTGCGACAACTCCAGCAGCACGCGCTCGTGTGCGGCGTGGCGCAACGCACGCTCCTCGGCCAGGTGGCGCAGGCTCACGTCGCGCAACGAGATCATGAACCCACCCACGACGGGGTCCTCCGCCGACGAATCCACGTCGAACCACACGGCCGAACCGTCCGCGTGCAGCACGCGCAGCTCCATCGGGCCCGCCACCAGGCCGGCGACCTGCATCCCGAACGCCTCGATCGCCCGCGCCCGGTCGTCGGGGTGCACGAGGGCGATGAAGTGCTGATCCACCACGTCGGCGGGCGACCGGCCGAGCGCGGTCTGCATGCTCTCGTTCACGTAGCGGATGCACCCGTCACGGTCGATCACGATCAGCACGTCGCGCACATTCGCGAGCATCGCCCCGAGCCGCCGCTCGCTCGCGTGGAGCGCATCGGCGTCGCGGAGCCGTGCGAGCAGGTTCGCCAGGGTGTCGGCCACCTGCTGCACGGTCTCGCGTTCGAGCTCGTCCCACCGGCGATGCTCGTCGATCGACGCGACGCCGAGGACTCCGAGCAGCACACCACCGACGCGCAGCGGCGTGACGAGGGCGGCGCCACCGAGATCGCCCGGGAACGTGTCACGGAGCTCCTGACTCCACGGCGCCGGTCCGATGCGCCAGGACTCGGAGACACCGCTGGTACGAGACAGGTGCGCCACCCAGTGACGGAGCCGGTCGAGCGGGATCTCCGCCGGCACCGGGTCGCCCGACGGGTAGTCCGCTCCGGCCCACCCCCCGATCGGACGCAGCACGTCCCGGTCGAGATCGATCGAGTCGAGGAAGGCGAAGTCGGCGCCGAGCAGCTCGCACAGGTCGGAGCTGAGCAGGTCCAGGCCGGCCATGAACTCGTCGCGGTCCTGCTCCAGCGCCGACTGCGCGACCCGGGCGGCGAAGTCGCCGAGTGTCCGTCGCCGTCGGGCGCTCGCAGCGGCGCGGTGCTCGTCGGTCACGTCACGGCACACCGCAGCGAAGAAGCGCGTCCCAGGCCGGTACGGGTCCTCGACCCACTGCACGTCGGCGACCACCTCCGTGCGCTCGCCGGTGACCCGGTTCACGAACACCGACTCGCCCTGCCACACCCGCGTGGCCCGCAACGCGGGCAGGATGACCTCCTCGATCTGGCGTTGCTGGTCGGACGTGAACAGCCCCGCGGTGGTGAGCCCGTCGAGCGGTTCGTCGAGCCCGAGACCGAGCGCACGACGCTGCGCCGCGTTCGCGTACACCAGCGCACCGCCGCGCTCGGCGATGAACACGAGCGACGTGGTCTGCTCGATGAGGTGCTGGAAGCGACGACGGTCGTTCTCGGCCGCGAGCCGCGCCGTGAGATCGCGGCGGACGTGCAGCCAGTGGGTGTGCACACCGCGCTCGTCGGTGATCGGGCTGATCGTGATCTCGGCCAGGAACGTCGTGCCGTCGCTGCGCCGCGCCGGGATCTCCCTGGTTGCTGCGACGCCCGCCCCGTAGGCGTCGGCGAACCACGTGAGCACCTCGGGTGCCACCGTGCGGGGCAGCAGCCCACGCATCGTGGCACCGAGCACGTCGCGCGAACGCAGCCCGGTCTCGTGCTCGAACGCCTCGTTCACATACACGATCGGCGGGCTCACCTCGTCGCCGCCGGACGCCGTGGTGACGATCACGGCGTCGAGCGTGCTGTCGAGCGCAGCCATCAGCAGACGCGCCCGGGGCGACCCGAACCCGGGCAGCTGCTCGGCGCGCCGCACCGCCGGATCGGGTTCGACCGCCGGTGGCTCCGCCCCGCACCACGGCAGGTCGACCAACGGCTCCAGCTCCTCGGGCGGCACGGGCCGGCCGAAGTGGTAGCCCTGCGCATTGTCCGCGCCCATCCGCATCAGCGTCGTCGCCTGGTGCGAGTCCTCGACACCCTCGGCCACCACGCGCAGCCCGAGCGCGTGCGACAGGTCGATCACCGCTTCCACGATCGCCTCGTCGGTGAGCGAGTCGCCCACGCCCTGCACGAACGACCGGTCGATCTTCACCGCGGTCACCGGCAGGCGCCGCAGGTACGACATCGACGAGTACCCCGTCCCGAAGTCGTCGAGCGCGATCTCGAGGCCGAGCCTGCGGAGGTCCATCAGCACGCCGGTGGCGACCTCGAGGTCGTCGAGCACGCTGGACTCTGTGACCTCGAAGCCGATGCAGCGCGGGGTGATCCGGCCCTGGTCGAGCGCCGTCTGGACGGCGCGCCGCACCCCGTCGCCGTCGGCCAGCTGCTGCGCCGCGAGGTTCACCCACACCCGCAGCGGGTCGCCGCCTCGCGCGGTGCGCCACCGCTCCGCCAGGTCGATCGCGGCGTCGACCACCCAGGCGCCGAGCATCGACATCAGGCCGGCGGCCTCGGCGTCGGGCAGGAACGCGGCGGGTGCGAGCAGACCGTCGGTCGGGTGCTGCCAGCGGATCAGGGCCTCCACCCCGATCACGCGCCCGTCGCGGAGGTCGATCTCGGGCTGGACGAACAGACGCAGCTCGTCGTTGGTGATCGCCCGGCGGAGACCCTCCTCGGTGCGCTGGCGGCGCTGCGCCTGCTCGCCCAGGAAGTACTCGTAGCCGACCACCGTGCCCGGCGCCGTGGCCTTGGCCCGCCGGCACGCCAGGTAGGCGTGCTCGAGCAGGTCGATCCGCTCGTCCTGCTCGACGCTCCAGGCCACGCCGGCGGTGGCCCGCACGATGATCGTGGTGGACGGGCCCACCGCGATCGGCTCGGACACGGCCTGCAGCATCCGTTCCGCCACCGCGGTCGCGAGCCGGCTGTCGGCGTCGGGCACCACGGCCACGAATGCGTCTCCGTCGCTGGCACAGACCACCGACCCGCGCGGCAGCACGGACGCGAGCCGTGGGCCGAGCTGCTCGAGCACGCTGTCGCCCGCCTGATGACCCCACTGGGAGTTGACCTGGTGGAACCGGTCGAGGTCGAGGTGCACCAGGCCCACGCTGCGCTGTGCCTGCTGTGCCTGATCCAGCAGCCGGACGGCGTCGGCGCGCGCGACGATCGTCCCGGTGGCCGGTCGATTCGGAGCGGTGATGCCGCGTGGCGTGGATCGATTGACGCGCATGGGTCTGGACGGGGCTCTCCCGCCACCTGACCGTCCGTCGCGTCTGCCGTGACGCCCGACTCTGCACCGGCCGGGAACGGATCACGGCAGCGACCCGACCGAGGCCGACCCGTACGTCAGGTGAGGGCGCCTCGCACCTCGTCACGCACCGTCTCGAGCAGCGCCACGTGGTCGTCGACACCCCGGCAGGGTCGGCCCGTGGACCCGAGCATCATGCTGGTCATGGTGCTCACGGCCAGGTGCGATCCACCTGCGGCCGCCCAGGCGGCGGCGTCGGCGGCGATCACGTCGGGCCCCTTGCCGGCGTGCAGGATCGCCTCGGTGGGGAACCCTGCGGGGTCGCGCCCCGCCTCGGTGAGCATCGCGACGAGCGCGGCGCGGGCATCGAGGATCCGCTGCCCGGTGGTGCCGAACGAGAACCCCTGCCCCCATCGCACCGCACGTCGCAGGGCCGGCTCGGCGGACCCGCCGAACCACAGCGGCAACGGCCGCGGTGAGCGGGGTTCGAGGCCGGCCCGGTCGATGCGGTGCCAGCGGCCGGTGTGGTCGACGACCGGTTCGGTCCAGAGCCGCTGCAGCACCTCCACCTGCTCGTCGAGGCGTCGGGCCCGCGTGCGGTAGTCGGTGCCGAGCGCCTCGTACTCCACGTGGTTCCAGCCCGTACCCACGCCGAGCACCAGACGGCCACCGGACAGCAGGTCGATCTCGATCGCCTGCTTGGCGGCGAGCGCGACCTGCCGTTGCGGCAGCACCAGCACACCGGTCATCAGCTCGACGTCGGTGGTGACCGCGGCCAGGTACCCGAAGAGGACCATCGGCTCGTGGAAGGCGTCGCGCTCGGTGTACGGCCCCCACAGCTTCGGTTCGCGGTCGTCGTGGACGGCGCCGAGCACGTGGTCGTAGGCCATGATCCGGGTGAAGCCGAGGGATTCGACGGCCTGGGCCCACGCCCGGATCGCGCCCGGGTCGCTGCCGATCTCGGTGGTGGGGAACACGGCGGTGAGCTGCACGTCGCTCACGATGCCAGGTCGGGGCCTCCGTGGCGCGGGTCGGACGTGGGGTCGCGACGACCGGACGCGGACGGTGCTGCACGCGGTCCGGCCGGCACCGTCGGAGACCTCCACCTCGAGCGTCCGGCTCTCGACGTGGGGAGCCGGCGAGGGAGCGCGGGGACGCCCGTCAGGGAGCGGTCGCGACGACCGTGATCACCACGACCGACCCCGCCACCAGCGGGGTGCCCGCGCCGGGCAGTTGGGCGACGACGGTGCCGTCGGGCAGGGGTTCACCCGCCTCGGTCTCGGCGCCGTCGACGGTCTGGACGACGAGCTCGAGCTCCTCGGCCTCCACGAAGTCCTCGACCGTGCGGCGCTGCTGGCCGATCCAGTCCGGAGTGGCGACCACCGCCTCGGTGATCCCGCCGAGCTCGGCCTCGAGTTCGGCCACGCGCTGGGTGAGCGTGTCACGCTCGACGACCAGCGCATCGCGCTCGGTGGTGAGCGCCTGGTTCGCCGTGTTGGCCTGGTCGACCTGTGCCGTCAGGTCGGCCACCTGCGCGTCGAGCTCGGCCAACCGTGCGTTCGCCGCGTCGAGCTGCCCCTGCAGGGAGGCCACGAGCTCCCCCGAGTCGCCCGCCGCGATCTCGAGCTGTGCCTCGAGCTCGGCGATGCGGGCGTTGGCCAGGTCGAGCTCGTCGCTGCCCGTGTCGTCGGAGCGGGCGCCCGACCACAGCAGCGCGAACACGACCGCCACGATCGCGAGTGCGGCGGCCACCCCGGCGAGGACACCGCGGCCGTACTGCTCACCGAAGGATCGGCGACGACCGACGTCGACGAGGAGCACGGCGCCGGTCGGGAGCACCGACCCCGCGGCGGGAACCTGACGGAGCACGAACCCGTCTGGCTGCGCCGAGGTCGCGGGCGGCACGTCGTTCACCTGCACCAGCCAGCCGGCGGACGCGGCGTAGGCGCGTGCGGCCTCCACGCGCTGGCCCACGAGCTGGGGCACCTGCGCGCCACCTCGGGCGCTCGGCACGTACGTGTCGCTCGGCGGATAGCTCATCGCAGTGGCCCTTCTGCCGCGGCCGGCACGGGTGGGAGCCGGTCCGAACGGGTCGGCCACGGTCGCCGCGGCAGGTGGATCGTATCGACAACGCTCACCGGCGCGGTCGCGTGCGGGAGTGCGAGCATGGTGGTCATGGCGGTGGAGATCGAGCGCAAGTTCCTGGTCGTCGGCGACGACTGGCGTGACGGCGCGGTGCCCAGCCGGATCCGCCAGGCATACCTGGTGCGCGATCCCGGCCGATCGGTGCGAGTGCGCGACGAGGACGGCCGGATCACCCTGACGATCAAGGGGCCGGGCACCGACCCGCAGGGACGCAGCCGGAGCGAGTACGAGTACGAGCTGCCCGCCGCCGACGCCGACGGCCTGTTCGCGCTGTGCGAACCGGGGATGATCGACAAGACGCGCCACCGCGTCGACGTCGCCGGCCGCACCTGGGAGGTGGACGAGTTCCACGGCCGGCTGGCCCCGCTGGTGCTCGCCGAGGTGGAGCTCGACGACGCCGACGCGGACGTCGTGCTCCCCCACTGGGCGGGTCGCGAGGTGACCGGCGAACCGGCCTACACCAACGGCGCGCTCAGCCGGCGGGCCTGAACCCGACCCCGCTCGGGGGCGACGGGCTCAGAGCTCGTTGAGCTGCTTCGCCAGCCGCAGACCGGCGATGCGGTCCGGCGCGGCGAGCGCCTGCATCGCGAGCTCGTAGTCGGGCAGGTCGTACACCTCGCCGTCGTCGGTGATCATCACGAACCGGTCGAACGTGGCGAGGAACGTGCGATCGTGGCTCACCGCGATCACGGTGCCCTCGAAGCCGTCGAGGGCCTGCTCGAGCGCCTCGGACGAGTCGACGTCGAGGTTGTCGGTCGGCTCGTCGAGCAGCAGCACGTTGTGCCCCTCGAGCTCGAGGCACAGGATCTCGAGCCGCGCCTTCTGACCGCCCGACAGCGTCTGGAACTCCTGGCGGCCCTGGGCGCGCAGCCCGTACCGGGCGAGCGCCTTCATCGACTTCTCGTCGTCGAACACCCGGTCGCGCACGATCTCCATGCACTGCCGACCGGTCCACTCGGGCCGGTCGTTGATCTGGGTGAACATGCCGACCGACGTGCGCGGGCCGAACGTGATCGTGCCATCGTGCGGCTCGTCGGTGCCGAGCAGCGCCGACAGCAGGTGCGTCTTCCCGGTGCCGTTGGGGCCGATCAGCCCCACGCGCTCGCCGTGGTGCACCTCGTCGGAGAACGGCAGGAACAGGTCGCCGACCGAGACCCGCTCGAGCTTCACCACCCGGCGGGCGGCGTCGGCGCCGCGCAGGCGGACGTGGATCTGCTGGTCGGGCACGGGCGGCGGGGGCGGGCCGGCGGCCACGAACTTCTCCCACCGCGTCTCCGCCGCATTGGCCTTCGTGGCGTTCTTGAAGTTCTGCGCGGCGCGCTGCTTCATCATCTTCATGTGCTGGAACAGTCGGCGCTCCTCGTCGTTCCAGCGCTTCAGCTCGTCGCCGAGCTGCTCCTGGCGCTTCTGGCGAGCCTCGGGGAAGGACGCGTACGAGCCGCCGTGCACCCAGCACCCCGAGCCCTCGATCACGACGATCTTCGTGGCCACGCGCTCGAGCAGGGTGCGGTCGTGGCTCACCATCAGGATCGTCGACCGGCACTGGCGGATCTGCTCCTCCAGCCACGCACGCGTGGGGATGTCGAGGTAGTTGTCGGGCTCGTCGAGCAGCAGCACGTCGGCGCCCGAGGTCAGCAGCAGGTCGAGCACGAGCCGCTTGCGCTCTCCGCCCGACAGCTCACCGACGAGGCGCGTGCCGACGTCCTCCACCGGGGTCTTCACGCTGCGCTGCGCCGCGGCGGCCCACTTGGCCTCCAGCTCGTAGCCGCCGTGGTCGCCCCAGTCGGCGAGCGCCTCGGCGTAGCGCATCCCGTCGTCACTGCCGTCGGCGAGCGCCCGCTCGGCGGCGACGAGGGCCAGCCCGCTCGTGCGCAGCAGCGGCGGCGCCACCTCGAGCAGCATCTCGCGCAGGGTGTCGGTGGGGCGCGACATGCCCACGTCCTGTGTCATCCGCAGCATCGACCCGCCGATGGCGAACTCGCCCTCGTCGGCATCCAGCTCACCGGACAGGATGCGCAGGATCGTGCTCTTGCCGACGCCGTTCGCGCCGACCAGCGCGGCGTGCTCGCCGGGCGCGACGCCGAAGGACACGTCGAAGAACAGCTGATCGGCCCCCGGCGGGGCGTAGGCGAGTTCGGACACCACGATGCTGCTCACGGCCGACGAGTCTGCCCGCTCCACGACGCCGAACCACCGGGGTTTCCCGAGGTGGACGGTTCGTGAGTGGTCCGACTGCGACTGCGGAGGTCGACGTCGGCGGTCAGCCGGCTGCGATGGCGGCGACGGCAGCCGCGGCGCCCCCGGACGAGGCGACCTCCTCGGCCAGCTCGCCGGCCCGCCGCCGCACCGACGGCGCGAGGGCCGAGGTCACGGATGCGACCAGCTGCTCGACCGTGAGACCGTTGGGCGAGAGGGCCGATCCGACACCCGCGGACTCGACGGCGGCGGCGAGGGCGAACTGGTCGGTGGAGAAGGGCAGCACCACCTGGGGCACGCCGGCGGCGGCGGCCTCGGTGACGCTGCCGTTGCCGCCGTGGTTCACGAACACGTCGGCGTGACCGAGCAGCGCGACCTGCGGGAGGTGCCGCGCCACCAGCGCCCCGGGAGGCAGCGCACCGAGCCGTTCGACGGGGGTGCTGCCGGTGGCGATCGCCAGCCGCCAGCCGGCCTGGTTCGCCGCACGTACGGCCGTGGCGAGCACGTCGTCACGCGCCCCCAGGAAGGAGCCGAGCGCCACCAGCACCAGCGGTCCGTCACCGGCGGGCAGCACGGTCTCGCCGATCGATTCCGCCCGGGCGAGCGAACCGACGAACACCGATCGGGGCGGCAGCGCCCGGGCAGGGTCGTGGAGCGCGAGCGGCGAGGCGTACACGGTCGGCAGGCCGTCGGGTGACGGTCGCGAGGTGAGGTCGCCGATCGGCGGACGGCCGGGCGCTCGCCGTGCCAGCACCTCGGCCGCAGCTGCGGCCAGCTCGTCGACGGACTCCCGGCAGCGGCGGCGCAGCGTCTCCAGCTCGGTCGGGTCCGGGGTGATCGCAGCCGGCCAGGCCGACGGCAGCCCGTACACCTCGCCCGGTGCCGGCAGCGCGCTCGGATGTCCGAGCACCACCGAGACGGCGGGGACACCGAGCGCGTGGAGCGCGAGGCGGGCCCCGAACGCCACGTGGTCGACCACGACCCGCTCCGGGCGCACGTCGCGCACGATCTCGCCGAGGCGGTCGAGCACGCCGTCGGGGTCGTACAGCAGGTCGTGGCGACGGGCGTCCGCCTGGTACGTGAGCGTGGCGATCGGACCCGCACGGGTGGCGTCGAAGAACGCCTGCAGGTGCGCGTCCTCCCCCGCCGGTTGGTCCGCGACCTCGATCACGCCGGCGTTGCGGCCACGGCCCAGCCGGAGGTCGGTCCACGCCACCCCGGCGGCCTCCACCAGGTGGCGGGTGGCGGGTCCGGTCGCCACCACCACCTCGCCTCGGGTGCCGAGCCAGCGCCGTGCGATCTGCAGCAGCGGCAGCAGGTGCGAGGCGTAGTCGGGGCTCACCACCAGCAGCGTCACGCCGCGGCCTCCGTCGTCGCCGTGGCCGGTCGGCCGCCGACGGTCACCCGCTCGTACACGCCGGCCAGGGCACGCGCCATCGAGTCGATCCCGAGGTCGCGACGCACGATCGCCCGCACCTCGTCGACGCGCCGGCGGCTCCCCTCGCCCTGTGCCAGTGCGAGCGCCTCGACGATCGCGCCGCGGAGGTGCTCCACCGACATGGTCTCGCACAGCACGCCCGTGCGACCGTGGTCGACGTAGCTGCGCGGCCCACCGCGGGCGGGTGCGACCACCGCCGCACCGGCGGCCATCGCCTCCACGATCGCGAGACCGAACTCCTCCTTGTCGGCGGCACCGACGTACACACCGCCGGTGGCCGCCACGTGCACCATCAGCGCGGCGACGTCGTCCGGCGGGAGGTTGCCGGTCAGGGTCACCAGTGCCGGATGCGCGCCGGCGGCCGCGCGGCGAACGAGCTCGATCGTCGACTGCTCGTCGGCCGTGGGGCGACCGAGGTCGCCGCCGACCACCACCACGTTCACGGCGTCCGCGAGGGCCGCCGATCCGGCGACCGCGGCCACCACCCGGTGCGGTCCCTTCGACGGGTGGAGGCGGCCGACGGTGAGCGCCCAGGGCAGATGCCGCCGTTCCGGTGGCAGGCGGTCGAGCACCGCGTCCACCGCGGGCACACGATCACCCGCGCCGCGTGCGGCGAGCGCGGTGTCGATCGCAGCCACGTCGACTCCCTCGGGCACCCGGGTCACCCGTGCGCGGACGTCGTCGGCGGAGAGGCCGACGAGCTCCACCAACTCCTGTTCGATCGTCGGTCGCGGCAGCACCACGACGGCGTCGGCCTGTGCGGCGAGGCGCTCCACCATGCGGGTGCGGAACCAGTACTGCGCGGCCGCGTCCTCCACGCCGAAGCGGCCACGGTCGAGCCGGCCGTCGTCCTGCATCGCGTCGATCACGATGTGCGGGTCGGGTGCGGCGGTGAACACGATCGGTTGTCCGAGCCGTCGCGCCGCCGCGGCCGCGGCGAGCGTGCCGACGTCGGCCATGCGCAGGTGCCAGACCACACGTCGGTGCGCCAGCGACCGACCGAGCGCGAGCAGTTGATGTTCGACGGCCACGCGGTGCACCCAGGCCTCCCGCCACGGCAGCGCGTCGTCACCGCCCACGCGCACACGGGCGACGACGTGTCCCGGTGCGAGCGATTCGGTCGGCGCGTCGCCCCGGTGGCGGCGGGTGATCGTGACGACGGTGTCGATGCCGTCGACCTGGGCGAGCGACGTGCCGAGCGACCGCAGCAGCGAGGCAATGCCGCCGGCGTCACCGCGGCCGAGGGAGCTGCCGGCGCGATCGATACGCGCGTGCAGGAACGGTTGCAGCACGACGATCCCGCTCCCCCGCCCGACACCCTCGATCCCGTCGAGACCGTCGAGACCGTCGAGACCGTCGAGACCGTCGAGACCGTCGAGACCGCCGAGACCGCCGAGACCGTCGAGACCGTCGACGGCATCGGTGCTGGTCGCTCGCCCGTCGAGCGGGTCGAGCGAGTGCCAGGAGCGCAGCGTCCGCTCGGCGAGCATCCCGCTGAACCCACCCGTCGCCTGCAGCGCCCGCAGCTCGAGCGTCGCGCCGGCCGACGGACGTCGCGCGCCGAGCGTCCACGCGGCGTGCCCGGAGAAGGGTTCGTCACCGGCGCGCACGAGCGCGACCAGTTCGTCGTCCACCGACGGGTGCGGCACGGCGCCGAGCGCGTGGATGGATGCGATGGCCGTCAACGGATCCGCCGAGTGGACCGCGTCGATCAGCGCTCCGGCCACCGCGGCGGCAGACGCAGCGTCGGCCGTGATCGCCGCCGTGAGGCGGAGGTCGTCGGCCAGCCGCATCGCGGTCGTCAGACGCGGTGCACCGGCCACCTGGCGGAGCGCATCGAGCGCGGGGTGGACGGACGCGGCGGGAGACACCTCCCTGTCCGCTGCGGCGACCGGTCGCGGATCAGGCGGTGGTCGTGACAGGTGACCGCCCGCCCGACTGGACGCCGCACCGGCATCTCCTCGCCTCGGGGGCCGCGGCGACCCGGTGGGGGAGCTTCCCCGTGCGACCCGCACGCGGGCCCGAGGACCTCAGCTGTCGAGTGACACCGGACCGGAGTCCGAGTGGCATCCGGTTTCCGTGGCCGTTCACTCGATCTCTACGTCGGTCGGAGCTCGACCGTGTCGGCATGTGAGACGGCGTCGAGGAGGGAGCGGCGCAGCCACTGGTGGGGCGGGTCGTGGTGGTGGCGGCGGTGCCAGATGACCTCGACCTTCACGACCGGGAGTGGAAGCGGTGGCGTGAACGGCACCATCGTGGATGGGCCACCCATCACGGTGAGCAGTCGTCGTGGAGCGAGGGTGGTGAGGTCGCTGGTGACGCACATGCCGACGGCGGCGGAGAACGACGGGACGACGGCCGCGATGTCTCGTCGGAGTCCGCGTTCTTCGAGGAGTTCGTCGATGGGGCCCCGAGCGATCCCTCGGCGCGATGTGACGACATGGCGGAGGGCTGCGAATCGTGTCGGAGTGATGCGCTTGCCGGCCAGGGGGTGTCCGGCGCGGAGCATCCCGACGAGGTGCTCTTCGACCAGTGGCTGGTGGTGCATTTCTTCGGTGAGCCCGCCGTAGGAACCGATGGCGATCGAGGCGTCTCCACCTCGAAGGGCTTCGATGTCGTCGGTCGACTCGTTCTCGAAGCGGAGCCGGACGTCTGGGGCTTGCCGGGCGATGATCTCGAGCCAGGGGCCGGCGAGGATCGCGACGATCACCTCGTTCGCCCGGATCGTGTACGTGGCGCGGTGTCGTCGGGGATCGAACTCGGTCGGGCGTTGCAGCGTGCGGGCGATCGACTCGAGCGTGCCGTCGAGTTCGGTGAGGAGCTCGGCGCCTCGGGGTGTGATGGCGAGACCGCGGCCTGCTCGGACCAGCAGCGGGTCGCCGAAGGCGTGGCGGCAGCGGTCGAGTGCCCGGCTGGTCGCCGGGACCGACAGATGCAGGCGGGCTGCGGCCCGTGTGACACTTCGCTCGGCCAGCAGCGCCTGTGCGATCGGCAGCAGGTTCAAATCGATGGATTGCACGTGACGCAATATATATGTTACGAACGTTGCAGTAGACGGCACGCCGGATGCTTCGTACTGTGCGGTTCATGACATCAGACGAAGCAGTTCCGACATCCACCGAAGCACCCGCCCGACCCGTCAACCACGTGTTCTTCATGCTGGTGCGCACCACCCCGACCTGGTTGGCGCTGACGCCGACGGAGCGCTTCGCGTTCCTCGGGGAGGTGATCGCACCGATCCTGGGTCGTCATCCCGACGTGTCGATGCGGTTCTTCGACAGCGAGGCCTTCCACGCCGGGTACAGCGACGTGGTGATGTGGGAGACCGAGACGCTCCTGTCGTACCAGGCGATCGTCGAGGAGCTCCGAGAGACGTCGTTCTGGGGCCATTACTTCGAGGTCGTCGACATCGTCGCGTCGATCGAGAACGCCTACGCGCGCCACTACGCGGTCGACGCCCTGTGACCACCCGAGTCGGCTCCTCGATCAGGCGCAGCAGCCGCTCGACCGGCTCCACGCGACCGCCGAAACCCAGGATCGACCCGTGCTGGAACGCGCCGTCCTCGCCGATGTGAGCCTCGCCGTCGACGACGGCATCGAGCCGTCCCGCTACCACCGGCAGCCATGACCACGCCCGGCCGACGAGTACGTGCCAAGCTCATCCCCCGTCAAGCAACCCTCGTCAGCCGGACCGACCTCGCCGGAGCACTCGTCGAGGTCTGGTGTACGGACCAGACACCACTCCAACCCGGCGATGTGGTCGCTGTTCGCGTTGCAGGCCGCGGACCCGTACCCACGGGGGCCTGGAGGCGCTACACGGTCGCAGAGTCCGACGGGCACCGGTTCAGACTCCTCATCCACCACAACCCGGGTGGGGCTGCGGCTGCGTTCATCGACGCGGTCAGGCCCGGACATGCCGTGACCATTCGGGGACCGGAAGGAGCTGTGCTCCCACCGGTCGGCGAGGGTCCGCTGCTCGTGGTCTGCGACGTCACCGGGCTGGCGACGCTCGCTGCGCTGAACAACCAGGTGAACCGGGACGGACGCACGGAACAGATCACCGTCGCGGTGTTCTCCGAGAACCGACACCTCGACTCGTCGGTCGTCGTGTCCTGTCTCGGAGATCCGGCGGGTGAGTTCGCTGTTCTTCGCCACCTCGACGACATCGCCCGGCGGGTCTCTGAGCACGCCGGGACCCATGACGGCAACGCCCGGCTCCTGGCCATCGGGGAGCACGGCCTGACCGCTGTGGCCAAGCGCGCCGCGCTCGGAGCGGGACTCGCGACGACGCAGATCAGCACTCGTGCCTACTGGAGACCGGGCCGACGAGGTCTCGAATGAAGCCCTGGCCGGACACACTGCGGAGCGGGAGCTCGGGTTCAACGTCATGTGGGTGATGTTCGAACCCGGGTTGCTCCAGGAAGCGCTCGGCACCGTCGTACCGCTCCTTGCCTCCGGGGACCTCCGCCCGCACGTGGCCGCCTCCGTTCCCCTCGAGGCGGGCGGGCACGCCATCGAGTCGTTGTCGAACGACCGGCCCTACGGCAGCTACGTGCTGCAGATCGCCTGAAGCCGACGATGAAGCACATCGACGAACCCGGTGCGGTCGCTGCGATCGAGAACGCCCGTTGCATCTCGCTGACGACGTTCAAGAAGGACAGGACCGCGGTCTCCACACCGATCTGGTTCAACATCCTCGATGGCAAGATCGTCGTCACGACCGAAGCCGAGGCCTGGAAGACCAAGCGCATCGCCAACAACCCGCAGGTGCAGTTCGCCACATGCAGCTTGCGCGGCAAGGTGACCGGCCCGACGTTCCACGCCACGGCCCGCGTGCTGCCCGCTACGGAGCTCCCGAGGGTGATGGCCGCCAAGAAGCGCCGCTACTTCACCGCCCGCCTGATCCAGCTGATGCCGAGCAAGCGTGATCAGGTCGCGATCGAGATCACTCCGGTCCGATGACCCCCGCTCGGCGTCGACTCACCGTCGATGAGGCCGCTCCCGACATCGCCCCGTACCTCGTCTCGGGGGGTGCGAACGGTTGGGCCGGCTCGGATGACGGCATGACGAGGCACGAGTGGCTCGGGCGTGTCCGCCTACTGACCGAGATGGCGCACGACCTGCTCCGGACGGGGGCGCTCGCGCACGACGACGTACGCCTCAACCCGGCCTGGGACCGCTCCTTTCTCGACGCCATCGCCTGCAACGACCCGTACCGATTCGACACCTGGACGACCGAGGAGATGATCGACGCAGGCGGCCCCGGCGCAGCCGAGTGCCTCCACTGGATCGCCGCGGCCGCGGCCGCGTTCGAGGCGGGCAGCCCAGCTCCGGTCATCGATCTGTGCGCGCCCGCGCCTCACTTCATCATCGGCATCGGCCTGATGCACACCCCGCTCGTCCCCGACGATGACCGCCCCCGACCCCGAAAGCAGTGACCCGTGCTCTCGTTCGGACTCACCATCCACCTCGTCGAACCGACGACCGGTCTTCCGCGGGCGGTGCTCGAACCGTTCGTCCACACCCGGCTCTGGCCGACCATCGAGGCCTCCGGGCCCGGCGTGCACGAGCTCACCACCGCGACCATCACCGACCCGCACATCGGCACCGTCTGGCGGGGTGACAGCCGACTGAGCCTCTGCACGACCGACGCCCACGAGCTCGGCGCATTCGCACCCGTCGAGACCGGCACGGCCTGGGCCCTGCAGCTCGGCTTCAGCGTCACCGCCGGCACCATCCATGAACGCCCCGATGAACGCCCCGATGAACGCCCCGATGAACTCCCCGATGAACTCCCCGGAGGGCAGCCATGACCGTCTACGACGGACCTCGAACCGAGATCCGCAGGATCCTCCACGACGGGCACGCCCAGTGGACCACGGTCGTGGACGACCACGTGGAACTGCCCGACGGACGCGTGGTCTCCACCGATGAGGCGATCCACCTCCCGCCCGTCGAGCCCTCCACGATCATCTGCGTGCACATGAACTTCGACTCCCGCCGCCAGGAGTTCGGATTGCCACCGATCGACGCTCCGACGTACTTCATGAAGCCGGTGACCACCTTGAACGCCCACCGCGGCACCGTGACCCGCCCGGGCCGAACGACGCTCCTCAACTTCGAGGGCGAGCTCGCCGTCGTCATCGGGCGGCCCACCCGCAACATCGCACCGAACGAGGTCGCGGACCACATCGCCGGCTTCACGATCGCCAACGACTTCGGCCTTCACGACTTCCGGGACACCGACGCCGGATCGATGCTGCGGGTCAAGGGGCAGGATGGGTTCTCCCCCATCGGGCCCGGTCTCGTCAGCGGCATCGACCCGCGCCGGTCACGCATCCGTACCTACCGCAACGGAGCGATCGTCCAGGACGACCGGCTCGACGCGCTCCTCTTCCCCATCGAGTACGTCATCGCCGACCTCGCCTGCACCGAGTACCGGATGTCACTCCACCGGGCTCAGCGTGTCACGTCCACCGACATCTCGGTGTCGCTCGACACGATCGTCGACCACATCCCTGCTCAGAGCGCGAAACAGGGAGGACGCCATGACCAACGCCATGGACATCCTCCCTGCTCGAACACCCTGTTCAGGCGCTTGTGCTGGATCTCACCTCTGTTGCATCAGATGCAAGGGAGGAGGGACTCAGCTGCAGCCGCTGGTGGTGCCGCAGCTCGGGCAGGCATGGCAGCTGCCCGCACGCACCATCTGCACCCCGCACTGCATGCACATCGGGGCGTCGCTGTGGCGCACCGCCGGCTTGGCGGCGATCTGTGCCGGCGACGTCTCCGGGCGGGCGATGCCGCCGGGGTTGGTGACGTCGTTGTTCGGCGCAGCGGGTGCGACGCCGAGCTCGAGCTGGGCGGCGAACTCGTCCACCGACGGCACGCTCTTCGGGTCGGCCACGACCTCCGAGCCGGTGCGGGTCTCGACGATCGACTCCTCCACGCCGGGCAGCGTGGGCTGCAGGCGCTCGTCGATCGAGAAGATGCCGAGCTCGGCGCGCTCGTCGTAGCTCATGTACTCCAGCGCCAGGCGGCGGAACAGGTAGTCCATGATCGACGACGCGAAGCGGATGTCCGGGTCGTCGGTCATGCCGGCCGGCTCGAAGCGCATGTTGGTGAACGCCTCGACGAAGGCCCGCAGCGGCACGCCGTACTGGAGGCCGTAGCTGATGCTCTTCGCGAAGGCGTCCATGATGCCGCTGAGCGTGGAGCCCTGCTTCGACACGGTGAGGAAGATCTCGCCCGGCTGGCCGCTCTCGTACTCGCCGATCGTGGCGAAGCCCTTGCAGTCGGCCACGCGGAACTCGAACGTGCGACCACGACGGCTGCGCGGCAGCTTCTGACGGATCGGCTGGTGCACGACGCGCTCGACGATCTTCTCGATCACCTGGGTGGCCTGCGCGACCGGTGCCTCGACCGCGTCGTCGGCCTCCGCGCCGTCCTTCTTGGCGGTGCTGAGGGGCTGGGCGACCTTGCAGTTGTCGCGGTAGATGGCGACCGCCTTGAGGCCGAGCTTCCAGGACAGCAGGTGGAGCTCCTCGATGTCCTCGATCGTGGCCTCTTCGGGCATGTTCACGGTCTTGGAGATCGCACCCGACAGGAACGGCTGCACCGCACCCATCATCCGGACGTGGCCCTCGTAGTGGATCGTGTTGTCGCCCATCGAGCAGGCGAACACCGGCACGTGCGCTGCGGCGAGGTGCGGGGCGCCGAGGATGCTCTTCTCGTGGTCGATGTAGGCGATGATCTCGTCGACCTGCTGGGCGTTGTAGCCGAGGCGGCGCAGGGCCCGCGGGATCGTCTGGTTGACGATCACCATGGTGCCGCCACCGACGAGCTTCTTCATCTTGCACAGGCCGAGGTCGGGCTCGATGCCGGTGGTGTCGCAGTCCATCATCAGACCGATGGTGCCGGTCGGGGCGAGCACGGACGCCTGGCTGTTGCGCACGCCGTACTCCTCGCCGTCACGCACGGCCGACTCCCACGCCTGCTGGCCAGCGGCGACCAGCGCGGCGGGCACGACGTCGGCGCCCTCGATCTCGTAGCTCGCGTCGCGGTGCATGCGCAGCACGTTGAGCATGTAGGCCTCGTTGTCGGCGAAGCCGGCGAACGGGCCCATGCGGCTGGCCGTGCGGGCGCTCGTGGCGTAGCTGTGGCCCGTCATGAGCGAGGTGAGCGAGGCGGCCCAGGCACGCCCCTCCACCGAGTCGTAGGGCAGACCGAGCGCCATGAGCAGCGCACCGAGGTTGGCGTAGCCGATGCCGAGCTGGCGGAACTTGCGGCTGTTCTCGCCGATCTTCTCCGTCGGGTAGTCGGCGCGGCCGACGAGGATCTCCTGCGCCGTGAACACGACCTCGACGGTGTGCATGTAGGCCTCGACGTCGAAGCTGTCGTCGCCCACCGAGTCGAGGTCGAGGTACTTCAGCAGGTTGATCGAGGCGAGGTTGCAGGCCGAGTTGTCGATGTGCATGTACTCGCTGCAGGGGTTCGAGCCGTTGATCCGGCCGGCCGCGTGCGCGGTGTGCCACCTGTTGATCGTGGTGTCGAACTGCAGGCCGGGGTCGGCGCACTCCCACGCGGCGGTGGCGATCTGGCGCCACAGGTCGCGGGCGCGCACGGTGCGCACCGGCGAGCCGTCGGTGACCGCACGGAACGTCCAGTCGGTGTCGTCGACGACGGCCTGCATGAAGTCGTCGGTGACGCGCACCGAGTTGTTCGCGTTCTGGTACTGGATCGAGAAGCTGTCGGCGCCGTCGAGGTCCATGTCGAACCCCGCGTCGCGCAGCACGCGGGCCTTGCGCTCCTCACGCGCCTTGCACCACACGAACTCCTCGACGTCGGGGTGGTCGACGTTGAGGATGACCATCTTCGCTGCACGGCGGGTCTTGCCGCCGCTCTTGATCGTGCCGGCCGAGGCGTCGGCGCCGCGCATGAAGCTGACCGGACCCGACGCGGTGCCGCCGCCGTTGAGCAGCTCGTAGCTGGAGCGGATCTTCGACAGGTTGACGCCCGAGCCCGAGCCGCCCTTGAAGATCACGCCCTCCTCGCGGTACCAGTTGAGGATGCCGTCCATCGTGTCGTCGACCGACAGGATGAAGCAGGCGCTGGCCTGCTGCGGCACGCCCTTCACGCCGATGTTGAACCACACCGGGCTGTTGAACGCCGCCCGCTGGGTGACGAGGATGAACTTCAGCTCGTTGCGGAACGACTCGGCCTCGTCGGCGTCGACGAAGTAGCCGCCCTCGATGCCCCACGTGGTGATGGTGTCGGCCACGCGGTCGATCACCTGGCGCAGCGAGGTCTCGCGCTCGGGCGTGCCGAGGGTGCCGCGGAAGTACTTCTGGGCGACGATGTTCGTGGCGTTCAGCGACCAGGTGGCGGGGAACTCGACGTCGAGCTGCTCGAACGCGACCGAGCCGTCCTTCCAGTTCGAGATGCGCGCGTCACGCCGCTCCCACACGACCTGGTCGTACGGGTGGACGCCCGGCGTCGTGAAGTGACGCGTGATGCCGATGGACAGACGCTCGGGCGCCAGAGACATGGATGCTCCCTTTTTCTTGACGAACTACAGACACTCTCGACCACAAGATGTGGTGGTCAACGGCCCCCACGACGGCGACCACCCACAAGAGGTTGGAAGATTACAGCACTGTAGTTACACGACTGTCAACGACTGCTCGCCCGCTTCTTGTTCCCGTCGCCGGGGTGGACGGACCCGGCGACGACCGCACCGGCGACCCCTCGGCCGACGGTGCGGCGGCCGGGCCGGCCGACCACCGTGGGACTCGCACGAACTCGCAGCGTGGCAACGGTGCGCGGTCACAGGTCCGAAGCCCTCGCCCCACAGCCCGGGGTCACGCCACGGCGTCGTGGACCGGCGTCGAGACACCGACCGCTCCGCCGCGAGCGGCGCGCACACCCGGAACTGACCATCCGCGCCACGCACCGCTGCCATCTGCGGGTGTCGAACTTAGGG
>WLDE01000268.1 GCA_009704985.1 Actinomycetota bacterium | reverse complement strand
TTCCTCGGCGAGGGTCGCTACCGGATGCGGTCGGTGCGCATGCTGTGCGTTCGACTGCTCCGGCTGGTCATCCGCGTGAGTGGCGGGGTGCGCATCAGCGACCCGACGTCCGGGTTCCGTGCGATCCGCCGGCCGCTGCTCGACGCCTTCGCCGCCGACTTCCCCGCCCACTACCTGGGCGACACCTTCGAAGCCGTGCTCGTGGCGGCCCGGCGCGGCTACCGGCTGGGCGAGATCCCCGTCGAGATGCGCGAGCGCCAGGGCGGTCGGCCGTCGGCCGACCTGTACGCGTTGGTGCAGTCGATGCTCCGGGCCTGCACGATCCTGCTGACGGGCACGACGTTCGATCTGCCCCACCGGCCGGGGACCAGCCGGTGACCTCCCGCCGGGTTGGCGCGGACATCGCCGTGTTCGCGGTGCTGCTCGGTCTGCTCCTCACGTGGACGATCGGGATGCCGCTGTTCGCGTCGCCGGACGAACCGGCCCACCTGTACAAGGCCTACGGCACCGCCCACGGGCAGGCGACGGGCGAACGGCTCAGCGAGGAGATGTCGAACATCCGCCGCTTCGAGGTCCCCGAGGAGATGGGTCAGTCACCGGGGATCATGTGCTGGATCTTCCAGGCCGAGGTCCCGGTCTCGTGCGAGACACCGGGGCGCGTGGGTGCCGGTGAGTCCACCGCGGCGGTGTACCCGCCGTTCTGGTACGGGGTGGTCGGTGGCGGGGCTCGGCTGCTGGACCAGGACACGAGTCAGCGTGCGTACCGCGCCATCGGCGCTGCGCTGTGTGCGGCGCTGATCGCCGCAGCGATCGCGGTCGCACGGCGCTCACCCGCGGGGCGCACGAGTCCGCTCCTGCTCCTCGGGCTCGCACCGATGACCCTGTTCCTGTCGGGGTCGGTGAACCCCAACGGCTTCGAGGTCGCCGGCTTCCTGCTGCTGTGGACGCTCTGCCTCCACGCAGGCCACGAACGAGCACCGACCCGACTCGGGGGGCTGCTCGTCGGTGGCGTGGCGGCGATGCTGCTGCTCTCGCGGTTCGCCAGTGCCATCTGGCTGCTGGCGGGCGCCGTGGTGGTGGCCGTCGTGCTCGGCGTCGCCGGCGTGCGCCGCTTCCTGGTGCGACCGTTCCTCGTGCCGGCGCTCGGCATCACCGCCGCGGCCGTGGTCGTGCTGGTCGCGTGGTCGCGCTACGCCGGCGCAGAGGCGGAAGACCCGCGCCTCGCGACCGATGCGAGCACCTGGGACGTCGTGCAGGCCTCGTGGGAGCGCACACCGGAGTACCTGCGGCAGATGGTCGGCATCCTCGGCTGGCTCGACACCCGACTGCCGTGGTTCGTGTACCTCCTGTTCGCGCTCGTCACGGTGGTCGCGATCGCCGGCGCGGTGCTGTCCCGGGAACCGCGCCTCCTGGTCGCCACCGCGCTCGTCGCTGCCGGCGTGATCGTGGTGCCGATCGCGGTCAACGTCGTGACCGCGCGTTCCGCCGGGCTCATCTGGCAGGGCCGCTACACGCTGCCGCTGTTCGCGATGCTGTCGGTGCTCGGGATGCTCGGCTGGCAGCGCTGGCTCGACCGGCGACCTGCCGAGATCGGACGACGCGTGTCGGTCGGCATCGGGGTGGTCGTCGCGAGCTGCTTCGTGGTGGCCGAGGTCGCAGCGTTCTGGCAGATGCTGCGGCGGTTCTCGGTGGGTGCGAGCGGCAAGGTCTGGCTCGACGAGCCGCTCCCCTGGCGTCCGTCGGTGGCACCGCTGACGCTGATCGCGATCAACGCCGTGCTCGTCGTCGTGTTGGCCGTGCTCGTGGTGATGTCGGCGTCCGAGCGCCGGCCGGCGCTCGGAGGTGCAGGCATGCCCGATCGAGCCTCGGAGCCCGATCGACCCGAGTCCTGACACCGGGCACCGCCGACCCGGGCTGGATAGCCTCTCGGCCGTGACTCGCCTCGCCATCATCGGCACCGGCTATGTCGGTCTCACCACCGGCGCCTGCTTCGCCCACCTCGGCCACGACGTCGTGTGCGCCGACATCGACGCCGACAAGGTGGAGCGTCTCAACCGTGGCGAGGTCCCGATCGTCGAGCACCGCCTCGACGTTCTCGTGGCCGAGGGCCTGCGTCGAGACAACCTGCGCTTCGTCCTCGGCGCCGCGGCCGCCGTCGAGGACTGCGAGATCGCCTTCCTGTGCGTGCCCACTCCGCAGGGCGAGGACGGCTCCGCCGACCTCAGCTACGTCGAGGCGGCAGCCGCCGAGATCGCGCCCGTGCTGCCCTACGAGTCGATCGTGGTGAACAAGTCCACCGTGCCGGTGGGCAGCACCAAGGTGGTCGAGCGAGTGCTGAAGCGCCCCGACGTCCGCGTGGTGAGCAACCCCGAGTTCCTCCGCGAGGGCTCCGCGGTCGACGACTTCCTCCGGCCCGACCGCGTGGTGGTCGGGTGCGACGACCGTTCCGCCGCGATCACCGTCGGCAAGCTCTACGACAACGTCCGCGCCCAGGTGATCGTCACCGACCCGGCATCGGCCGAGACGATCAAGTACGCGGCCAACGCGTTCCTCGCCACCAAGCTCAGCTTCATCAACGCGATCGCGGCCATCTGCGAAGGCGTCGGCGCCGACGTCAACGACGTCGTCGTGGGCATGGGCTACGACAAGCGCATCGGCACCGAGTTCCTCCGCCCCGGCCCGGGGTGGGGTGGGAGCTGCTTCGACGGAGCCGAGACGTTGCTCGTCGCCGACGTCGACGGACCGCGCCTGGTCCGATTCGACGAACTGTCCACGGTCGAGCTCGATGGTCTCGAGGTGCTCAGCTGGCGCGAGGGCCAGATCATGCCGGAGTTCATGCCGGCGCTCGGGATCTCCGAACGTCCCTATCGCGGCGACATGGTCGACATCCGGACCAAGATGGGTCGGCGGCTCACGGTCACCGCCGACCATCCGATGGTCGTGCGCGACGGCGACACCACGACGATCAAGCTGGCGGGGGAACTCACCGACGCCGACTGGCTCCCCATCTCCCTCGGCCAACCACTCATCGACACGGACATCTCGAACACGTCGTCCGTCCACCGGGCGGCGGCGATCGCCGGCCTCGCGCCGTCGGACCTCATCGTGAGGTTGTCCGAGCAGCAGGCAGCTCGCGCCCGATCGGTCGACGGACGGCTTCCCGGCCCGCGGCGCTGGGACACCCGACGCAGCCGCACGATGCGACTGAACGAGATCCTCGAACTCGGCCTCTCGACACGTGAGGGGCATGTGGGTACTGCGACCAACGGAACCTACGTCCCAGCCGAGATCGTGCTGTCGGACGAGTGCTGGGAGGTGATCGGCCTCTACCTGGCCGAAGGACACATCGGCTCCGACGGAGCCCGGAAGCGGGTCTGCTGGTCGTTCCATCCGACCGACGAGCAGCACCTCGCCGACCTGGTCGCCGACTACTGGCGCAGCCTCGGTGTGAAGGTGACCGTTCGCCGACTCACCACCACGCTGCAGGTCTCCATCTCCTCCCGCGTGCTCGCCGCCTGGTTCGAGCACGAGCTGGGCAGCGGGACGAACTGCTACGACCACCGGATTCCGGATCAGATCTGGGAGGCGTCGGAGTCGGCGAAGCAGGCGCTGTTGCGTGGGCTGTGGGCCGGCGACGGGTCCTGGTCGTTGCTGAACGGTGGCCCGTCGGTCGCGCTCGAGTACGGCACGGTGTCCCCGCAGTTGGCGGACGGCATGCTCCGGCTGCTCGGTGAGCTCGGTGTGGTCGCCCGGCACAAGGTGGCGCGCACCTCGAAGAGCACGGTCGACACGCATTGGCTGGTGATCTCGGGTGCGGATCAGATCGAAGGCGCGTTGTGGTTGCTCGAGGCGCACGAGCGCGCGGACGTGGCCCGTCACATCGGTCGTCAGTCCAAGCGCATCGCCCCGACCGGCTACCAGCTCGACCGCAAGGGCACCGCCTGGGTACGTGTGATCGAGGCGACTCGACGACCGGCCGAGCAGCGGGTGTACTCGGTCGAGGTCGCGGCGAACCACACCGTGGTCACCACGGGCGGACTCGTCGCACACAACTGCTTCCCGAAGGACTCGCGAGCACTGCTCAAGATCGCCAACGAGGCGGGCTACCGGTTCGACCTCCTCGCCGGGGTGATCGCCGTCAACGACGAGCAGTTCGACCGTGTCGCCGGCAAGATCCGCGCCGCCGCCGGCGGGTCGCTCGCCGGCAAGACCGTCGGGGTGTGGGGTCTCACCTTCAAGGCCCGCACCGACGACCTCCGCGACTCGCCGTCGATCTCGATCATCCACCGCCTGCTCGGCGAGGGCGCGCGGGTGCAGGCGTTCGACCCCACGGTCGAGGCGATGAAGCCGGGTGTGCCCGCCGGTGTCGAGGTGTGCGCCGACGCGTACGCCGCCGCCGACGGGGCCGACGTGCTCGCCGTCCTGACCGAGTGGGACGACTTCCGCTGGATCGATCCGAAGCTCGTGGCGTCGAAGATGCCCGGGCGAGTCGTGATCGACGGACGCAACCTCCTGGAACGCACGGCCTGGAACCACGCCGGGTTCACCCACCTGGGCATCGGCCGCTGATGCAGCACCACCTCCTCGCGGGCGGCGGCGGGTTCATCGGGTCGCACCTCGCCGACGCACTGCTCGCACGTGGCGACACGGTCATGATCGTCGACGACTTCTGCACGGGCCGTCGTCAGAACCTCGCCCACCTCGCCGAGCACCCGCGCTTCACGCTCGTCGAGCACGACGTCACGCTGCCGATGCCCGACGCGATCACCGGGCAGCGGTTCGACACCGTGCTGAACCTGGCGAGCCCTGCGTCACCGAACGACTTCGCGACGATGCCACTCAAGATCCTCGAGGTCGGCTCGACAGGGACCCGCCGTCTGCTCGACCTCGCGGTCGACCATCGGGCCCGCTTCTTCCTCGCGTCGACGAGCGAGGTGTACGGCGACCCGCTCGTGCACCCGCAGCCGGAGACGTACCTGGGCAACGTCAGCTCGATCGGACCGCGCAGCTGCTACGACGAGGCGAAGCGGTTCGCCGAGGCGATCACGATGGCGTACCACCGCGTGCACGGACTCGAGGTCCGCATCGTGCGGATCTTCAACACCTACGGCGAGCGGATGCCACCGCTCGACGGACGCGTGGTGAACACCTTCGTGGTCCAGGCGTTGCGCGGCGAGCCGATCACCCTCCACGGCGACGGCTCGCAGACGCGGAGCTTCTGCCACGTGAGCGACGAGGTCGCCGGGCTGATCGCCGTGCTCGACGGCCCGATCACCGGCCCCGTGAACGTCGGCAACCCCGGTGAGTTCACGATGCGCCAGCTCGCCGAGCTGGTCGTCGAGCTCACCGGCTCGTCGAGCGAGATCGTCTCCGTGCCACTGCCCTCGGAACGCGAAGGCGACCCGCTGCAGCGGCGGCCCGACACCACCCTGGCCACCTCCACCTACGGCTGGACCCCCACCGTGTCGCTCCGCGAGGGACTGGGCCGGATGATCCAGTGGTACCGGGCGAACGAACGGATCTGACCCCCGCTCGTACACTCGCCCTCGGTACGACCGCGTCGACACCGGCGTCGACACCCGCGGCGGCACCCGACGCGACCCCATCCTGGAGATCCCCATGACCACCCTCGTGACCGGCGGAGCCGGCTACATCGGCTCGCACACCGTCCGCATGCTGCGCGACCGCGGACGTGACGTGGTCGTCCTCGACACCCTGGAGCTCGGCCACCGCGCCGCCCTGCTCGGCGCCGACCTGGTGGTGGGCGACATCCGCGACCGGACGCTGGTCACCGACCTGTGCCGCGAGCGCGGCGTCACCGCCGTCGTCCACTTCGCCGCCTACAAGAACGTCGGCGAGTCGATGCAGCGGCCCGAGAAGTACTGGCTCAACAACGTCGCCGGCACCGTCGACCTCGTCGAGGCGATGCTCGCGGCCGACGTCCGCGAGATCGTGTTCTCCTCGAGCTGCTCGGTGAACGGCACGCCGCCCACCGTGCCGGTCACCGAGGACGCCCCGATCCACCCCGAGAGCGTCTACGCCGAGACCAAGGCGATGGTCGAGCGGATCCTCGGCTGGTACGGCGTCACCAACGGGCTGCGCGCCGTGAACCTGCGGTACTTCAACGCGGCCGGCGCCAGCGAGGACGCCGTGATCGGCGAGGACTGGACGCAGTCGCTCAACCTGATCCCGCTCGTGATGAAGGCGACGCTCGGCAAGCGGCCGCCCGTCCAGGTGTTCGGCGACGACTACCCCACCCCCGACGGCACCTGCATCCGCGACTACATCCACGTCGAGGACCTCGCCGACGCACACGTGCGCGCGCTGGACCACCTCGCGACGGGCGGCGAGACGGTGTCGCTCAACGTCGGCACCGGCGTCGGCAGCAGCGTCCTCGACGTGATCCGTGCGACCGAGCGGATCGCCGGTCGCCCCGTGCCGCACGAGATCGTCGGTCGCCGTGCGGGCGACCCGGTCAGCACCTACGCCGACCCCGCCCGCATCGAGGCCGTGCTCGGCTGGCGCGCCACCCACGGCCTCGACGAGATCGTCGCCAGCGCCTGGCGCTGGCACAGCACCCAC
>WLDE01000267.1 GCA_009704985.1 Actinomycetota bacterium | reverse complement strand
TTGTAGTAGCTGCCGCTGTAGAGCCGCAGGAACGACGAGCACGACGAGCGCCGGAAGCCGCTGCCCGCCGGCGACGGCGACGGCGGCGGGGCGGTGGCCGACACGCCGGCCGCGGCGAGCATCTCGGCCTCGGTGTCGAAGCACTCGGTGGTGACCCCGTCGGTGAGGCACGCCCTGGCACCGTCCCAGCCGTCGCGGAGGTCGATCTCGATCCCCTCGAAGTCGGCGATCCAGGGCTCGGGGTCGCTCGGCGGTTCCGGTGTCGTCGACGGGGTCGTCGTCTCGAGTGCGTGCACGGTGGTGACCGGCAGCGAGATCAGAGCGAGAACGGCGAGAATGGGGGCTCTCATGGTTCCTCCTGTGTTGGTGGGCCGAGGGGATCCGGCGCAATGCGAACGACCAACCGGCTCGGGTCGATCGCAGCGACCGCGCACTTCGCGTCGCCGTCGACCACCGCCGTCCAGTCGACGAGTTCGAGCGTCTTCAGGGCATCTTCCATGGACCGGAACAGCTCCTCGGACGACGTGCAGACCCCTGACCCGTACAGCGAGGCGGCGATCTCCTGCAGCTCGACGACCGGATCGTCGACGTTCGCGGTCACGTCGGCGTCGAGCAGTCCCAGGGTGGCGCAGCCGGTGCCCTCGGCGAGCGGGTACACCTCGACCGGCCGGCCCGGCCCGGTGCACGCCACCAGCCGCGGCACCACGTCACCCGTGTCCACGGCACCGGCCTGCTCGGACATCGCACCCGAGCGCCACAGCTCGACGCAGGCGCCGATCGGGTCGGTGCCGGCCACGACGGCCAGGCCCGATCCGGAGCGATCGGCGGTCGAGCGGCACACCACGTCGAGGATCTGCTCGTCCGGCCGGGCGCCGATCATCGCCGCGACGCCGGCTCCCCCGACGACGACGATGGTGGTCGCGGCACCCGCCACCCACCACCTCCGCCGGCGAGGGGTCCGCAACGGCACCACGGTCGCGGACACCGCCGCGCTCGTGATCCGCGCGATCAGGTCGTCCGGGTCGTCACGCGGGCGCTCGAGGAGCGCGACGGCGCGCACGTGCGTCTGCAGCACGTCGACCGGATCGAAGGGTTCGGGCATCAGGATCCACCTTCCTGGAATGCGTCGTGTGAGGGGCCGGACCCGGTCGTGATCGCCGCACGCAGGCGCGACCGCGCACGCGACACCCGCGCCTTCGCGGCGCTCGGCGAGATGCCGAGGATCTCGGCCACGTCGTCCGGCGAGAGGTCGTCGAGCGCCGTCATCAGCAGCACCTCGCGATCGGCCGGCGAGAGCGAGGCCAGCGCGTCGAGCACCAGCCGCAGCTGGAGGCCCGCCTCGTGGTCGGGTGCGGGGACGTGGCCGACCGGCTCGAGCCGTGCGACTCGGTCGTTCAGCGCCTGCCACCGACGCTCGCCCCGACGGCGGTTCATCACCACGTACCGGGCCGCGGACCGCAGCCAGGTACCCGTCCCCACCTCGGGGACGTCGTCGATGCGCTGCCACGCGGCGGTGAACGCCTCGTTCACCACCGTGTCCGCGTCGACGTGGGGATAGACCACCCGGACGTGTGCGAAGAGCGACCGCTGGTGCTCGTGCACCAGCCGGGTGAAGCGTGCGTGCGCGTCGGGAGATCGCTCGGCGGCGGTCCCCTCGGCGCGATGCGACGTCATCACCTCTCCTTGATGTCCGGCAGGGGCTCCTCGGTGACAGCCCAAAGTGGGTCGACTTCGGAACGACCAGACGATCAGTGCTCGGTCAGTGCTCGGTCAGTGCTCGGTCAGCACGCGGTCAGCACGCCGTCAGCGGCTCGGTCAGCGGCTCGGTCAGCGGCTCGGTCAGCGTGTGAGCTTCGACAGGAGCCGCTGGATCGCGTGGAGGTCGCTCTCGGTGACCACACGGGCGAAGTTGGCCTGCACCGACCGCCGGAAGATCACGTTGGCGTCACGCCAGAACGACCGGCCGTCGCGGGTGAGCACCACCGACACCGCGCGGCGGTCCTCCGACGCGGACGGCACCTCACGCGCGATGTGACCCGCCTCCTCCATGCGGTCGAGCCGGCGGCTGAGGCTGGAGGGCACCTCACCGAGCTCGGTGCAGAGCTCGTTCACCCGCATCGACCCGCCGTGACGCTGCAGCGCCGCCATCACCTCGAACCACGCGAGCGGGATGTCGAACTCCGCGATCAGGTCCGCGTCGATCCGGCGGCGCATGGCCGCCGTGGTGAGGCACAGGTCGCGGAAGATCGCGATGCGCTCGGCGTCGAGACGGGGCATGGGATCGGTGGAACGTGACGAGCGGAACGGGCGGAACGGGTGCGGGTCAGGCCGTGGCCTTCAGCGCCGCCGAGAAGGCGGCGAGGGCGAGGTCGATCTCGCCCTCGGTGACCACGAGCGGCGGCATCCAGCGCAGCGTGCGCCCGTAGGTGCCCGCGTTCATCAGGATGAGCCGCCCTTCCTCGAGGCAGTGCTTCGTGATGGCCGCCACGCGGGCCGGGTCCGTGAACTCGGTGCCCACCATCAGGCCGAGGCCGCGCACCTGCGCGATCACCTCGTGCTCGGCCTGCAGCTCGCGGATGCCGGCCTGCAGCTGCTCGCCGCGTGCGTTCACGTTCTCCAGGAACGCCGGATCGCTCATGATCTCGATCGTGGCGAGCGCCGCGGCGCAGCCCATGGAGTTGCCGCCGTAGGTGCCGCCGTGGCTGCCCGTCGGCCACCTGTCGTCGAGCTCGCGACGGGTGCCCAACGCGGCGAACGGGAAGCCGCTGGCGATGCCCTTGGCCATGCAGATGATGTCGGGCTCGATGCCGTAGTGCTCGACGGCGAACATCTTCCCGGTGCGGCCGAAGCCGCTCTGCACCTCGTCGGCGATGAAGAGGATGCCGTGCTGGCGGCAGCGCTCGACGAGGCCGTGGATGAACGCGGGCGGAGCGGGCACGTAGCCGCCCTCGCCGAGCACGGGCTCGAGGATCACCGCGGCGGTCTCGTCCGGCGCGGACATCGCCTTCAGGAGGTGGTCGAAGCCGTGCAGCGCGGCCGCGACCTCGGCGTCCTGGTCGGCGGCCAGCGGATCGGGGTACGGCGCCACGAAGATGCCCGACGGCAGCGGGGCGTGGCCGGCGCGGTACACCGTCTTCGACGTGGTCATCGCCATCGCGAGGTGGGTGCGGCCGTGGAAGCTGCCGCTGAACACCACGACGTTCGGGCGCTTGGTGGCCTGCTTCGCGAGCTTGATCGACGCCTCGGTGATCTCGGCGCCGGAGTTGGCGAAGAAGAAGGTGTCGATGCCGGCGGGCGTGAGCTCGGCGAGCTTCGCGGCGAGCGGCTCGAGCAGGTCGTGCTTGAAGACGTTCACCTGGGCGTGGATGAACCGCTGGGCCTGATCCGCGATGGCCTTGGCGACCTTCGGGTGGGCGTGGCCGGTGGAGTTCACGGCGATGCCGGCGGCGAAGTCGAGGTACTCCTCGCCATCGGTGGTGGTGACCCAGCAGCCGTGGCCGCTGGCCACCTGGAGTGGGGTGACGGAGAACCAGACGTTCGACAGGTGCGACATTCCCCCAGCCTAGAACGGCCGTCGGGGACCGGCGACGGGCGGCTGATGCGCCGGAACCGGCATCGTCTCCGCCCATCCGGGTGGACGGTGTCACGGCGGACGCGACACGGGGAGGCGGAGGGTGCCGAGGGTGCGGGCTGGCCGGGCATCGGTGCCGGCGACGGCGGGGTCGGAGGTGCGAACGACATGTGGGCGGTGTGCGCCCACGCCGTCGAGCGGCCCTGAGGAGCCGCTCCTCAGTTCCGCACGACGAACAACGGATCCGTACGCGGGTCGTACGTCCGGCTCCAGGCGGTGAACTGGCGCTCGAAGTACTCGAGCCGCCGACCGGTCACCTCCGCGAGTTCGATCACCGTGCCGGGATGGGTCTCGGTGAGGTAGTAGCGGAAGCGACCCTGCGGTCCGATGCGGCCGCCGCTCCACAGCTCCCATCCGGCCGAGGCGGCGAGGGCCTCCGCCGCGTCCATGTCGTCGGGCCACCACGCGACGTGGTGGAGGCCACCGTCGGGGTTGCGCTCGAGGAAGTCGAGGTAGGTGGACGGCTGGTCGTCGTGCTGCGCGATCAACTCCACCTGGAGTGCGCCCAGGTGCGCGATCGCGATCGTGAAGTCGAGCTCACCCGGCTGCCCCCGATGGACGAACTCGGTGACCGGCGGGTGCTCGACCACCAACCAGGGGCCGAGCCCCATCGTCCGACCCCAGTGCTCGAGGTGGTGCTGCAGACGATCGGCGGGCACGACGTAGCCGAGCTGGCGCACCTCGCCCCAGGCCGCGACGGGGTTGAACGGCGCGGGGGTGCCGGCGGGTTCCGACGGGTGCTGCACGGCGGCGACGTTAGGTCACTGCGGGGGGTCGTGCCGCACCCGTCGGAGCGGGGGGATCAGGCGAACGCCGCGCGCAACACGTCGGCGTAGGTGTCGGCGAGGTGGAACGTCATCTGCTCGCGGACCTTCTCGGGCACGTCGTCGAGATCGGGGCCGTTGCGCTTGGGCAGCACCACCTCGGTGAGCCCGGCTCGATGGGCGGCGAGCACCTTCTGCTTCACCCCGCCGATCGGCAGCACCTTGCCCTGCAGCGTGATCTCGCCGGTCATGCCCACCGCCGGCTTGACGACCTTGCCGGTGAGCAGGCTCACCAGCGCGGTGGTCATCGTGATGCCCGCCGACGGGCCGTCCTTCGGCACCGCACCCGCGGGCACGTGGACGTGCACCCGCTTGGCGAGCGTGTCCGGGTCGACGCCCAGTTCGTCGGCGTGCGAGCGCACGAAGCTCAGCGCGATCTGCGCGCTCTCCTTCATCACGTCGCCGAGCTGGCCGGTGAGGGTGAGCGTGGGTTCGCCGGTGCCGGTGTCGCCGGGCAGCGGGAACGCCGTGGTCTCGATGAACAGCACGTCGCCGCCGGCGCCCGTGACGGCGAGGCCGGTGGCCACGCCGGGCACGTCGGTGCGCTCGGGCACCTCGTCGTCGACCTTCGGCCGGCCGAGCCACTCGCGCACGTCGGCCGCGTCGACGGTGATCGGCGCCTCGCGGCGACCGGTGGCGAGCGCGGCGGCCACCTTGCGCGACAGCTTGCCGAGCTCACGCTCGAGCGAGCGGACACCGGCTTCGCGGGTGTAGCCGGTGATCGCGGCACGCACCGCTGCCTCGCTCACCGCCACCTCGTCGGGCCGCAGTCCGGCGCGCTCGAGCTGTCGGGGCAGCAGGTAGCGCTCGGCGATGAACACCTTCTCGTCCTCGGTGTAGCCGTCGAGGCGGACGAGCTCCATGCGATCCAGCAGAGGCGCGGGGATCGTGTCGGCGACGTTGGCCGTGGCGATGAACACCACCTGGCTGAGGTCGAGCTCGACCTCGAGGTAGTGGTCGCGGAACGTGTGGTTCTGGGCGGGGTCGAGCACCTCGAGCAGCGCCGCGGTGGGATCGCCGCTCCAGCCGCCGGCACTGAGCTTGTCGACCTCGTCGAGCAGCACGACCGGGTTCATGCTGCCGGCCTCGATGATCGCCCGGGCGATGCGGCCGGGCTGGCTGCCGACGTAGGTGCGACGGTGGCCGCGGATCTCGGCCTCGTCGCGCACGCCGCCGAGGGCGACGCGCACGAAGTTGCGACCCATCGCCCGGGCGATCGACTCGCCCAGGCTGGTCTTGCCCACACCGGGAGGCCCGACGAGGGTGATGACCGTGCCCGCACCGCGGGTGGTGTCGGCGACGTCGCGGTCGTGGCGGAGCTTGCGCACCGCGAGGAACTCGACGATGCGGTCCTTCACGTCGTCGAGGCCGTAGTGGTCGGCGTCGAGGACGTCGCGGGCGACGCCCAGGTCGAGCTGGTCGTCGGTGCGGGTGGCCCAGGGAAGCTCGAGGATGCGGTCGAGCCAGGTGCGGACCCACGAGTGCTCGGGGCTCTGGGCGCTCATCCGCTCGAGCCGGTCGATCTCCTTCGCGACGAAGGTCGCGACCTTCTCGGCGAGGTGCGGCCGCAGCTCCTCGAGCCGGGCGCGGTACTGACCGACGACGTCGTCGTCGCCCTCGCCGAGCTCCTTGCGGATGGCGGCGAGCTGCTGGCGCAGCAGGTACTCGCGCTGCTGCTTGTCGACGCCCTCGGTGACGTCGGCGCGGATCTGGGCGGTCACCTGCAGCTCGGCGAGGTGGTCGCGAGCCCAGTCGGCGACGAGGGTGATGCGCTCGTCGAGGTCGACGGCGTGGAGCGTGCGCGCACGGACCCCGGCGTCGAGCTCGGCCCACGTGACCACGGCGTCGGCGAGGGCACCGGGCTCGCCGACGGTGCGCAGGATCTCGGGCAGGCGACGGCTCTGGCGGAGCTTGGCGATCTCCTCGAGCACCACCCGCAGCTCACGCGTGGCCGCCTCCACCCGTGGGGTGGGCCGAGCGTCGGTGAGCACGTCGACATCGGCGTGGTCGGCGCCGCGTTCACCGGTGTGCCGGGCGAGGATGCGGGCCCGCCGCTCGGCCTGGACGATGGCGGCCGGCAGGCCCGAGGGGAGCGCCCCGCGGCTGGGCACGCGGGCGACGACGCCGAGGTC
>WLDE01000266.1 GCA_009704985.1 Actinomycetota bacterium | reverse complement strand
GGCCGTGTCGTGGAACGGGCCGACCTCCGCCGCCCACGCCGCTCCGGCGGTGACGGTGCGGGCGGCACGCCGGCCGAGCTCGTCGGGGTCGCCCGCCAACGCGCCGTGGACCGCCACCTGCCGGCGCAGCTCGGCCTCGAACGCCTTGACGGTCACGTCGACGGGGGTGGTGCTCATGCGTCGAGCGTACCGGCCGACCCGGTCACGTCAAGCCGGTCAAGTCAAGCCGGTCAAGCTCACGGTGACCGATCGAGGCTGTGGCGGACACCACCCGCCCGGTGCGGGTGCGCCAGGATGGGCGGCGTGACGCTCACCGGGTACCTCGCTCCGGTCGACCTGGAGCACGAGCTGCGCGACGAGCTCGCCGCCGCCGGCGTGCGACCCGCCCGCCGCCCCCACGGGCGGCTGGTGCTCAGCAGCGACCCGCCGATCGAGGCCGCCTGGGCGGCCAACACGTGGCACGACGTGGAGGAGATCCGCATCACCTCCATCGGCCACGCGGCGAAGGAACTGCGCGACCGCCAGCGCAACTGGGCGATGTACGCGCCCGTGCACGGCGGCCGGGCGAAGCTGATCGCCGAGAAGCTGCCGCACGTGTCGGCCCGGCCCGTGGAGCTCGGCGACGTGGTGCCCGACGCACCGCTCGGTTCGTGGACGCTGCTCGAACCCGACCTTCTGCTCGCCGCCACCCGCTGCACGAGCCCGTTCCCCAACGGCGAGGCCCGACTCGTCGAGGACCGCGACGGCCCACCGAGCCGCGCCTACCTGAAGCTGTACGAGGCGTTCGTGCGCCTGCGGCGCTGGCCGGCGGCGGGGGAGACCTGCCTCGACCTCGGCGCCAGCCCCGGCGGCTGGACCTGGGTGCTCGCCCACACCGGCGCGTCCGTCACCGCGGTCGACAAGGCACCGCTCGCCGACCACGTCGCCCGCCTGCCGAACGTGCGGTGGCGCGAGGGATCCGCGTTCGCGCTCGACCCGCGCGACCTGCCGCCGGTGGACTGGTGGTGCAGCGACATCATCTGCTACCCGCGCCGGCTGCTCGGCCTCGTCGAACGCTGGATCGACGCCGGCACCGTCGCCAACCTGATCGCCACGATCAAGTTCCAGGGCCTCACCGACCACGGCATCGTGCGCGAGTTCGCCGCCATCCCCGGCGCCCACGTGCTGCACCTCCACCACAACAAGCACGAGCTCACGTTCCACTGGCACGCCTGAGCCGCGCCGCGCCGGCGGCCCGAACCTGCTGCGGCGGACGTCAGCGGTTGATCGTCGCGTTGTGCACGGCCGCCACCGGACTCGACCCGCCGGCGATCACCGCCACCTCGTGCTGCAGCGTCGCCGACGTGGACGCAGCCGCCCACGACGCCATCCGGCGCGCCGCAAGCCTCGGCACCGCCACCACGGCGATCACCGGGATGAACGAACCCACCACCACGAGCGCCCACTCCAGCCCCAGCAGCGACACCAGCGGTCCGGCCACCACGCTCCCCACGAGCATCGACCCGACGGTGAGCGAGTCCAGCAGCCCGAACACACCCGCCACCCGCTCGATCGGCAGCTCACGCTGCAGCAGCGCGAGCGCCACCACCTCCGTGAGCACGAGTCCGAGCCCGCTGAACCCGAGCAGCACCACCCCGACGAGCGGCGTGGACGTGAACGCCAGCAACGCCACCGGCATCGAGCTGAGCAACACCGCCCCGGTCAGCGCCAGCGCCACGTTCGAGATCCGGCCCACGCGGTTCACCACCACCAGCGCGGCGAACGCGCCCGCGCCCAGCCCTGCGCAGAGCGCGCCGTAGCCGCCCTCGCTCATCCCCAGCCGCTTCCAGGCGGCCACCAGCATCAGCACCTGCAGCGCCCCGTAGACCGCGTTGGCCACCAGCAGCAGCGCGAGGGGGTGGTGCACCATCGGCGACTCCGCCACCGACCGCACGCCGGCCCGGAGATCCGCCAGCAGCGATCGGCGATCCGGCGCATCCGTCGGCCGCTCGACCACCATCGCAGCCGATCCCCGCCGCGCCATCGTCGCCACGGCGAGTGCCACCAACGCCAGCCCCGCCTGCACCGCGATCGTCGGTCGCATCCCGAACGCCGTCACCATCAACCCGCCCAGGCCGGGGCCCGCGATCCAGGCGAGCGACTCCACGGTGGACAGCAACCCGTTGGCCGAGACCAGGTCGTCGTCGCCGACCACCCGGGGGAGCAGCGCCGCCATCGTCGGATATGCGATGGTCCACAGCGCGTTCGCCGCGAACCCGGCGAGCACGAGCGCCGCCAACGGCGCCGAACCGACGCTCAGCGCGATCACCCCGGCCATCACCAGTTGCGCGGCGAAGGCGAGCTGGAGCACCTTGCGCGGATCACGTCGGCCCGCCAACGCCCCGCTGATCGCCGAGAGGAGCACGAACGGCGCCACCCGCGACACGACGCCGAGCGTGGCCCACGTGGTGGATCCACCCCGCCGGAACAGCGCGACCGAGATCACCACGATGCCCATGCCCACGCACGCCGACGCCAGCGCGTAGGCCACGAGCTCCAGCCGGAACACGCGGTGCGAGAGCGCTCGACGGAACCCGGGAGCGCGGTCGGGTGCTGCCACGGCGGCGCACTCTAGACGTGCACGGACCGACGCACGCCGGCTCGTCGACCGAGCGCCGAGCCGCCATCCGGCCCGCTGCGAACGGGGCACCGTTCGGCGATGGCCGAGAACCTCACCAAGCCGACGGCCGTGGATCCGCGTGCGTTCGTCGCCGCGGTCGAGCGCCCGGGCCGCCGCGCCGACGCCGAGACCCTGCTCGCCCTCATGGAGCGGATCACCGGCCGGCAGCCGCGCATGTGGGGACCGTCGATCATCGGCTTCGGGCGGTACCACTACCGGCTCGCCAACGGTCGCGCCGAGACCATCCTCGCCACGGGCTTCTCGCCCCGGAAGGCCAACACCGTGCTCTACGTGATGCCCGGCTACGACGACCTCACCGACGACCTCACCGACGACCTCACCGACGACCTCACCGACGACCTCACCGACGACCTCGCCGTGCTCGGCAAGCACCGCACCGGAGCGAGCTGCCTCTACGTCAACCGGCTCGCCGACGTCGACCTCGACGTGCTGGAGCGGATCGTCCGTCGCGGACTCGACCGGCTCCACTCGCTGCACGACGTCGACGCCGGCTGACACCGGGGTCGAACCTGGGTCGCTCCGGCGCTCAGCACACCTCGAACACGGCGACGTGCGCGTACCGGTCGGGGTCGGACCGGTCGATGGTGTCGGCACCGTCGTAGATCGGCACGTCCACGGACCGCAGACCGGTGATCCGCCCGCTCGCCATCAGCTCGTCGAACGCCGGACCGAACCCGGCGACGGCGAAGTGCGCCGCGTTGATCCCGATCGCCAGACGCCCACCCGGGCGCACGATCCGGATCACCTCCGCCAGCGAGGCCGGGCCGACGTGGCCGTGGGTGAAGGTGCCCACGCTGACCGCCCCGGCGTAGGCGCCGGTCTCGATCGGCAGCGTGGTCGTGAGGTCCACCTCGAGCAGCCGGCGGTACACGCCCACGCCGTCGTGCTGCTTCGTCGACGCCTGCTGCAGCATCTCGGGCGACAGGTCGATCCCGTCGATCGCGACCGGGCTCCGGCGCCGCAGCGCCACGCCGGCCAGACCCGTGCCGCACCCCACGTCCACCACGACGTCGTCCGCTCCCACGTCGGCGCCTGCGAGGGCGTGCTCCACGAACACGGCCACCACCCGCTCCGGGTACACGTACCCGCGCCCGGCCACGAACCCGCTCTCGTAGGTGGCGGCCCACCTCGCGTAGAGCGAGCGGTTCGACGCCGGACCGTCGAGCGCGTACGCCTCGGCCAGCAACGCGTCGGGATCCTCCGTCGTCATCGCCCCTCCTCGTCGTGTTGCGACCGGCCGCAGGTTCACCGACCGGTACCGCACGGACGATCGTCGCGCGCCGCTGCCGCGACCGAACACATCGTCGGTTGAGATCGTCCGCTCGGCGATCGATGCTGTCCGTGCGGTGCGAGCGGTTCGCAACCGAGCCCTCCCCGTTCGACTCGAGCCCCTCGTTCCCGGAGCCACACCATCGTGCCGAACGCCACCAACGCCCTCACCCTCGCCCTCGCCCTCCTCCTCTCCGGCGCCGTCGTCGCCGTCGTCGTGATCGCGTCTCGGAACCGCAGCACGCGCACGGCGACGGCGCCCGAGCAGGCGTCGTCACCGTCGCGACCTGCACCCACCCCCGATCGCGACCCGGCCCCCACGCACACGGCGGTGCCGCACCCCGACACGCCCACGCCGGTCTCCGACGACCCCACGCGCGTGCCGGCCGGCTGGTATCCGGTGCTCGGTGGTGGCCGCCGCTACTGGGACGGCGAGCGCTGGACCGATCACCACTCAGCCTGACCCGGCGAGCGCCGCGGTCGGCCCGCCGGGCTCGACGAGCCTCGCTCAGGCGAGGGTGGCCGGACGGTGGCGAGTCAGGAGGTCGTCGAGGCGTTCCAGCAGCGGCACGTCCGGTGCGTCGGCGGGGACGAGGGCCCCGGTCATCACCGCGGCGATCATCCGGGCCGCCAGCTTCGGCCCGCCCCGCTCGGGGTCGATCACCTGCCGCATCGTGACGCCGTCGAGTGCCGCCGTGAAGAGTGCGGCGACGTCGAGCCAGCTCATGCCGTCGGCCGGACGCAGTCCGCACCCGCCGAACACCCGCTCGTACGCGGCGGCGTACACCTCCGCGTACTCGTCGTAGAGGCGGCGCAGCGAGGACGCGACGTGGACGTCGTCGACCATCGAAAAGAGCAGCCAGATGAACCGACCCGCCGGGGTGGTCGTCAGCGCTGCGATCGACGCGTCGAACAGCTTCATCGCCATCGCCGCGTCCATCTCGGTCGGTGCGACCCGCTGGATGCGGTCGATCACCGGGTCGCCGTCCACGGCGGCCTCCCACCGCATCAGGTACGGCACGAGGTCGCGGATGTAGTCGGCCTGCGTGTCCCAGTAGTGGTAGAACGCGCCGGTCGAGCGGCGGGCGCGCTTGGTGATCGCTCGCACCGTGAGCGACCGCATGGTCGTCTCCGTGGCGGACTCGGCCAGCAGCGCCTCGCCGGCCTCCAGGAACACGGTGCGGTTGTCTGCTGGCATGGCGAACGGAGCCTCCGGGAGCGCTGATCTCGTGTCGATCGCTGCACTGCGGCGATCGATCATCGTTCCCATGATGTCAGGAACGCCGCGCCGTCCGGTGGGAGCGCTGCGCACCGGATGGGTCGGACGGCCCACCGCCCGCTCACGACTCCTCGCCGCTGCGAGCGCACCGATAGCGTCGCGCCGTGGCGCGAATCAGGGGGCGAGGCAGGTTCGTGCTCGTCCTCGCGCTCGTGGCCGCCACCGCGTGCGGCGCCGAGACCTCCTCCACCCTCGTGGTGCGCGGCGCCGACGACGTGCAGGTGCTCACGCCCCAGCAGGTCGCGGAGCAACGCCGTCCCGTCCCGCCGACCACCGTCCCGCCGACCACGGTCGCGGGTGAGACCCCGGCGCCGGCCACGAGCGACGACACCGGCTCCGACGGGTCCGACACCGGCGACGGCGCGGAGGAGTCGACCGAGACCGTGCCGCAGAACGTCGACGACCGTCCGCCCGAGGTGAAGCTGTTCGAGGCGTTCGGCAAGTTCCGCGGGTGCCTGGAGGACCGCGGCTACGGCATCGAGGGCGACCTCCTCGACCCGAACAACCCCGCGTACCAGGACCCCGACTACACCGAGGCCGTCTCCACCTGCGCCGCCCGCACCGACATCGTCGCGATCCTGCAGGAGGTGCAGGCCACCCGCTCCTCGCTCACCCCCGAGGAGGTCGCGGCCCGCAACGAGGTGTTCACGGCGCTGCGCGACTGCCTGGAGGCGCGCGGGTGGACCGTCGAGACCTCCACCAGCGAGATCGGACTGCTCGAACCCACCGTGTTCCGCAACGCGGAGGGCGTCCTCGACGAGCGAGACATCAACCAGTGCCTGAGCGAACAGAACCTCGGCGACTGACAGGAGCACGGCGGATGAGTTGGAAGCGATGGACGGCGATCGGCGCCGGTGTGGCGGTGCTCGCCGTCGGCGGCGTCGTCGTGGGCCGCATGACCGCGGAGGAGGCGGCCGGTGAGCAACTGCTCATCGTGCCGCGCCCGGTGGAGCGGCGCGACCTCGACGACGTCCTCACGATCTCGGCGGTCGTTCGCCGCGAGGCCACGCAGGAGATCAACCTCCCCGTCGACGGCAAGGTCTCCTCGATCGAGGTGGAGGACGGCGACACGGTGGAGCCCGGCGACGCGCTGTTCGCGCTCGACGGTCGCACCGCCGTCGCGGTGGAGGGCAGCTTCGCGTTCTTCCGCACCCTCGACGTCGGCTCCGACGGTCCCGACGTGCTCCAACTGGAGACGATCCTCGCCGAGGCCGGCTACCCGATCGAGCAGGTCGACACCCTCTTCACCGAGGACACCCGGCGCGCCCTCACCCAGTGGCAGCTCGACCGCGGCTACGGCGGCGCCACCCCCGAGCCGGTGGAGACGATCACGGTGTCGCTCGCCCCCAACCAGGCGGGCTACGAGATCGGCAAGGCCAACACGGTCGCCTACGCCATCCAGCCGAGCGTGCCCGACACCGCCGTGGCCGGGTTCGCCAGCGGT
>WLDE01000265.1 GCA_009704985.1 Actinomycetota bacterium | reverse complement strand
CCCCATCCACGGGAACCGCGACACCAGCAGCGACACCACCTGCATCGGACATGCGAGCTCACCCCCTCCCACCGCCGCGGGACCGGACCGAACGAACACAGGACCCCACCGGGTCGATCACTCCGGAACCCCACCCGGAACACCCACCAATGTACCGAACACACGTTCGATCACCACCCCGCATCTGCGGGGATCGGGAACCAGTTCGGCAGGCGGTCACGCGACCGCCGGTGGAGGTGGGAACACCCGGTCGTCTGCCAGCATGGGAGCCCTATGCCCGATCCGAACACCGCGCCCGCCACGACCTCCGCCGCACCCAGCCGGCGCCATCAGTGGTTCGACAACGCGGTCGCTCGCACCGTGCTCTCGATCTGGGCGTGGATCGTGCTCGTCGTGGTCATCATCGTCTGGACGCCGATGGTGTTCCTGGTCTGGCTGGTCACGCTCCCGTTCGACCGCGGCCACTACGCGGCGGGCTACCTGTTCCGCAAGCTCACCGTGGTGCACCAGGTGCTCAACCCGCTGTGGACCTTCCGCTGCACCGGCACGATGATCACCGACCCGCGCCGCCCCTACGTGGTGGTGGCCAACCACCAGAGCTTCGTCGACATCCTGCTGATCTCGCACCTGCCGTGGGAGATGAAGTGGCTGTCGAAGCAGCACTTCTTCCGCTTCCCGCTGGTGGGGTGGATGATGCGCATGGCCGGCGACATCCGTCTCGTGCGGGGCGAGCGCGACAGCGTGATCCAGGCGATGGCGGCCTGCAAGGACCGACTGCAGAAGAAGACCAGCGTGATGATCTTCCCCGAGGGCACCCGGTCGCGCGACGGCGAGCTGAAGGCGTTCAAGGACGGAGCCTTCCGGCTCGCGATCGAGAACCAGGTGCCGATCCTGCCGCTCGCGGTGAACGGCGCGTACGACGCGATGGTGAAGGGCGACTGGCGCTTCGGCGTGAGCCACGCCGAGGTGCGAGTGCTCGAACCGATCAGCACCGAGGGCCTCACCCTCGACGACCTGCCGGCGCTGCGCGACCGCACCCACCAGGTGATCGCCGACGCGGTGCACGACATGCGCGGCCTGCCCCGCACCGACGAGAGCGGCCCCACCGGGGAGGCGGCGTGACCGCCCCGGTGCAGCGCGTGCGCACCTCGGCCGAGGTGCACGCCGCGCTCCGCGACGGCCGGCCGGTGGTGGCGCTCGAGTCGACGATCATCAGCCACGGCATGCCGTACCCCACCAACGTCGAGATGGCACGCGAGGTGGAGGGCATCGTCCGCTCGCACGGCGCGGTGCCGGCCACGATCGCCGTGCTGGACGGGATCGCCCACGTGGGGCTGGAGCCCGACCAGCTGGAGGTGCTCGCCACCCACCCCGAGGTGCACAAGGCCACCACCCGCGACCTCCCGTGGCTGCTCGCCACCGGCCGGCACGGTGCCACGACCGTGGCCGCCACCATGCGCCTCGCGTCGCTCGCCGGCATCCGCGTGTTCGCGACCGGTGGCATCGGCGGTGTGCACCGGGGCGCCGGCACCTCGTTCGACATCAGCGCCGATCTCACCGAGATGGCAGCGGTGCCGGTGGCCGTGGTGTCGGCCGGCGTGAAGTCGATCCTCGACATCGGGCTCACGCTCGAGCGGATGGAGACGCTGGGCATCCCCGTGGTGGTGAACGGCAGCGACGACTTCCCGTCGTTCTACTCCCGCACGAGCGGCTTCCCGGCGCCCCGGCGCCTCGACGGACCGGCGGAGATCGCTCGCCTCCTGCACGCCACGTGGGGCCACGACCTCGGCCTGCACACCGGTGTGAGCATCGCCAACCCGATCCCGGCCGAGCACGAGATCCCCGCCGCCGAGATCTCGCAGGTGATCGAGGAGGCCCTCGCCGAGCTCGACCGCCAGGGTGTGGTGGGCCAGGACGTCACACCGTTCCTGCTCGCGAACGTGGTGGAGCGCACCGGGGGGCGCAGCCTCGACGCGAACCTCGCGCTCGTGCGCAACAACGCCGCGTTCGCCGCCCAGGTGGCGTTCGAGTTCGTGGCGCAGACCAGCGAGTGGTGGTGACGGCGTGAGCCGGTTCGGTCGCTGGTACGCGGAGCGGCTGCTCCCGGTCGCGATCGACAAGGCGTGCGCATCACCCGGCTTCGCCGAACCGCGCGCGGCCGCGCTCGCGGGGACGCACGGCACCGTGCTGGAGATCGGCTTCGGCTCGGGGCTCAACCTGCGGCACTACCCCACGGGCGTCGAGCACCTGCTGGCCGTGGAGCCCGCAGCGCGAGCGATCGAGCTCGCCCGTCCGCGCATCGAGCGAGCCGCGTTCTCGGTGGAGGTCGTCGGCCTCGACGGTCAGCACCTGCCGGTCGCCGACGCGAGCGTCGACTGCGTCGTGTCCACCTTCACGCTGTGCACGATCCCCGACGTCGAGGCGGCGCTGCGCGAGGTGCGGCGCGTGCTGCGACCGGGCGGCACCTTCCACGTGCTCGAGCACGGCCTGGCCGACGAGCCCCGCGTGCAGCGCTGGCAGCGTCGGTGGGACCCGGTGCAGCAGCGGATCGCCGGCGGCTGCCACACGGATCGGCACGTCCCCACGCTGCTCCGCGACGCCGGATTCCACTGGGACGAACTGCACCGCTGGTACGCGGGCCGTCCGAAGGTGCTCACCGCGCTCACGCGCACCGTCGCCACCGTCGCCTGACACCACCGTCGCCCGACGCCCCCGTCGCCCGACGCCCCCGTCGCCCGAGGGCCCGTCGCCCGACACCACCCGGCACACGTACCACGCGGCACGTCGCCGCGGGTACGAGGTCAGCCGGCGGCGAGCAGCCGCTTCACCTCGCCCGCCATCGCGATCGCCTCGTCGGTGTCGGCCGCGCACAGGCTGAGGTCGAACTCGCGCACCCCCGCGGCCACGTAGGGCGCCAGCGCCTCCGCGACGTCGGCGGGCGTGCCGCACGGGGTGTACCTCTCGAACGCGGCGAACGGCAGGCCGTAGAAGCGCTCCATCGCCGCTGCCGCGTGACGGCGGCCCTCCTCGGTCGTCGCGCCCAGCCCGACCCACGGCTGGTACTTGTGCCGCCACGCCACCGCGCCGCGCCCGCTCGCCGCCGCGACCTCGGCGCAGATGCCCATCGCCTCCACGAACCGCCGCGGCGAGCACCAGGCGCCCAGCCAGCCGTCGCCGAAGCGCCCGGCGCGCCGCACGGCCGCGTCGGACCGGCCACCGACGAGCACGGGGATCGGCGGAACGGGCGCGGGCACGATGCGGCAGTCGTCGATCGACACGAACTCGTCGTGATGGGTGACCGTCTCACCGGCCAGCAGCGCCCGCAGCACGGTGAGCGACGAGTCGCACCGACGCCCACGCGTGCGGGGATCCACGCCGCACACCTCCACCTCGTGGCGGTCCTCGCCGCCGATGCCCACCCCGAACACCACCCGCCCGGGAGCGAGCTGGGCGAGCGTCGCCAGCGACCGCGCCACCGTGACCGGGTGGCGCAGCGGCAGCAGGTACACCCCGATGTGCAGCCCGAGCGACGGGTGCGCGCCCGACAGCCCGGCCATCATCACGATCGCATCGGTGCCGCTGCCGTTGCGGAACGACACGTGGTCGGCCTGCAACACGCCGTCGAGGCCGGCCGCGGCGATCCGTCCCATCACCCGGGCCCGCTCGTGCACGTCGGCGTCGTGCAGCCCGCTCGCGGGCACCACGCCGATCCGCAGCGGCGCACCAGCGGCACCCGTCCCGGCGACCTCGGCAGCTGTGTCGTTCGGCGCCATCCCCGGACATCCCCCCGTCCCAGCGGGCATCATGGCCACGTGCCCGAGGGTGACACCATACGACGCCTCGCGGACCGCATCACCGAGCGCTTCGCCGGGCAGACCTGCTCGCGTTGCGTGACCCGCGATCCGCGACTGGTCGGCCTCGACCTGGCCGGCTCGCGACTCGTGGACGCGGACGCCGTCGGCAAGCACCTGTTCCTCCGCTTCGCCGACCCGGACGGCCGGCGGCGCAGCGTGCACGCCCACCTGCTGATGGACGGCCGCTTCCTGGTCGGTCCGGCGTCGCGTGAGCACGCGTTCCACCGCCGCATCGAGCTGTGGTTCGACGACGGCCGGCTCACCGGCCTCGACGTGCCGCTGCTCGGCGTGGTGCCCACCGACCGGGAGCACGAGCTCGTCGACCACCTCGGCCCCGACCTGTGCGGCCCGGTGGTGCCCGACCCGGTGGTGGTGGCCGCACGGCTGCAGCGCGACCCCGACGTGCCGCTCGCCGCGGCGCTGCTCGACCAGCGCAACGTCGCCGGGTTCGGCAACGTGTACGCGGTGGAGTTGCCGTTCGTGGTGGGGCTGTCGCCGAACCAGCCGGTGGGTGCGATCCGCGGACTCGAGGGTCTCCTGGCGATCGGCACCCCGATGATCCGGATGCACGGCGCGGCGGGCCCGCGCAACACCACGGGCAGGCGCCTCGGCACGGCCGACCACTTCGTGTACGGGCGTCGCGCGTGCCCGGTGTGCGCTTCCCCGCTCGAGCACTGGACCGACCGCGACAGCCCCTGGGGACGGATCTCGTCGTGGTGCCCGGTGTGCCAGCCGGTGCGGAGCCCGCGGGACACCGACCTCGTGCGGGCGCGCCGGCTGCTCGCCCTCCACCCGGTGCGGCGCGACCCGATGTTCCCCCGGGCGGACGCCCGAGAGCCCGACGGGCTCAGTGCGGACCGGTGAACCCGAAGCTCGCGCGCAGGTGCTCGTCGGTGAGCACCTCGGACGGGTGACCGATCGCCACCACGCGCGCGGCCAGCAGCACCACCACGTCGGCACCCTCGGCGTCACCGAGGTCGTGCGTCGCCATCGCCACCGCACAGCCGCGGGCGCGCTCGGTGGCGATCGCCTGCGCGAACGTCTCGCGACCGCTCGGGTCGAGACCGGCCGTCGGCTCGTCGAGCAGCAGCACGTCGGCACGGCGTGCGAGCGCCTGCGCCAGATGGGTGCGCTGCTGCTGGCCACCCGACAGCTCGAGCAGCGGCCGACCCGCGAAGGGGGTCACCTCCATCCGCTCGATCGCCTCGGCGCACAGCTCACGATCGACCCGGCCGGCCCGGCGCAGGAGCCCGAGCGCCGCGAACCGGCCCATCGCCACCACGTCCGCGGCGCACAGCGGCAGCGTGAACGACGACGCCGGCCGCTGCGCGAGGTAGCCGACACGTGCGGGCTGCGCACCCGGTTCGCCACCGGCCACGGTGACGGTGCCCTCGAGCGGAGGCAGCAGGCCGGCGATCGTCTTCAGCAGGGTCGACTTGCCGGAGCCGTTGGTGCCGATGAGGCACAGCAGACCACCGGCCGGGACGTCGAACGAAATGCCCTCCACCACGGCGCGGTTGCCGTAGCCGACCGCCAGGTCGCGGGCCGTGATGGCCGTGATCGCCGTGATGGCCGCGGCGCTCACCGGTGCTCCCCCGGGACGTGACCGTGCGGGTGCTCGCCCGATCCGTGGACGTGGACGTGGGCGCCGTCGTCGTGGGTGTGCACCTGGCGCTGCAGGGCGCCGGCGGGCACGCCCACCCCGCGCCCGGTGACCGCGGCGCGCACCTCCACCCCGGCGAAGGTGAGCAGGAACACCGCCACCGCCACCACCACCACGCTCGCACCGGCGGCCAGGTCGGCGTGGTAGCTGAGCAGCAGGCCGACGTAGGTGCACACCGAACCGAGGACGGCGGCGAGCGCCACCATCGCGCCCAGGCGACGGGTGACGAGCGCGGCCGTCGACGCCGGTGCGAGCAGCATGCCGAACACCAGCAGCGTGCCGACCGACTGGAACGAGGCGATGATCGCGACGGCGACGATCGTGAGCATCAGCGTCTCGAACGGCCGCACCCGGAAGCCGGACGTGGCGGCCAGCTCGGGCTCGATGCACAGGAGCAGGAACGGGCGACGGCACACCCACGCCACGCCACCGACGAACACCAGCGCCACGGCCTGCCACCACAGGTCGGAGACGCTCACGCCGAGCAGCTCGCCGAACAGGATGCGCGTGAGGTCGCCGGCGAAGCTCCGGCCACGCGACGTGATCATCACGCCGAGCGCCAGCATGCCGGCGAAGAACAGCCCGATCGCCGTGTCGCTCGACAGCCGCGATCGGCGGGTGATGAGCGACACCCCGCCCATCATCACCATCGTGCCTGCGGCCGCGCCCACCACCACCGGCACGCCCAGCAGGATGGCCGTCGCGATGCCGGGCAGCACGCCGTGGGCGAGCGCGTCAGCCACGAAGGCCAGGCCGCGCAGCACCACGAACGAGCCGACGATCGCGCAGCAGCACGCCACCAGCACCCCCGCACCGAGGGCGCGCACCATGAACTCGTTGTCGGTGAACGGGGTGATGAACGTGTCGCTCATGAGCTCGCTGATGGGCCGGTGCGGGTGCACCGGCCCCGATCATGGCGCACGGCGCGGTCGCGTGGACGCGTCGACCGCTCAGGCGGCCGTGAGGCCACCGGTGATGAGCGTGGCCATCTCGACCACGAACGTCGCGTACCCGCCGTCACCGGGCAGGTTGTGCGTCGGCAGCTCGATCACGGGGACACCCACGGCTTCGGCCACCTGGTCGGCCACCGCCGAGGGGGTGCCGAGCTCGGTGAAGATCGCGCGGACACCGGCGCCCTGGGCGACCTCGGTGAGCTCGGCGAGGTCCTTCGCCGTGGCCTCCGCGGT
>WLDE01000264.1 GCA_009704985.1 Actinomycetota bacterium | reverse complement strand
TTCGACACCGCGCCGGTCGACTGGCGCGCCGAGCCGTGGATCGTCCCGCTCGGACACGCGCTCGTGGCCGTGCCCTTCGTCGTGCGCGCCGCGCTGCCGGTGCTGCGCGCCCGACCGGTCGGCTGGCGCGAAGCGGCCGCGACGCTCGGGGCGTCGCCGCTGCGGGCGTGGTGGGCCGTCGACGTGCGGCTCGTGCGCCGACCGCTGGTGGTCGGCGCCTGCTTCGCCACGGCGGTGTCGCTCGGCGAGTTCGGCGCCACCACCTTCCTCAGCCGCACCGGCGAGGAGACGCTGCCGATCGTGATCGCCCGCCTGCTCGGCCGTGCCGGCGCCGTGCCGCGCGCCCAGGCCGCCGCGCTCGCGCTCGTGCTCGCCGTGGTGACCACGCTGGTGCTCCTCGCCGTCGAGCTCCTCGACCGCAGCCCGGGAGGTGAGCGTGCTCGAGGTACGTGACCTCACCGTGCGCTTCGGGCAGGGCGACCGCGGCGAGCGGGTCGTGCTCGACCGGGTGTGCCTCACCGTGGCCGATCGCGAGGTCGTCGCGCTCCAGGGCCCGTCGGGCAGCGGCAAGAGCACGCTGCTGCGCGTGGTCGCCGGGCTGCTCGCACCCGACGCCGGCACCGTGCTGATCGACGGCCGCGACATCGGGCGGGTGCCGCCGCACGCCCGCGGGGTGGGGATGGTGTTCCAGGACGACCAGCTGTTCCCCCACCTCGACGTGGCCGGCAACATCGAGTTCGGGCTCCGGATGCAGCGCGTGCCGGCCGCCGCCCGCCGTGCACGCGTGGACGAGCTGCTCGACCTGGTCGGCCTGCACGGCTTCGGGAGCCGCAGCGTCGGCGCGCTGAGCGGTGGCGAGGCCAAGCGGGTCGCGCTCGCACGGTCGCTCGCGCCGTCGCCGCGTCTGCTGCTGCTCGACGAGCCGCTCACCGGGCTCGACGCCGACCTCCACGACCGCCTCGCCGACGACCTCGCCGCCGTGCTGCGCCGCACGGGCACCACGGCACTGCTCGTGACCCACGACGCCGCCGAGGCGGCCGCGGTGGCGGACCGCGTGGTCACCCTCGCGGACCTCGGCCCGACCACACCGGGCACGTAGAGTCCCGGCGCATGAGCGACCCCCTGCGGATCGGGTTCCTGGGAGCCGGTCTGATCGCGACCTACCACTCGAAGAGCCTCCGCCGCAGCGGCGCGGAGGCCGCCCACGGTGTGGTGCGCGCCGGCGTGTACGACGTCGACCCCGCTCGTGCCGCAGCGTTCGCCGCCGCGAGCGGCCACCACGTGTGCGCGAGCGAGGAGGAGGTGCTCGACGGGTGCGACGCCGTCTACGTCTGCACCTGGACCAGCGAACACCCGCGCCAGGTGGCCGCCGCCGTGGAGCGCGGCCTCGCGGTCTTCTGCGAGAAGCCGCTCGCCGTCGACCTGGCGCTCGCCGAGCGGATGACCGAACAGGTCGCAGTGGCGGGCGTGACGAACCAGGTCGGCCTGGTGCTGCGGCGATCGCTCGCGTACCAGTGGGCCAAGCACCTGGTCGACGACCCCGCGGCAGGGCGGGTGATGAGCGTGGTGTTCCGCGACGACCAGTTCATCCCGATCCAGGGCCACTACGCGTCCACGTGGCGGGCCGACCGCAGGCTCGTCGGCGCCGGCACCCTCATCGAGCACAGCATCCACGACGTCGACATGCTCCGGTTCCTGGTGGGCGACATCGCCCGCGTGAGCGCCAACACCGCGAACTTCCACGGCCACGACGGCATCGAGGACGTCGCCTGCGCCACCGTCGGGTTCCGCTCCGGCGCCGTCGGCACGCTCACCAGCGTGTGGCACGACAACCTCGCCCGGCCGAGCCTGCGGCGCGTCGAGGTGTTCTGCGAGCGCCGTCACGTCGTGATCGAGGGCGACGACTGGTACGGCCCGGTGAGCTGGACCGACACCGACGGCACCACCGGGCGCCTCGAGGGCGACGCGCTGGAGGCGGCCGCGCTGCCGCTGCTCGACGGGTCGATGAACCCCGACGGCGAGTTCGTCCGCGCCGTGGTGGCCGGCACGCCCGCGCACCCCGATCTCGCCACGGCGCTGCGCGCCCACCGCGTGGTCGACGCGATGTACCGGTCGGCCGCCGCCGACGGCACCGTGGTGCACGTCGATGGCTGAGCGTCCGGTGCACGGCACGGCCGACGGCCCGTCCAGCGGCCACTGGCGCGTCGAGGCGATCGGCACGGCCGACACGCACTCGGTGCGCCTCGCGGTGCTGCGCGCCGACACGCCCACCAAGGACGTCACCTTCGCGGAGGACGAGCTGCCCGGCGTGGTGCACCTCGGCGTCCGGCTCGACGGCCGGCTCGTCGCCACGAGCACCTGGATCCCGCGGCCGCTGCCGGACGCGATCGCGAGGGAGCTCGGCGCCGGTCCGGACGTCGCGGCGAGTGCCGTACAGCTGCGCGGCATGGCCACGATGCACGACCTCCAGGGTCGTGGCGTGGGCGCTGCGCTCATCGCCGCCGGGTGTGCCCACGCAGGCCGGCTCGGCGCGTCGGTGGTGTGGGCCAACGCTCGCGACCGTGCCCTCGCCTTCTACGCGCGCGAGGGCTTCGTGGCCGTCGGCGACGGCTTCGTCGACGCCGTCACCCAGCTCCCCCACCACGTGGTCGTCCGGCCCCTCTGACCGCCGGCCCCTCTGACCGCCGGCCCCTCTGACCGCCGGCCCGGGCCGCGCCGCATCGCGGCGCTTCCGTCACCGCGGCGCTGCCGCGCTCACTGCGCGTCGATGCCCTCCGCCGACGCCGAGCTGCTGCGGGTGCGCGCCCGCCGCCTCCGGCGACTCGGTGCGCAGCTCGCCTCACGACCACTCGACGGTGTGCTGCGCCGTGCCGGTGACGACACCTGGCGCGGACCGCTCGCCGAGCGCTGGAGGCACGAGGTGGCCGCCGCGCAACTCCGGCTGGCCGATGCGGGCGACGAACTCGTGCGACAGGCGATCGTGCTGGAACGCCGCGCCGACGAGTTGGAACTCCTCGCACGACGGGTCGCGACGTGACCGTGCTCGGGTACGACCTCGGGCTCCTCGACGTGCTGCGCCGGCACGTGGAGCGGTGCGCCGGCGAGCTCGGCGGGCTGCGGTGCACCGACCCGGTGGCCGTGACGGCCATGGCGACGGTCGAGCTCGTGCGCCGCCGACTCGCCGGCGAGTGGCTCGACGACGTGGTCCACGTGATCTCGCACGACCCGCTCGGCGGCCGCGCCGTCGCCGGGGGCCGGCACCACCCGGGCCTGCCCGACTGGGCGACGCCGGAGCTCCCCGACCTCGACGCCCGGATGGCGACCTTCGTCGAGCTCACCGCCGACCGGCTCCGCGTGCAGGGCGAGCTCGTGTGGGATCACGCGAACCCGCAGCTCCACCTGCAACTGGTGGTGATCGACTCGCTGATCCGCAGCCACGTCGCGGCGTACGTCTGCGCCGCGCGGAGCGCGGGTGTGGGCGTCCTCCGGCTCGTGCGGCGGCTGCGATGGACCGACCCGATGGCGGCCGCGCTCGTGCTCCGGCACCTCGGTCCCGACGAGATCGACGACCGTGCGTTCGCGACCGCAGCGGTGCGGATCCTGCAGATCTGGCACGACGGTGGCGAGCGCGGCGAGCGCTTCGGCGACTGGTACGCCGGTGGCGACAACACGGCGGACGTCCTGTTCCGCGCCCTCGCCGACCGGCCCGGTGCGGCCACCGAGTTCCTGCGCCGCGCCGACCCCGGCGAGCTGTTCCTCAGCGCGCAGCACGACGACCTCGTGGCCCGCCTGCTCCTGATCGGCACGTCTCCCGAGCGCGTCGACGAGGCGACGGCCGGCGAGATCCTTCGGCCCATCCTGGAGTGGCTCCCCGAGCACCCGATCCCCGGCAGCCTCGACGGCGTCACGCGCTCGGCGGCGGCGCTGGTGGCCGCAGCGGTCAGCCCCTGGCTGCCCGCCCTCGGTCCACGCGCCGGGCGGTGGGGGTGGAGCTGGGAGGAGGGCGACGCGGCGTTGCGCTGGCTGCTCACCGACGACGCCGCACTGCACGCGATGGTCGCCGCGAGCGACGGGTGGCGGGAGCGCGTCGGCACCGTTGCGTTCCTGGGCGAGGACGGCCGCCTCGACGACACGGTGGTGCGCGAACTCGCTGCCACCTTGGCGCAGGTGCAGCTCGCGCTGCACGACCACGAGATCGCTGACGCCGAGGCCGACGCCTTGATGGCCGAGCTCGCCCTCGGCGCTGCGGGAGCGGCGATCAGCGTCGCAGCACCGGGCGCCTGGGGACTGGCGGCGAAGGTCGGGAAGCCGCTGCTCACCCCGCTCGCGCTCCGGGCGCTCGACCGGTGGGGCCTGATCGTGTCGCCCGAGCGGGCGCGAGCCGACGCCCGCTCGCGGTTCGGCGACCGATCGGTCGACGCAGCGGTCATCGCACTCACCGGCCTGGTCGCAGCGGCGATCGAGCGCGGCAACCTCCCACCCGACTCGCTCGACCGCCTCGGCGAAGCGCTCGGCGGCGTGGCTCCCGAGCGCGGCGAGCTCGGCGAGCACGATGGGGGCTGTCGGCCGCGTGCGGTCGGCGACCGGCTGCACGCGTTCGTGGCCGAGGTGGGCCCGCGCACGGATGCGGCCACCCACCACGCACTGCTGGCGGTGCTGTACGCCTTCGGGAACCCGACGTCGGACGCGCTGCTCTGCTCGTGAACCGTCGCTACGGGATCGGGACCACGGTGGACAGCAGCACGGTGTTGCCCGGGGTGACCACGACGATCAGTTCGAGCCGCCACTCGCCCGCGAAGGGGAGCGTGATCGTGCCGGTGCTGTGGTTGGGGCCGTCGGGGACCAGGGTGACCGGCGATGCCGGCACCCCCTCCTCCGGCAGCGACATCCTCGCCTCGATCGAGGTGACGGGCTGGATGCTGCCGCCCGGCGGCGTGATCACGACGTGCACCTCGTTGGTGCCGACCCGACCGGGCGTCACCGTGATGTCGGCGATCAGCCCGGCCTGGCTGAGCGTCGAGTTGAACACCTTCGACGGCGGCGGCGGCTCCGGGGGCAGGGTGACGAGGTTCGCGGTCGCGGCGAGCACCACCACGCCCAGCACCGCCTCGGCGATCACCGTGCGACGCACCGAGCCCGGTCCCACCTGGTGCACGAGCCACCGCGAGACCGCGCCGATCGCGACGAGGACGCTCACCACCGAGAGCTTCACGAGCAGCGTGCGTCCCCAGTCCGTGTCGGTGATCTGGTCGAACCCACCGGCCAGCTCGACGGTCTGCACCACACCGGTCACCACGATCACCGGCACCAGCACCGTGGCCGTGCGCGAGAAGGTCCGCACCGTCGCCTGGGTGCGCTCCTGCTGGAGCCACGACCCGCTCCCGATGCCGAGCAGCGCGAGCCCGCCCATCCACCCGACGATCGCGATGAGGTGCACCATGTCGAGCGCGATGTAGAGCGCCCTGGGCGACGTGGCCGACGGGTGGCCGGCGGCGGGCAGCGTGATGAGCGCGCCCAGACCGGCCAGCAGGGTGGCGTACGACCACCACGTCGCCTCCCGGCGCGACCGGAGTGCGAGCAGCACCCCGAGCACGAGCAGCAGCACGATCCGCACCAGGATCATCCGCCCGGTCTGGGTGGCGTCGATTCGGCCCCACACGTCCGGCGAGAACGCATCCGCCAGCGTGCCGGCCACCGCCTCCGCGCCGTAGAGGCCGTAGAGCGCGACCGATGACACCGTGGCCATCACCCAGCCGACGACGGGGAGGTGCCGGCGGACGCCGGGCACCTCACCGCCGGCGAACAGCGTCCACCCGCCGGCGCCGAGGAGCAGCACCAGACCGAGGTACAGCACGAGCCGGGCGACGTCGGCCGCGGAGGTGACCGACGACGACGCCCGGGCGCCGCCCGTCACGCGGTCGAGCAGGTCGTCGACCGCGCTGCCACCCGGGCCGCCACCCGAGCCGCCGCCCGTCCCGATCGAGAAGCTGAACGCGCCGTCCACCACGTGCCCGTCGGCGGACGCCACGCGCCACACCACGGCGTACACGCCGTCGTCGAGATCGGGCAGCGAGGCCTGGACCACGGTGTCGTCGCTCGGTGCCTGCACCGGGTCGCCGACCTCGACCGGCAACGCCTCGGCGTCGAAGACCTCGATCGACGACAGGCCCGGCTCGATCGACTCGTCGAAGTCGAGCACGATCGCCTCGGGCGCCTCCTCCAGCACCGAGCTCGGGGCCGGGATGCTCGCCTCCAGCGTGGCGTGCGCCGCAGCGTCGCCGGCCGGGAGGAGACCGAAGACGACGACCCCCACACCGAACCAGGCGAGGACCCGCCGTCGGGTGCGACCGGCGCCCATCAGAACACCCCCGCCGGATCGATCCCGTCGATCGTCGACCGCCCGAGAAGCCAGGCGAGGCGATGCGCCGGCCGGGCCGCGAGCGCGGCCGGGGGCAGGGTGGTGAGGCCCATCGGACGGCGGGCGGCCCACAGCATCTCCATCCGCTGCAGCTCCAGCCGCACGTAGGTGGACGGCCAGTCGTCGTGCGTCGCGCCCAGGCCGAGGTCGACGTGGTGCACCTCCGCCTCCCGCCAGCGCCGGAAGGGCAGGTCGGACAGCGGCACGACGCCGACGACCGTGCGTCCCTCGCCCGCCCAGCCGCGCGCGGTCGTGGCCTCCCAGCAGCGCTCGAGCGCCTCGGTCGCCGT
>WLDE01000263.1 GCA_009704985.1 Actinomycetota bacterium | reverse complement strand
GCGGTGCGGACGTGCTGGACGTGCCGGACGTGCTGGACGTGCCGGACGTGCCGGACGTGCTGGACGTGGTCGCCCCACCGAGCTTGGAGAGGTCGACGATGTCGGTGCCCTTGCCGAGCAGCGCCATCACGGCGCCCGCCGCCATCGCGAACGAGCCGATGAACATGAACCAGAACCCGATGCCCTTGTCGCCGTCGGTGGTGATCCAGGCGAGCATGATGCCGGCGGCGGCGATGCCCCAGGTGCCCTTGATCTGGTTGACCGAGTAGGTGAGCACCTGGTCGGGCAGCTTGGCCCCGGCCAACTCGGCCACGCTCACACCGATCATGGCGATGGCGAGGATCGCCGGGATCGTCGTCACGAACGCTCCACCGTCGGTGCTCCACGCCGACACCCCGTCGTCCCCGTACGAGAAGAACGAGAAGAACGAGAACAGCAGCGTCACCGCACCCCCCGCCAGCATCACGAGGTTCGCGACCGAGATCCGTTTGTCCATGAGTGTCCTCCCTCCGCATGGTGCCGCCGGTGTCGGCGATACGTTCCGCGCGGGCGCGATCGCGCCCGGCGCGAAACGTACACCTTGTCAAGACGGCGCCGAGGCGACCGGGCGAGCCGCCTACCCTCGGCCGCATGCCCATCGCGCTCCTCTCCGTCTACGACAAGACCGGCATCGTCGAGTTCGCCGACGGACTGCACCGGCTGGGCTGGACGATCGTGAGCAGCGGTGGCACGGCCCGCGCGATCGGTGAGGCGGGCGTCCCTGCCACCGACCTCGCAGACCTCACCGGCGTGCCGGCGATCCTCGACCACCGTGTGGTGACGCTGCACCCCAAGGTGCACGGCGGACTCCTCGCGGACCCGACGAAGCCGAGCCACCAGGCCGACCTCGCCGAGTACGGCATCCAGCCGATCGACCTCGTCGTCGTGAACCTCTACCCGTTCGCGTCCGACCCGAGCATCGAGCTGATCGACATCGGCGGTCCGGCCATGGTGCGCGCCGCAGCGAAGAACCACGCGCACGTCGCCGTCGTGGTGGACCCGGCCGACTACGGGCCGGTGCTCGACGAGATCCGCTCCGGTGGCTCGGTGTCGGCCCCCACGCGGCGCCGTCTCGCCCGCGATGCGTTCGTCGCGATCGCGGCGTACGACGCGCAGATCGCGAACTGGTTCGACGCGAGCGGCGACGAGCTCGGCGACGGCGGCGGCGACGTGCTGCCGCCCGCGCTGCAGCTGTCGCTCACGCGCCGGCAGGTGCTCCGCTACGGCGAGAACCCGCACCAGCAGGGCGCCCGCTACGTGGCCGACGGTGCCCGCAGCTGGTGGGACGACGCCGTCCAGCACGGCGGCAAGGAGCTCAGCTACCTGAACCTGTACGACACCGAGGCCGCGTGGCGGCTCGTGCACCGCTTCGACGATCCGGCGTGCGTCATCGTGAAGCACGCGAACCCCTGCGGTGTCGCCGTCGCAGGTGATGCGGCCACCGCCTACGTCCGCGCCAACGCCTGCGACCCGGTGAGCGCGTTCGGTGGCATCGTCGCCGTCAACCGCGAGGTGACCGCCGAGCTCGCCGAGGCGCTCGCACCGGTGTTCACGGAGGTCGTCGTCGCCCCGTCGTACACCGCCGACGCGCTCGACGTGTTCGCCCGCAAGGGCAACCTGCGGGTGCTGTCCGGACCACGTCCGTACGGGAGCGCGCTCGACCTGCGCTCGATCGACGGGGGCCTGCTCGTCCAGCAGGTCGACACCGTCGACCTCGACCGGTCGCACTGGCAGGTGGTCACCCGCACCGAGCCGACCTCGCAGCAGTTCGACGACCTCGCCTTCGCGTGGACGGTGTGCGCGGCGGTGAGCAGCAACGCCATCGTGTACGCGAAGGATCGCCAGGCGTTCGGGATCGGCGCCGGCCAGCAGAACCGCCTCGACAGTGCCCGCATCGCCGCCGAGCGCTCCGCCGGACGGGCCCACGGCGGCGTGTGCGCGAGCGACGCGTTCTTCCCGTTCCGCGACGGCCTCGACGCGGCGGCCGCCGCCGGGATCCGAGCCGTCGTGCAGCCGGGTGGCAGTGTGCGCGACACCGAGGTGATCGCCGCGGCCGACGAGCACGGCATCGCGATGGTCTTCACCGGGGAGCGTCACTTCCGCCACTGACGTCCCACCCATCGCTCGTCTGGGGTTGGGGGGTGTGACGCCGTGCGACCTGCGAGACTGTCCGCATGGCACGCATCGCGGATCTGCTGGCGTCCGGGCCCACGTTCTCGTTCGAGTTCTTCCCCCCGAAGAACGAGGCGGGCTGGCTGAGCCTCGGTCGCACGATCGCCGAGCTCGAGCACCTCGGGCCGCACTACGTCAGCGTCACCTACGGCGCAGGCGGGAGCACCCGCACGCGCACCGCCGACCTCGTCTCGTGGGTGAAGCGCCAGACCCCGATCTCCCCGATGGCACACCTCACCTGCCAGGGCCACACACGGGCGGAGATCCGCGACATCCTCATCGACTACCGGGCGGAGGGTGTGCAGAACCTCCTGGCGCTCGGCGGTGACCCGCCGGCCGACGGCTCCGAGCACGCGGTCAGCGAGTACCGGTTCTCCAGCGAACTCGTCGACGACATCCGCGCGTTCGGTGGGTTCTCGATCGGCGTCGCCGCACACCCGGAGGGCCATCCGCGTTCGCCCGACCTCGTGAGCGACCGGGCGCACCTGGCCCGCAAGCTGGCGGACGCCGACTTCGCGATCACCCAGTTCTTCTTCGAGATCGATCACTACCTGTCGATGATGGACGACCTCGCGTCGCACGGGGTCGACAAGCCGGTGATCCCCGGCATCATGCCCGTCACGAACCTCGCCCAGGTGAGCCGCATGGCGCACATGTCGGGCGCGGAGGTGCCCCGTTGGCTGGTCGAGAAGGTGAGCAAGGCCGGCGACGACCCGGAGGAGGCGGTGCGCATCGGCGTCGACATCGCGACCGAGCTCTGTGCCCGCCTGCTGGAGGTCGGGGCGCCCGGTCTGCACTTCTACACGTTGAACCGCAGCGGCCCGACCCGCGACCTCTGGCGCCAGCTCGGCCTCGACGCCCCGCCCGACGCGGGCTGAACCGACGCGGGCTCACCGAGCGCCCTCACCGAGCGCCTTCACCGAGCGCCCTCACCGAGCGCCCTCACCGAGCGCGTTGGCGTCACACGGGTCGGGTCGACCCTTCCGACACGCCCGGCCTAGGGTGCCCCCATGCGCGCATTCGAGAACGTCTACGTCAACGGCAAGTGGGTGCCCTCCTCCGGTGAGGGCGTGCTGGAGGTGACCAACTCGGCCACCGAGGAGGTCATCGCCTCGGTGCCGAACGGCTCGGCGGCCGACGTCGACGCCGCCGTCGCCGCCGCCAAGGCCGCGTTCCCGGGCTGGAGCCAGCTCGCCCGCGAGGAGCGAGCGGGCTACCTCATGAAGATCCACGCCGGCCTCGAGGCCCGCTCCGACGAGATCGCCCAGACGATCGCGCAGGAGGTCGGCATGCCGCTGATGCTGTCGAACATCATCCAGGCCGGCCTGCCGAAGGCGAACTTCCAGATCGCCGCCGGGCTGGCCACCGGGTACGAGTTCGAGCAGCAGGTCGGCAACTCGCTCGTCGTCCGCGAGCCGATCGGTGTCGTCGGCTGCATCACGCCGTGGAACTACCCGCTCCACCAGATCGCGCTCAAGGTCGCGCCCGCGCTCGCCGCCGGCAACACCGTGGTCCTCAAGCCGAGCGAGGTCGCCCCGATCAACGCGTTCATCCTGGCCGAGGTGATCGACGAGGCCGGTCTGCCCGCCGGCGTGTTCAACCTGGTGACCGGTGTCGGTCCGGTCGTCGGCGAGGCGATCGCCGCCCACGCCGACGTCGACATGGTGAGCTTCACCGGCTCCACCCGGGCCGGAAAGCGCGTGGCGGAGGTCGCCAGCCAGACCGTGAAGAAGGTCGCGCTCGAGCTCGGTGGCAAGAGCCCCAACGTCATCCTCGACGACGCCGACTTCACCAAGGCCGTCGCCGACGGGGTGGGCAAGTGCTTCCTCAACTCGGGCCAGACCTGCACCGCGCTCACCCGCATGCTCGTGCCGCGGACCCGTCTCGAGGAGGCGGAGCAGATCGCCGCCGCCACCGCTGCTGCGTTCACGCCCGGCAACCCGTTCGAGAAGACCACCCGCCTCGGCCCGCTCGTCTCGGCCGCCCAGCGCGACCGGGTGCGCGGCTTCATCCAGACCGGCATCGACGAGGGCGCCACCCTCCTGGCTGGCGGCACCGAGGCGCCGGAGGGCCTCGAGCAGGGCTACTTCGTCCGGCCGACCGTGTTCTCGAACGTCACGCGGGACATGACGATCGCCCGCGAGGAGATCTTCGGCCCCGTGCTGTCGATCATGCCGTACGACTCCGAGGAGGAGGCCGTCGAGATCGCCAACGACACGATCTACGGCCTGGCCGCCGGCGTGTGGAGCGGTGACCCCGAGCGCGCCAAGCAGGTGGCCCGCCGCATCCGCGCCGGTCAGGTCGAGGTGAACGGCGGCGCGTTCAACGTGATGGCGCCGTTCGGTGGCTACAAGCAGAGCGGGCTCGGTCGCGAGGCCGGGACGTTCGGTCTCGAGGAGTTCCTCGAGGTGAAGTCGCTGCAGCTCTGATCCGGTCCGGTCGACCGGCGATCGGCACGACCCCTCGGGACGGCTTCCTGAGGCGCCTGCCGTCGTGAATCGTCACGGAACTGGAAGAATGTGCCCCCGATGACCGACTGGTCTCCACCGAGCACGCCCCGAGGGCAGATCAGCCGAGTCCCGCACCTGCCGGGTCTCGATGGTCTGCGCGCGCTCGCGGTGGTCGCCGTGATGGTGTACCACGCGAACGCGAACTGGTTGCACGGCGGTTTCCTCGGCGTCGAGGTCTTCTTCGTGATCTCGGGCTACCTCATCACGCTCCTGCTCGTGGCCGAGCACGAGCGCAGCGGCTTCGTCGACCTGCGCCAGTTCTGGATCCGGCGGTTCCGTCGCCTGCTCCCGGCGCTGTTCGTGATGCTGGCGCTGCTGATGGTGTACCTGGCGGTGTTCAAGGAGCAGGCACAGGGTCGCACCCGCGGCGACATCATCGCCGGCATCGCGTACGTGTCGAACTGGTTCCAGATCTGGGTGGGGGCCGGCTACACCGCCGCCGAGGACTTCGCCCCGCTTCGCCACCTCTGGTCGCTGGCGGTGGAGGAGCAGTTCTACCTCGTCTGGCCGCTGGTGATGCTGCTGATCCTGCGCCGCGGCCGCCATCGGCTGCCGCAGGTGGCGCTGTGGCTCTTCGGCGTCGCGGTCGCGATCGCCGCGCTCACCGCGGTGCTGTTCGTGCCGGGCGACATCGACTCCACCTGCACCCCCGGTGCGAGCCACGGCTACTGGGTGATCGGCGAGCGCTGCATCAGCATCAACGACACCCTCTACCTCAGCACCATCACCCGTGCCGGCGGCCTCATGCTCGGTGCCGCCTTCGCGATGGTGTGGCGCCCGGTCGCGATCATGCGCGGCCCGATGCGCGACCGCGCTCGCCAGCTCGACGTGCTGGCGCTGCTCGGCATCGTCGGGCTCGCGTACCTGTCGTGGTCGGTGCACCTGGCGGATCCGGCCGAGACCATCCTCACGGGCAGCCGGTTCGACCCCACGCTCTACCGCGGCGGCCTGTTCCTCACCGGGATCTGCACCCTGCTGGTCGTCGCGGCCGTCACGCACCAGCGGGCCATGACCGGTGTGCTGCTCGGCAACCCGCTGTTCTCCTGGATCGGCACCCGGAGTTACGGGCTCTACCTGTACCACTGGCCGATCTACCAGATCATCCGCCAGGAGGCCGGCAAGGTGCTGTCGATCTGGCAGTTCGTGCTGGCGATGATCGTCACCGCGATCCTCACCGAGCTCAGCTACCGCTACGTCGAGATGCCGATCCGGAAGGGCGCGATCGGCGCCTGGTTGCGCGGCGAGCGGCGCCGCCCGTCCCGTGCGGTGGCGGCCCGGCGGCGTCAGCTCGCGGGCCTCGGCGTCGTCGGCGTGATGGTGATCGGCTGGGCGGGCGTGAGCATCGCGATGGCCCCGAACCAGTGCGTCGGTGTGGTGGAGTGCGCGAACGAGGAAGGTGCGGCGGCGATCGAGTCGAACACCACCACGGTCGTCACCACCGACATCCAGGGTGACGGCGGTACCGGTGACGGCGCGACGGCCGACCCGACCGCCACCACGCTGCCGGCCGAGCCGGCGCCCGGGGAGACCGTGCCGGCCACGGCGGCGCCCACCACGGTCGCACCCACCACCACCGTGCCGGTGGCCGAGCGGCCGCCGCTCGCGATCGGCGAGAGCGTGATGCTCGGCGCCGCCCCCAACCTGCAGGCCGGCGGCTTCTTCGTGAACGCCGACGTGAGCCGTCAGGGCGAGATCACCGCCGAGATCATCGGGCAGTACCGCGCCGGTGGTCAGATCGGGAGCACGATCGTGATCCAGGTCGGCACGAACGGGCCGGTGTCGCAGGAGACCTACGACAAGATCATGAGCTTCCTGCCGCCCGAGGACGTGGAGCAGGTGATCTTCCTCACGGTGGCCGCGCCACGCGGCTGGATCGAGCCGAACAACGCGATCATCTGGTCGCTGCCGGCCCGGTACCCGAACGTGAAGGTGCTCGACTGGGCGGGGTTCGTGGCGGGCGGCCAGGTGCCGGGTCTCGCCGGTGACGGCATC
>WLDE01000262.1 GCA_009704985.1 Actinomycetota bacterium | reverse complement strand
CGGGTGGGGTGGAGGTGGTGGTGACGATCGATGAACGCACCCTGCTCGAGGGCCGGCACCCAGGTTCGCGGGTGGACACCGGCGGTCACGACGTGCCGGTGGAGGTGCTGCGTCGTCTCGCTCGCTGCGCACGTCTCACGCCGGTGGTGCTCGACGAACACGGTGTTGCGGTGAGGGTGGGGCGTCCGGTGTGGGACCTCGCGACGGTGCGTGACTCGTTGGCCCGACCCGTGCAACTGGACCATGGCCGTTCGAGACGCCACGCCTCCAAGGCGCAGCGGCGGGCGTTGCGGGCGATGTACCGGCACTGCGCGATCCCGGGATGTCGGGTGCCGGTCGATCGGACCCAGGCCCATCACGTGGACCATTGGGAACACGGTGGCCGCACCGATCTCGCACGGCTGATCCCGTTGTGTCCGCACCATCACGACCGGCTCCACGCCGAGGGCTGGGATCTCGAGCTCGGGCCGGATCGGTCGCTCACGATCCGCCGGAACGGTCACGTCATCATGACCACCGGCCCGCCGGCCGGGCAGTGGGCCTGACCAGCCCCCACGGCGTTCCCCGGGTCACCCCCTGTCCACCCAGCCCGCACCGGCCGAGCCCGACGGCTCACCGGTGCCGGCCCGACCCAGGTGCGCACCCGTCGACCACGACGGCCGGGAACCCCGCACCGCAGGCACCTTGACAACCGAAGATCCGGGCGCTGCCGGAGGCGCGGTCGTACAGTCGCTGCGTGCACCTGCACCTCGCGCAGTACAACACCGCCACCCTCCGGGCGCCGCTCGACGACCCGGCCTCGGCCAGCTACGTCGCCCTGCTCGACGAGGTGAACGCGGCGGCCGAGGCCAGCCCGGGGTTCGTCTGGCGGCACGGCATCGACTCGCGCGATCCGTCCACCACCGTGTACGACGACGACCCGCTGCGGCTGGTGAACGCGTCGGTGTGGGAGTCGCTCGGGCACCTGCGCGACTACGCGTACCGCGGGCTGCACCGCGACGTGTTCCGGCGCCGGCGCGAGTGGTTCGACGCGTCCGGCGCAGTGATGTGGTGGATCCCGGCCGGGACCATCCCCACGCTCGCGGAGTGCGTCGAACGCCTCGCGTTCCTCGAGCAGCACGGTGCCACTCCCTACGGGTTCGCCACCGGTCAGCGTGTGGAGCAGTTGGTGATCGTGCCCGTCGCCCACGACTCTTCGGAGGTGACGTCGATCGCCGGCGCGGCGCCGGGTGCGGGCACCGTGCACGTCGCCGTGCTGGAGGGCCGGGTGATCGGCGCCGCGCAGCGGTCGTCGAGTGCTGCGGTGACGGTGTGGGGCGTCGATGCTGCCGAGCACCCGTGGCTCGAGCCCGCGTTGCGGGTGCACGCAACGGTGGCACCGGAGCGTCCGGCCGGGGCGACGTGACGGTCGCTCGCTGGACCGACGAGCGACGCGTGCGGCTCGGCGACGTCGACCCGAGCGGGCGGGCGTGGCTCGACGCCGTGGCGGGGTTCGTGCAGGACGTCGCCGCGGATCACTCCGACCACAACGGCTTCGCCGGGACGACCTGGGTGGTGCGCCGGCTGGAGTTGCGGTGCGGCCGGCTGCCACGCCATCGCGAGCTGATGCAGGTGGCCACCTGGTGTTCCGGGGTGGGGCCGCGCTGGGCGCAGCGCACCACGACACTCTCGGTCGACGGGCAGGTCGGGGTGGAGGCGGTCGCGGTGTGGGTGCACGTCGACGCCACCACGGGTGCACCCACCGCGCTGCCGGCGTCGTTCCTCGACGTGTACGGCGAGACGATCACCGACCGCCGGGTGAGCGCCCGCCTGCAGCACGGCGATCCACCGCCGGACGGTGCGCGGCTCGACTGGCAGGTGCGCCGTTCGGACCTCGACCTGCTCGGGCACGTGAACAACGCCCGGTACTGGTCGGCGGTGGAGGAGGTGCTGTCGCAGCGATCGATCGCGGCCGAGCCCGTGGTGGCGACGATCGAGTTCCGTGCCGGGCTGGAGCACGGCCCGGCGCACGTGGTGCACCGCTCGCCGGTGGACGACGCGCGGGGTGGTGCCGACGTGTGGGTGCTCGACGCGGCAGGTGCGGTGGCGGCGTCGGTGGAGGTCCGGCCCGTCGTCGGCTGACCGGTGCGTGCGTGCGGGCGGCGGAACCGGTCAGCTCGGCGCGGGCAGCTTCACGATCTCGTCGCCGGCGGCGATCGTGCCGGGCACGACCACCTCGGCGCAGATGCCGCGGAGGTGGGGCGGCGCGCGTCGAGCGCCACGCGTCGTCGGTCGGCACCACGTTGCTGCGCTCGATGGGCGGGCGGCTCCGTGGCGACGACCATCACTCCACACCAGGCCACATGACCTGGGCATCAAGCCTTTCTCAAGATCGAGTCGCAAAATGGCAGCGCCTCTAGCCTTCCGAAGATGCGGGCAGAGCGGGGCGGCGGACGGAACGCGGTTTCGATGGTGGTCGCAGCGATCGCGCTGCTGGTGGCCGGTCCGGGCATCGCTCGGGCGCACATCACCCCCGACCCGAGCGAGGCGCTGGCAGGCACCGAGCAGTCGATCGCGTTCACCGTCGAGCACGGCTGCGACGGCTCGCCGACCGTGCAGCTCGACATGCGTGTGCCCGACGGGGTGAGCGACATCGTCCCCGAGCCTGCCGACGGCTGGTCCGCGACCGTCGAGGGGCAGGTCGTGACGTTCGTCGGTGGCCCGCTCCCCGACGACGAGGATCTCACCTTCGCGGTGCGAATGCTCCTGCCCGACACGCCTGACACCACCATCCACTTCCCGTTCGTGCAGCGCTGCGAGGTCGGCGAGATCCGATGGATCGACGTGCCCACCGATGGCGCCGATGGCGAGCTCGACGAACCTGCCCCTGCGCTGCGGCTCGTGTCGGAGCTGTCCGAGGCGGGTGCGGTCGATGCGTCCGACGCAGGTCACGGCGATCACGGCGACCACGGCGATCACGGCGATCACGGCGATCACGGCGGCGACGATGAGGGCGGTCTCGGAGGCGGCGTGATCGCAGCGTTGGTCGCGGCCGGCATCGCTGTCGTCGCCGGCGCAGTGTTCGCGCTCCGTCGACGCAGCCGCTCCTGACACGAGTCATGCTGCGGATCGCTCGGGTCGCGATCGGCCTGTGCGTCGGGCTGGCGGTGCTGTCGGCCCCGCAGCAGGCGTCTGCTCATTCCGATCTGATCAGCACGGAGCCCGCCGCCAACGCCGTGCTCTCGGTCGCGCCGACCGAGATCGTGCTCAGGTTCAGCGAGACCGTCGACGTCACCGACGACGCGATCCGCCTCGTCGACTCGGCGGGCGATTCCGTCGACCTGGCTGCACTCGAGCAGCCACGTGGTGACACGGTCGTCGCCCGGCCGATCGACGCGCTCGAGGACGGCACGTTCGTCGTCGCGTGGACGGCGATCTCGGCCGATTCCCACCCGATCGGTGGTGCCTTCGTGTTCTCCGTGGGCACGCCGTCGGAGGTCGCACCGGGGGTCGTCGAGAAGATCCTCGACGATCGCGAGCGCACCTCGCCCGCCGAGCGCGCGCTCGGCGTCGGGCGGTTCCTCAGCTACCTCGGTGTCGCAGTGGTGATCGGCGTGCTCGCCGTCGTCAGGGTCCTGGCGCCGCCGCTGCTGTCTGCGCGGCGCACGGGTGTCGTCGTTCGATCGGCGTGTCTCCTCGGGATCGCTGGTACGGCACTGATGATCTCGGCGCAGGCAGTCGAGATCGGTTCCTCTGCTGTCGATTGGGGTGCGGTCACTGCCACGAGATCGGGGCGGTGGTGGGCGGTCCGCCTCGTGGCCATCGCGATCGTCACCCTGCTGCTGCCGTGGCGCACCCGCCTCGCCCGTCCCGTCGTGGCGGCGGTGGCGACCGGCGGTGGCGTCGGGCTCCTCGTCGTGGTGGCCCTCGGGGGGCACGCCGTGTCGGGTCGGGCGATTCCGCTCGGATTCGCCGCCACCGTCGTGCACCTCGGGGCGATGTCGCTCTGGGTGGGCGGCCTCGTCGTCCTGACGGTCGTCGTGTCCCGCGGTGACGTACGAGCGACAGCGGCGCGCTTCTCGCGGATCGCGCTCGTGTCGGTGTCGGTCCTCGCCGTCACCGGGGTCCTCAACGCGTGGCGTCAGGTCGCAGGCGGTCAGGACACCGTGTCGTCGGGCTACGGACGGTGGTTGCTCATCAAGCTCCAGATCGTGGTCGTCGTGGTCACGATCGCCGGGCTCACCCACCTGATCATCCACCGCAGGTCGCTCGGCCGAGCTGACGTCGATCCGAGCAGGGCCGTCCCCGACACCACCGGGGCGGGCCCCACACGGGGCGCGAAGACGACCGGCGCGAAGACGACCCGCGCGAACACGACCCGCGCGAACACGAAGGCGAGTGGCGCCCGCACCGTGGTGGTCGACGAACGGGACGTCGACGGCGAGGTCCGGCGCAACATCTGGTTCGAGGTCGTCGCGATCGTCGCCGTCGTGGCAGCGACCGCCGGCCTGGCGGGGGCAACACCACCCCGCGTGACCTCGGCCGCCTCCGACACGCCGGCAGATGCGACGCTGACGATCGAGCAGGGCGGGTATGTCGCGCGCGTCGATGTCACGCCCGCCATCGCCGGCGCGGTCGTCGTCGACGTGAACGTGGCGCCCGTCGACGCCGCGCTGCCGTCGCCGGACGAGATCACGGCCACGATCGAGCTCGTGGACGGCGACGTGGGCCCGATCGAACTCGCGCTGGAACCAGTCGCGCCCGGCCGGGTCACCGCTGCCGCCAACGTGCCGCTCGCCGGTCAGTGGGCGATCGAGGTCACCGCCCGACTCGGCGAGTTCGACCAGCTGATCTTCACCGGCGACATCACCATCGCCGATCCCTGACTCGGGGGTGCCGAGTGGCCCTCGACGCGGCCCGGTTGCCCTGACACAGCGACGCTCCCGTCCCTGGTGGCGTGGAACGACTCGGTCGTGCTGCGACCGAGGAGGAGGACGCGGCTCGATCCAGCACCGTCCGGGTCAGCTCGGCGCGGGCAGCTTCACGATCTCGTCGCCGGCGGCGATCGTGCCGGGCACGACCACCTTGGCGCAGATGCCGCGGAGACGCTGCTGCGTCCCGTCTCGGCCGTTGATCCAGCGGTGGGCGGCGAGGCCGAAGCGTCGGGTGAACTTGGCGCAGCCGGTGTGCGGCTTGGCGGTCACCTCGATCACCGCGGTGCCGATCCGCAGGTGGGTGCCGGCCGGGAGGTTCTCCGGCGAGAGGTCGAGGTCGACGAACAGCTGGTCGCCGGCGAGCGGCACCCGGTCGTCGTCGCCGTCGGCCACCAGGCGGGCGCAGCGGATGTTCATGATGTTGAGCTGGGCGTCGAGTTCGGCGCTGCCGTCGGGGCTGGAGCGGCTGCCCCGGGCGAGCCAGTTGTCGCCGACCAGACCGACGGCGGTGTCGAGCTCGCCGGTGGCCACCACCTCGCGCTCGTCGACCGACGGGCGGCGCACGATCATGGCGAGCGTGCCGCGGTCGGCGGGGGAGCGGCGCACCTCGGCCAGCCACGCCACCGGATCGGGTTCGGGGAACGGGTCGCGCTCGATCGTCCAGTAGCCGGCCATGAGCTCCGAGCTCCAGGCGGGCTGCAGCACGTCGCCGCGCGGTCCGAACTCCACCATGTACGGCTTCACGTCGAGCACCGGGGTGCCGTCGATCGCGTCGAGGCCGCGCACCTCGATCACGCCGCCGGGCCGCACCGCCATCAGCTCGCACACGGTGGTGCCGATGCGGTTGGGTCGGTGCTTGGCCCGCTGGGCGAGGATGCCGACCTTCGGCCAGTCGGGGTTGCCGCGAGGGTGCCGGCTGCCGCGGGTGACCGTGTCGGGGTCGACCCGGTCGAACACGTACAGCACCTCGACGTGGGAGAAGGCGCGCAGCCCCTCGGTCGCGTCGGCACCGAGCAGGTCGAGGTCGAGCTCGATCCGGCTGTTCACCCGGTCCCAGTCGTCGTCGATCGCCTCGCTGCGATCGTTGCGCACCACGCCGATCGGGAGCATGCCGATCGTGGCTCCGCCGGTCGTGGTCGTGCCGGTCGTGGTCGTGCCGGTCGTGGTCGTGCCGGTCGTGGTCGCGTCGGTCGTGGTCGTGCCGGTCGTGGTCGTGTCGTCGGTCGTCACGGTGCGAGTGTCGCACGGCCGCCGGCTCGCCCGTCGGCCGGCTTCCGTCTGCCCATCCGTCGGGCCGAACCGCCGGCCGGCGAGTTCACCCGCCGTTCGCCGGACGTTCCCGCGTTCGCGGTGGCGCATCATCACTCATCCATGATTGACTCAACATGTGTTGAGTGATCGGCGAACCGCGTCACAGCAGGGCATCGACACCGAGCTCGCGCGTCGCGCCGCCGTGCACGCGGCGCTCGGCGAGCCGGTGCGGCTCGCGATCGTCGACGAGCTGGCCACGAGCGACCGTTCGCCGCGCGAGCTGGCAGTGAGGCTCGCGTTGGCGACCAACCTGCTGGCTCATCACCTCGACGTGCTCGAGGCCGCCGGTGTGGTGACCCGCTCGGCGTCGGCCGGCGACGGGCGCCGCAAGTACGTGCGGTTGGTGCACGCCGCGGTCGACGGCCTCGGGGTGCGCGCCCGGGTGCCGCGTGGCGAGATGCTGTTCCTCTGCACCCACAACTCGGCCCGCTCGCAGCTCGCGTCGGCCCTGTGGACGGCGCGTTCGGGCCGGCCGGCGCGCTCGGCCGGCACCGCGCCCGCG
>WLDE01000261.1 GCA_009704985.1 Actinomycetota bacterium | reverse complement strand
GTGCGTCTCCCGCACGCGGACAGCCGGCCGGCAACGGAGGTGGACGATGGCATCTCGGCGGGCGTCGCGGATCGGTCCGGTGCTGGTGACGGGCGCGAACTCGGGGATCGGCCTGGCCTCCGTGCTGCAGTTCGCCGCACGGGGCTGGGACGCCTGGGGGACGGTGCGATCCGAAGCGAAGGCCGATCTGCTCACCGACGCGGCCCGGGCCGCCGGGGTGTCCGACCGGGTGCATCCGGTGGTGCTCGACGTGAGCGACCACGAGGCCGTGGTCGCACGCTGGCCCGAGCTGCCCGACTTCCACGCCGTCGTGAACAACGCCGGCTACAGCGAGCTCGGCGCCGTGGAGGAGGTGACCGCCGAGCAGGCCCGACGACAGCTCGACGTGAACCTGGTGGCGCCGGCCGTGGTGGCGTCGTGCGCGTTGCCGGCGATGCGGGCGCGACGCACCGGCCGGATCGTGATGATCTCCTCGATCGCTGGTCGGGCGGCGATCCTGCCGCTCAACGGCTGGTACCACGCGTCGAAGTACGGCCTCGAGGCGCTCTCCGACGTGTTGCGGATGGAGGTCGCCGGGTTCGGGGTGAAGGTGGTGCTGATCGAACCCGGCTTCTTCAAGACCGAGATCGAGCAGCGCGCCGGGGCGCAGGCCGCCGAGCGGTCGGCGGACGAGGCGTCGCCGTACCGGGCGGCGTACGCTCGGATGGAGGCGACGTCGTCGATGATCACCCGGCTGGCGCCTCCGCCCGACCTGGTCGCGCGCACGATCGTGCACGCGGTGGAGACGAGCCGTCCGCTCACCCGCTACCTGGTGGGTGCGGACGCGCTCACGATCGCCGCCACAACACCGTTCGTGCCGAAGGTGGTGAGCGACACGATCGCCCGCTTCACCGCCGGCCTCCAGGGTGGCGCCTCCGATCATTGACGGCCCTCCGACACGACCGGACCTCGCGGGGGTCCCGTACGCTCGGCTCATGCCAGGACCCGCTGTGAACACGCTCCGTCGATTCGGCGCCGTCGAAGACGACCAGAAGTACACCCGCCTCGTCGAGCTCTTCGCCGACGACGCCGTCTACTACGACCCCTTCTTCGGTCCCCAGCGCGGGCGCGACGCGATCCGCGGCTTCATGGAGCACATGGAGCAGATGGTGCCGGCGTCGGGCGCGACCTTCCTCGACTGGCAGGTCGAGGCCGACCGCGTGGTGGGGTTCGCCACCTGGATCATGCAGGTCCGCGCCGGCGACGCCGTGCACGACATCCCGGGCCAGAGCCTGTACCGGCTGAACGACGCGGGCCAGGTGACGTTCGTGTGCGACTACCTCGACGCCCGCGCCTATCGCGGACTCCGGGGCGACGCCAAGCGTCCCGACTACGCGAGCGCCGCCGGGCTCAGTGCCGGCTGGGACAACGCCTCCGGCCCCGCGCTCGACGTGGTGCGCCGGTTCTGGTCGATCCAGGACACGGGCCGCTACGCCGAGCTCGGCGAGTTGTTCACCGACGATGCCGTGTTCACGGATCTGCTCTACGGGCGCATGGAGGGGCACCAGGCCGTCGTCGACTACCTGGTGAAGATGCAGTCGGAGATGCCGGCGCGTGGCATCCGCTTCGAACTCGTCGACGCCGCAGGTGACGAGACGGTGGCGTGGAGCCAGTGGTGGTGCCACTTCCCGAACGGGTCGATCCCGGGCTGGACGTTGCACACGGTGCGCGGCGACCGATTCACCCTCGACGCCGACTACTTCGACACCGTCGCCGCCGACGGGCTGCGCCCGCGCTGACATGCGCCCGCCGGGCGCACCGACGGCGGCGCTGCACGTCCTCGGCCCCTCCGCGGGCGGCATCCGGGTGCACGTCGCCGAGCTCGCGCGTCGCACGACCGCGCTCGGGTGGGCGCCCACCGTCGCTGCACCGGCCGGTGTGATGGACGGCGTGCTCGACCCCGCGCGGGACGGTGTCGAGGTGGTCGCGCTCGGCACCACGGCCGACTGGTCGGCGCGCCGCCTCCTCGGTCTCCGTCGAACGCTCGCCGCGGCGGTCGACGGGTACGAGCTCGTGCACGCCCACGGGTTGAAGGCCGCGGTGCTGACCCTGTCGTTGCGCGGGTCGCTGGGACGGTCGTCGCGGCGGTCGGGACGGCGACGCACCCCCGTGGTGGTCACGCTCCACAACGACATGGTGGGCACGCACACCGGGATCGGCGCCCGACTGAGGGCCTTCGCTCAGCGCAGCCTGTTGCGCTTCGCGGACCACGTGGTGTTCGTGTCGCAGGCCGACGCGGACGCGAACCGCCGTGTGGTGCCCGACGATCGGCGCACCGTGATGATGTCGTTCGCGGCGCGCCCCGAGCCGCGCGCCGGCCGCGACGACACCCGGCGCCGGTTCGGCGTCGAGCCCGACGCGCCGCTGGTGGTGGTGGTCGCACGGCTCCACCCGCAGAAGGACCTCGGCATGTTCCTGCGTGCGTTCGCCGCGACGCGAGGACGCGTGCGCGACGCGAGGGCGATCGTCGCCGGCGACGGACCGCAGCACGAGGAACTCCTGGCGCTGCGCGACGAGCTCGGCCTCACGTCGAGCGTCGAGTTCATCGGGGCCACCGACGCGGCCGCCGATCTGATGGCGAGCGCGGACGTGGTGGCGATCTCGTCGCGCTGGGAGGGCGGTCCGATCGTGGCGGTGGAGGCGATGCAGCTGGGTGCCCCCGTGCTGATGACCGACACCGGTGCGGTGGCCGAGCTGGCGCGTGGGTCGGGCGCGGCGGTGCTGGTGCAGCCGGGCGACGTCGACGGCTTCGCCGCCGCGCTGACCGACCTGCTCGTGTCTCCCGATCGCCGCACCGCGGTGGCGGGAGCCGGACGGGCGCTCGCCGAGGCCGAGTTCGACGGCGCCGCGCTGGTGCACCGCATCGACCGGGCCTACCGCCGCGTGCTCGATCGCCGGTGACGCGGTCGCGCCCGTCGACGGGCGTGATCGGCGGGTCGATCAGTGGTCGTGGTCGTGGTCGTGGTCGTGGTCGTGGTCGTGGTCGTGGTCGTGGTCGTGGTCGTGGTCGTGGTCGTGGTCGTGGTCGTGGTCGTGTGCGTGTGCGTGCCGGTGGTGCAGGTCGGGGACGTGCGGGTGGGCGTGCATCATCGCCGCATGGATGTGCGGATGCACGTGGCGGCCGGAGACGGGCGGGTCGTGGACGTGGTCGTGATGGCCGTCGTCGTGCGCGTGGTCGTGGACGTGCTCGAGCGGCTCGTGGGCGTGCTCGTGCGCGTGCTCGCTGCGGAGCACGAGCGCCACGCCCCCGGCCGCCACGAGCGCGGCCACCACGGCGATCGACCTGACCGGCTCGCCGAAGGCGGTCCAGGCCACGAGCACGCCGACGAACGGCGCGGTCGCGAACACGAGCTGTCCGCGTGCCGCCCCGAGCTGGCGGGCACCCGACACCCACAGCGTGATCGACGCGCCGTACCCCAGCGCACCGACCGCGAGCGCGGCCAGTGCCGCCCCCACCGGTGGGGCGCCGGCGATCACGAGGCCGATGACCAGGTTCGTCGACCCGGCCACGACGCCCTTGGCGAAGGTGATGTGGCTCGGCGCGAGCCGGTCGATCGAGGCGGTGACGCCGTTGTCCACGGCCCAGCACAGGCACGCCGCGGCGATGAGCACGGCACCCCAGCGCACGTCGGGAGCGCCGCGCCACCCCACCATCACCGACGCAGCGAGGACCAGCACCGTGCCGCTGACCACGCGGCGGCCGAGGTGCTCGTCGAAGAACACCGCGGCCACGAGCGTGGTGAACACGAGTTCGAGGTTGAGCAGCAGCGAGGCCGTGGCGGCGTCCACCGCACCGAGGCCGGCGGTCAGGAACACCGGTCCCACGGCGCCGCCCAGGACCACCGCCGTGGCGAGCGCCGCCGCATCGGCGCGCAGGGCGGGTGCGGTGGGCCGGTGCCGCACCACCACGGGAGCCACCGCGATCGCCGCTCCCACGTAGAGCAGGCCGGCGAGCACGACGGCGTGCAGATCACCCGTGAGACGGGAGGCCGCCGGCGCCGACGCGCCGAACAGCATCGCTGCGGCGCCGCACCGCAGGACCCCGAGCCGAACGTCGTTCATGCCGCCACAGTGTCGTATTTCGCGTGAGAGGGTGGAACACTGGTCGCCGGTTTCCGGCGATGCACGACAGCCGACGGCACCACATCTGCGCCGGCGCACCGATGGTGCGAACACGACGAGCACGACGAGCACGACGAACACGAGGATCCAGAGCGACATGAGGGACGACGACACGGGCGCCGCCCCGGCACGACGCCGCGACGCGGCCGGCCTGCCACCGCTCTGGCTCGGCTGTCTCGTCGCACTCCTCACCGTGGTCGGTGTGGTGGTCAGCGTGCGTGACGGCGGCTCGACCACCGCGGTGGCCGCCGCCCCCGCGTCGTCGGGGACGACGGCCGACACGTCCCCTGCCACGTCTCCTTCCACGTCCCCTGCCACGTCTCCTTCCACGTCCCCTGCCACGTCGACCCCTGCCACCTCGACACCGGTCGATCCGGTGCTGGTGGCGGGTGCCAGCATCCCGCCGCTCGCGGACCTGGTGCGCCAGGTCGGCGGCGGACGCGTGGAGGTGGTGAGCGTCGTCCCGCAGGGTGTCGACGGCCACACCTACGAGCCGACGCCGTCCGACGTCGCCGATCTGGCCCGCGCCGACGCGATCTTCTTCGCGAGCGTCGACCTCAACCCGTCGGTCACCCGCACCGCGCAGGCGAACCTCCGGCCGGGAGCGATCACCGTCGACCTGATGGCGGCCACGGTGCCCGAGGCGGAGGTGATCGCCGACCGCACGCACTCGCACGGCTCTGGCGGGACGCACTCGCACGCGAACGTCCACGTGTGGACCGATCCCCTGATCGCGCAGCGCTGGGTGGAGGAGATCCGCCAGCAGCTCTCTCTGCTCGACCCCGCGGGCGCCGAGCAGTACGCGACGAACGCGGCGGCGTACTCGGCCCGCGTGCAGGCCCTGCACGAGGCCACCGTCGCGGCGACCGCCACCGTGCCGGAGGCGGCCCGGACGCTCGTCGTCTACCACGACTCGTGGTCGTACTTCGGCCGTACCTACGGCTACCGGGTGCTCGGCGCGCTCCAGGCCGCCGACTTCGCCGAGCCGTCGGCCGCCGAGGTGCGCGACATGGTGGAGCAGGTGCGCGCCGCCGGGGTTCCGGCGTTCTTCGGCGCGGCGGTGTTCCCCACCGAGGTGCTCCAGCGCGTGTCGGAGGAGGCCGGGGTGCCGTACGTGGCCGACCTCGCGGACGACGAGCTGCCGGGTGACCCGGGCGACGCGGAGCACGGCTACCTCGGGATGATGGTGGCCAACGTGCGACACATCGTCACCAGCCTGGGCGGCGACGCCTCGGCGCTCGACGGGCTCGTGCCGTGACCCGCACCGCGTTCTCGGCCACCGGCCTGGTCTGCGACTACGGCCGCGGACCGGTGCTGCGATCGGTGGACCTGTCGATCACCGCGGGCGAGGTCGTCGGCATCGTCGGACCCTCGGGATGCGGGAAGACCACGTTGCTCAAGGCGTTCGCCGGCATCGTGCCGGTGCGCTCCGGTGAGCTGCGGGTGTTCGACGAGCCGCTCACCCGAGCCACGGCCCACCGGCACGTCTCGTACGTGCCGCAGTCGTCGTCGGTGAACCCGGCGGTGCCGATGACGGCACTCGACGCAGTGATGCTGGGGCTCGCCGGTCGCTCCCCGCGGCGGCCGACCTTCTCCCGGCCCGAGCGGCGCCGCTCGTTCGAGCTGCTCGAGCGCCTGGGCGTCGACGACGTCGCGGGGCGGCAGGTGGCCGAGTTGTCCGGCGGCCAGCTGCAACGGGTGCTGATCGCCCGCGCGCTCGTGACCGAACCCGACGTGGTGCTGATGGACGAACCGACGAGCGGGCTCGACCTGCGGCGCCTGCGCGAGGTGCTGCTGCTGATCCGCGACCTCCACCGTTCGGGCACCACCGTCGTGCTCACGACGCACGATCTCAACTGGGTCGCCGCCCAACTCCCCCGCGTGGTGTTCCTCGACGGCACGGTTGTCGCCGACGGACGGCCGCTCGACGTGATCACCACCGAGGTGATCGACCGGGTGTACGGCGCGCCGGCGAAGGTGATCCACGACCGTCGTGGCAACGTCGTGGTGCTCGCCCAACTGTCCGGTGGAGCTCCTCCCTCCGACGCAGCGCCTGCGCGGACGGTGACGTCGTGAGCCTGGTGTCGGATCCGTTGGGCTTCGACTTCTTCGTGCGCGCCCTGATCGCGGCCGTGATCGTCGGCATCACCTGCGGCGCGCTCGGGACGCACGTGGCGCTGCGCAACATGAGCGCGATCGGCAACGGTCTCGCGCAGTGCACGCTCGGAGGTGTGGCCGTGGCGGTGGTGGCCGGGGTGCACCCCGTCGTCGGAGCGGTGGTCGGGGCGCTGTTCGCCTCGTGGTTGATGACCACGATCTCTCGGCACCGCGGCATCCAGCTCGACAGCGCGATCGGGCTCGTGTCGACGAGCATGTTCGCCCTCGGCGTGGCCGTGGTGAGCGCGAACCGCGAGTCGGCGCCGAACCTCTCGGACCTGCTGTTCGGCAACGTGCTCGCCGTGACGACGTCGGACATCGTGCTCGTCGGCGTGGTGGGGACCGTCGTCGTGACGTGGGTCGAGATGGCGCACAAGGAGCTGACCCTCGCCGCGTTCGACCGCGACGGTGCGGCCACGATCGTGCGCGATGCGGCACGGACCGAGCTGGTCTTCCAGCTCGCCCTCGCCGCCGTGGTGGTGGCGGCGGTGCAGGTGGTCGGGGTGCTGCTGATCGC
>WLDE01000260.1 GCA_009704985.1 Actinomycetota bacterium | reverse complement strand
GGCTTGCTCGCCGAGGTGGTGCTCGGCGGTGTCGCCGGTGTCGTGATGAGCCCGATCGCTGCGGCGATCGGCGCGATCGTCGGGCGGTGGCTCGGTGGGCGACGGATCGGTGCCCGGCTCGCCGTGATCGTGACCGTGGTGGCGACCGCTGCTGGGATCGCGCTGCTCCTGGCGCTCAACGGGGGCCGGCTCGTCGACGAGCGCAGCACATACGGGCCACTGCGGCACGTCGTGGTGCTCGGGGTGCTCGCCGCCGCCGTCGGGATCGCACTGCACGAGGTCGCCCATCGGGTGCTCCTGGGTGGCCGTCTCCGCCGGCGCCCCGCCACCGGCTGACCTCGGTTCCCGGCCGCGCCCGTACACCGACCCCGGTCGACGGGTTCCGGCGGGTCGACGCCACGTACGCTCACCGCATGGCAACGGGCACCTCGGACGATCTGGACGTGCGACGGCTGTCGGGTTCGCTCGGCGCCGAGGTGCGCGGCGTGGCGCTCGGCCGGGCCACCGCCGACGACGCGGCGACGATCCGCTCGCTGCTGCTCGAGCACATGGTGCTGTTCTTCCCCGACCAGCACCTCGACGCCGACGAGCACCTCGCCTTCGGCCGTCTGTTCGGGGAGCTCGAGGCGCACCCGAACCTCGACCTCGCCCGCGAACGCCCCGAGTTCTTCGAGCTGCGCGCGGTGGACGGCACCGGCGGTGTGGCCGACGAGTGGCACAGCGACATCAGCTGCCAGCAGCACCCGTCGAAGATCTCGATCCTGCAGGCGAAGGTGGTGCCGGAGGTCGGTGGCGACACGATGTGGGCCAACGCCTGCAAGGCGTACGACGAGCTGTCCGCGCCGCTGCGCGAGCTGTGCGACGGGCTGACGGCGTACCACAACGCCGCGCCGCACCTCGCGCCCGAGAAGGGCTGGATCCACCCGGTGGTGCGCGTGCACCCCGAGACCGGCCGTCGCTCGCTGTTCGTGAACGAGCACTTCACCCGCCGGATCGTCGAGCTCAGCGAGGCCGAGTCGGATCTGCTGCTCGGCCACCTCACCCGCTGGATCCAGCAGCCGCGCTTCACGGTGCGCTACCGCTGGGCGGCGGGCACCGTGGCGATGTGGGACAACCGGTGCACCCAGCACCACGTGCTGAACGACTTCGTCGGCGAACGGGTGGTGCAGCGCGTGACCGTGATGGGCGACGAGCCCGAGTCCGCGGTGCCGCTCCCCCGCTGGGAACCGCACGGCTCGCGGACCGCCACGTTCTGGCGCGACACCGAGATGCGCCGCAAGCTGAAGACGCAACAGGCCGCGACACCGGCGAGCTGACGCGACCGGATCGCCAGGTCACCGGGGGATCTCGGGGCCGCGACGGCCGGTCACAGCAGGTCGACGGCGGTCTCCACCATCCGACCGATCTCGTCGACCGTGTAGAACGGGTCGTCGCCGGCGCGGATGTCGACGATCGTGATCCACACCAGCACGGCGCCGTCGCGGACGAGCGCGACGTGCAGCCGCCACTCGGCCCAGCCGCCGGCCTCCTCCATCGTGAGCATCGCCCCGTACCGGTCGTCACCGACCGCTGGCAGCGGCATCTCCTCGGCGAACCCGGGACCCTCGTCGTCCGCGGGGATCTCTCCGAGGCACGCCGCTGCGCCGTCGCGCAGCGTCGCGAACGTCGCCGCCATCTCGTCGGGCTCGCCCGAGATCAGGAACTCCTGCACCGACACCATGTGCCCGGTGCGATCGGCCGGCGGGTCGATCGGATCGTCGACGGCGAGGTCGAGCTGGCGGAACGCCATCCATCGCAGGTCTTCGACGAGGGCACGCGCCTCGGCGCTCGCGGCGGGGCAGAACTCCATCCGCGGCAGCTGGTCGACGGTCTCGTCGGTGACCACACCGTCGATCACGGCCTCGGGGGCGCCCTCGGGAGCGTTCACCGTCCAGGTGCCGTCGAAGGTGCCGGCATCGACGAGCCGGCCGGCCAGCTGCGCGGCGGTCGGCACGGTGACCTCCTCACTCCCGCAGGCGAGACCGCCGACGACGAGCCCGGCGGTCGCGAGCACACGCATCCACGTGGCGCTCATGGTGCACCTCCCAGTCGGGGACCGGGTGGTCCCACCTCCTGATCGTGGGCGTCGCACGGGCGTCCACCAGGGACGAAGGTCGGTACCGGACCCGGGATGCAGGGTCACGGGGTGGAGTGACGACCTGCGCCCGGAGTCGGCGCTGGAGTTCAGCAAGAAAGATGTCGGGCGTCGACGACCGCGCCGAGCGCAACCGCCGGACGATCAGCGGCACCCTCGAGCGGTGGCTGGTGGATCGCGATCACGGCCGGGCGGTCGGGTTCGGCGGCTCGCGCCAGCCTCTCACGCGTCCGCGATCCGACCCTGATTCCACCCCCGAGCCCCTCGGGATGCAACGATCTGGGGAACCATCCCCCGATTCCGATGCGCCCGAGACCCTCTCCCCCTCCCCGCACACGCCTCCTCGCTGCGGTGCTCGCCGCCACTGCGCTCGCCCTGACGTCGTGCAGCAGCGGCGACAGCGGCGTCGCGAGCGCCCGCGAACCCGCTGACACCGCCCCTGCCTCCTCCGTGGCCGCGGCCGCCCCGACGCCCACCACCACCACGGTGCCCGAGCCCGTGTGCACCGTGACGGCCGAACCCGGCGACTCGCTCACCGCGATCGCCGAGCGCAACGGCCTCACCCTCGAGCAGCTCAAGGCGGAGAACCTCCTCGACCCGACCGACGTGTTCCACCCGGGCCAGGAGTTCGACGTGTGCCTCGGCGACCGGTTCGACCCCGCCGACGCCACGTTCACGGAGCCCATCTCGGCGATGGTGATCCGCCAGCAGAACGAGCTCAACGAACTGCTGTCGACCACCTCGATGATCCCGCTCGACGTGGACGGCGATTCCGGCAGGCTCACGCGCCAGGCCGCGTGCGCAGCGCGGATGGGTCTCGGCCTCCCCGTGCACAACCGGCACCTGGTGCCCGGCAGCGAGGAGGAGGCGACGATCTTCGCCGCCACCGAGCTCTCCATCCCCGAGGGCGCCCCCACCGACGCCGACAGGTGGATCCTCATCGACCAGACGTGTCAGGTGATCTTCATCGGCGAGGGCAACGACCGAGTGGTCGACGTCTTCCCGACCTCCACCGGCTCGGAGGGACACGAGACCTTCACCGTGCGCGCCCGCGCCTTCCGGTTCGACCCGGCGGTCGACAACGAGGGCTGGCACGACAGCGCCAGCTACCCGGTCGAGGTCGACAACCCGCTCAACGGGAACATGTACAGGCCGATCTACTTCAACGACGGTCAGGCGATCCACGGCGCGGAGTTCGTCCCGCCGTACCCGCGCAGCAAGGGGTGCGCCCGCACCTTCCCGAAGCACCAGGACATGATCATCGAGTGGCTCGGCCTGCAGGACCTGACCGAGGCCACCTGGAGCATCTCCGAGATCGACGTGACCGTGGTGGTGCAGGGTCGCTACACGGACCTCGAGCCCCTTCCGGACGACGACACCGCCTGACGACTGACACCGGCCGGCCGACCGGGTCGCGTTTCCCGCGGGACATCGGTGGTGTGTGTCAGCCGCCGAGGACGGTGGCCACCACGTAGGGCAGATCCAGCTGCTGACCGGACCAACCACCCAGCCGGTTCGGGTCGATCGGGGCGTCGACGTGGAACTCGGCGTCGGGGATCGGTCGATCGATCGGCCGGCCGTCCGCGGTGGTGACCGTGAGGGTGCGGTCGCGGTGCAGCGTGAGCACCAACCCGAGCAGGTGCACCATCCGGTGGTGCCACCAGCACAGCCGCACGAGGTTGTTCAACGTCGTGCGCCCGCCCTTCGCGCGCTCCACCACGTGATGCGCCTCGAACTTCCCCGCATGCTCACACCCCGGGAACTGACATCGCGGATGACGACGCTGCAGGAACCGCCGCTGCGCCCGGTTGGGGGCCGGCCGCTTGTCGCGTTCCACGGGGCCCTGCGGGGTGTCGACCACCGTCGTCACGGCACCATCGCACCCCAGGCACTCCGCGAGTTCGGTGGAGATCGGGTTCCCCGAGTCGAGGATCGCATGACCGTCCTCCGACACGTGCGCCACCACCTCCACCGACACCTCGCTGCGACCGAGCACCAGATCGACGAACGCATCGGCCTGCGACCGCGCCAGCTTCACCCCTCGCTCGATCGTGGTGGCCTCCCGCACCGCCGCCACGACCGTCGCGCCCACGTCGGCCGGCAAACGGACCGTGATCGTCACCCCACCGTCGTCGTTGGTCGCCCAACGGAAGCTCCGCTCGTCGAGCTGACGAAGATCCTCGTCACGAGTGGCCCGCCGACCGGCAGTGACCAGCTTCGCCAACTGGCCGGCGGTGAGGTGCGGTGCGACCTCGCACCAGCGCTGCTCGGTCTCCGGAGTCGCGACCCGCGTGAGTTCACGCACCTTGGAGTACGACAGGTGGCCCTCCCAGAAGGCCTGCTTGATCAACGGCAGCTCCTGGATCGCCTTCGCGACCCGCAACCGCTCGGATGCCGCCACCGTGGCCAACCCGCACTTCCACGACAACCAGTGCTGCACGGACACGCACCCCCACGACCCCCATGCCTGCCGCCGGTCGTACTCGACCAGGAGATCCAGGAACCGGGCCAGACCACGCGACTCCCACGCCGCGTGCGCCACCAACTCCGCCTCCAACTGCTCCGTCGCGATGTCACACAGCTCCATCGCCCCAGCCTGGCAACGGGGTGCGACACCATCGGCTCGACCCCGACGAGGATTTCCCGCGGGAAATCACGGGCGTCGAGTTCCTGTGCCTCCTCCGCCCCGCGCCGCACATCTGATGCCCCGTGACCCGACCCGATTTCCCGCTGGAAGTCGGCAGCGCCCTCTCGGACAGGGGCTCAGAGATCGAGTCCCGCTCGATCGCGGATCAGTCGCAATTCAGCCAACGTCAGAGCCGAGTCCAGGTGCCGCAGTCGTCGTCAGCGAAGAAGCCCACGTCACTGGGAGCGATCGCGACGATGACCTGACCAGCGCTACCGACGAAGTCGTTCGCGATGATCGCGGACGTGGTGCCGTCGAACGATCGGACGCGCTCCCAGTAGCAGCCCGACGATGCATTCGTGACGTAGGTACCCGGAGTGATGTGCGCACCGACGACGTGGGCTCCTGGAGCGATGGCGGCGCTCGGCGCCGCCGGCGGGACGTACGTCTGGAAGTTCCCGCAGTCAGCGTCGAACTCGAAGCCGGCGTCCGTGGGCAGGATGTCGACGATCGCTCGACCGTTGAACCCCTGGAAGTCGTTCGCGAGGACGTCGCTCAGGCTGCCGCTGAACCCGCGCAGTCGTTCCCAGTAGCACCCCCTTCGGGCATTCGCCACATACCGGCCCGGAGGAACGTTCGATCCCACGACGAGGGTGCCCGGACGGAGCGTCACCACCACTGGCGTCGGTGCCGGAGTCGGGGTGGGGGGAGGCACGGCGCGAGTGTCGAGCAGCCGCGCCGGTGTCAGCCCGGAAAACCCTCCACCGGCAGGAAACCAACCGAGCACGTCGACGATGACGTCGGTCGACCCGGCGAAGTTGAACAGCGAGATCTGACCTCCTGCGCCCAGGGGCACGATCGCCATGTTCGGCACGGTCTGACCGGTCGCAGAGTTGAGGTTCGAGGCCGTCGGTCGATTCGCCCCGGTCGGCCAGACGGTGAGGTAACTCTCGACGGAGGCTCCAGTGGCGGTCACGTTCACCGCCACTGCGCCGACGCCCGTCGCGGGAATGCCTCCACGCCCGAGCAGAGGCACCTGCTGCACCCCGCCCGCGCCGAGCTCGCCCGTCCCGCTGAACTGCCCATCCACGGTCGGCAGCCCGCTGCGGGACTCCAGCACTCTCGCAGGCGTCACGCTCGTGAACGAACCACCGGTCGGGAACCATCCCAGGACATCGACGATGAAGTCGGTCGATCCGCTGAAGTTGAAGACCGACACGCTGCCACCGAGGCCCACCTTCGCGATCACCATGTTCGGCCTCGTGGAGCCTGCGACGACGTTCAGGTTCGATGCGGTGGGACGATCGCTCCCGGTAGGCCAGAGGGTCAGATAGGTGTCGGTCGTGGGACCGGTGGCGGTCACATTGAGAGCCACCGCGTCGACGCCCGACGCGGGGACTCCTCCTCGCCCCGCCACCACCACCGTTGTCGTCTGCCCGGGGCCGAGCGGACCGACACCTGCGAACTGCCCGTCGACGGTGGGCAATCCGGGGCGGCTCTCGAAGACGCGCGCCGGGGAGAGGCTGGTGAACGAGCCACCCGTCGGGAACCATCCGAGCACGTCGACGATCACTTCCACGCTGCCGACCAGGTTGAAGATGGAGGTTCGTCCGCCTGCACCGACCTTGGCGATCACCATGTTCGGATTCGTCTGACCGACCCGGAAGTTGAGGTTCGACGCAGTCGGCCGACCGGTTCCGGTCGGATACACGGTGAGGAAGGATTCCGAGGTCGATCCCGTGGCGGTGACGTTGATCACAACGGCATCGACCCCCACGGCCGGCACGCCGCCACGACCGACGACCGTCAGGTCGAGCACAGCGCCCGGACCGATCGATCCCACCCCGGAGAACAGGCCGTCGATCGTCGGAAACGCCGCCGACGACGCAGACGGCGTCATCACCAACACCGACGCCACCATCGCAACCACCGCCGCCCAACGACGCATTCGAGCCTCCCTCCCGCGAGTTGGGACCGTATCTCAGTTCAGGGAGGAACCGAAAGGGACCTTGTTCCTGTCATCGATCACCGCATCTTCTGGTTGCCGCGACGTCCGGCTGACCTGCCTTGGGCTCTC
>WLDE01000259.1 GCA_009704985.1 Actinomycetota bacterium | reverse complement strand
TCGGGGAGCCACGCGCGGCCGAGCAGCACCCCGAACACCGCGCCGATCGACACGATCGGCAGGAACAACCCGCCGACCAGACCGCATCCCACCATCGCGACCACCAACCCGGTGTACACCACCGCCGCGAGCAGCAGCCCGGGCTGGCTCGCGCCGACCGCCCAGTCGCGCAACCGGTCGCCGGGGCCCAGGAAGACGGCGGTGTCGGCCGCCCACCAGCCGAGCGGGACGATCGTGCCGAGCACCGCGATCACGCCGATCACGCGGGTGACGAGCGGGAAGTGGGTGCGCTTCGCGGCACGGATCGCGATCACGATCACGCGCCCCACGAGTGCCGCGGCGCCGCCGATGGCGAGCGCTCCCACCATCACCTGTCCCGCCGAGAACCCGGGATCGGTGCCGACGATCCCGCCCGCGTCACCGGTGAGCCGTCGTGCCGCCCAGGCGGCGGCAGCGCCGATCGCGAGCGGTGCGACGTCGCGACGCGGCGGGAACCCGCGACGGGCCACCTCGCTCGCGAACAACGCGGCGGCGACCGGTGCACCGATCACCATCGCCACCGCCGCGGTGGCTCCGGCGAGGATGCACCAGCGATCGGGGCGGTGCAGCCGACGCGCCACGAACGCGCCGAGCGCACCGCCGAAGTACACCATCGGCCCCTCGTAGCCGAGCGGCGCACCGGTGCCGACGCCGGCGAGCAGCCCACCGAAGCGGGCCGGAGCGGGCGCGACGTCGAGCCGGCCGCGCAGCACGCCGTCGACGTAGGCGTCGGCGGTGGCGGGAGTGGTGCGCGCGAGGGCCACGACGACCAGCGCGAGGGCGGCTCCCAGCGCAGGGATCGGCGCCCACCACCAGGTGTCGTCGTCGGGCCAGCCGATGGCCCACCGCAGCCACACCGCGATGCGGCCGGCGCAGAGCGCGATCAGCAGGGCGACGGCCGACGTGAGCGCGAGGTCGAGCGTGAGTCGCCGGCGCCGCCCCGTCATCGCCGTCGAGGCTACCGACCCGGGCATGCCCGGGCGTGGTGCTCGGCTCGCAGGACGCCCCGCCGCCGGCCGTGTCCGCACGATGGGGACAGCAGCGGCGAGATCCTCCCCACCACCGCTGCGCCGACGATCCACGGCCACGGGTTCCGTCCGCGCAGGCGGGCGTCACGGTGCAGCCACACACAGATCACCACCACGGCGATCACGAGATCCACGTAGATCTGCCCCGCCGCCCGGCTCGACGTGATCGCCCGTGGGAAGCCGGCCACGCCATCCGCCGCGAGCGCGACGCCGGTGAGGGCCAGGAAGCACACCAGGGTGACGATCAGGATCGTCGGTGACCCTCGGGTCCGGGGTCGTGTGCCATCTGGTCCTCCTCGAACCGGAGATGTAGCGGTCGCGACGAATGGTGGTGGCCGGAGTCGCGGACGTCGAGCCGAGCCGGTGGGGCACGTACAGTTCGATGGATGTCGAGCGAGGGGACACGGCCGGGCGGATCGGGCGGATCGATGTTCGGTCCCGTGGTGCAGGTGGCCTACGTGGTGGACGACCCGCGGGCCGCCGCGCAGCGGTGGGCGGATCGCCACGGTGCCGGGCCGTTCTTCGTCCGTGACCACATCCCGGTCACCGACGTGATCCACCGCGGGACTCCCAGCGTGTTCGACCACACCAGCGCCTACGGCTGGATGCCCGGCCCCCACGGCGGCTGCATGATCGAGCTGTTCGTGCAGCACGACCGCTCCCCCAGCGCCGTCACCGAGCGCTTCGCCGAGGGGCAGGTGGGCCTGCACCACCTGGCGTGCCTCGTGCCGTCGCTCGACACGGCGCTGGCACGCGCCGGCGAGCTCGGCCTCACCGTCGCCCAGACCGCCCGCGCCGGCAGCACCACGTTCGTGTTCGTCGACGACGTCGCCACGAGCGGCCACTACTGGGAGCTCTACGAGCCGTCGCCCGGGCTGCTCGGCTTCTACGCCATGGTGCGCGACGCCTCCGACGGCTGGGACGGCACCGAACCCGTCCGGACCCTCGGTGGCAGGTGAGCACACGATGAGCACCGCGCCCCACGGGCTCCGCCAGGGCGACATCGTCGACCACCTGGTGTACGCCACCGACGACCTCGCCCGCACCGTCGCCTCGCTGACCGAGCAGCTCGGCGTCGCACCCACGCCCGGCGGCCAGCACCTCGGTCGCGGCACCCGCAACGAGCTCGTCGCACTCGGTCGCGGCGCGTACCTGGAGATCATCGGACCCGACCCCGACCAGCGCCACCACCAGGGCCCGATGCCGTTCGCGATCGAGCAGCTGGAGGGCGAACGGCTCGTCACCTGGTGCGCCCGCCCGACGGTGCCGCTCGACCACGTGGTGCGGGTGATCGAGGCCGCCGACGGCGATCCCGGCGAGATCGCCGACATGTGGCGCGCCCGCCCGGACGGGGAGATCCTGCGGTGGCGGCTCACGCTCACCCGGCTCGACCACCACCTCGGCCCGATGCCGTTCCTGATCGACTGGCTCGACAGCGACCACCCCACCGCATCGCTGCACCAGCCCGTCGAGCTGCGCCGGCTGGTGCTGCACAGCGACGACCACCGCCACCTCGCCCGCCTGCTGGCGATCATGGGCGGCGACGAGGACACCCGCGTGGAGCTGGAGGAGGGCGACCCGGCGATCGCCGCCCACCTGCACACGCCGAGCGGTGAGGTGGTGCTGCGCGGCTGAGCCGCGCCGCTGCGTCGTGTGTCAGGCCAGCGTGACCGCGAGCTCGTCGATCACCGACTCGGGCGTTCGCGGGTGCAGGAACACCAGCCGCCCGACGGGCTCGCCCTTCCACGTCGACGGTGCCACGAACGCGATGCCCTCGTGCAGCACGCGGTGCGCCCACGCACCCCACTCGGCACGACCCCACCCGGCGCGCCGGAACAGCAGCACGCCGAGCTGCGGTTCCATCACCAGCGACACGCCCGCCACCTCGCTCAGCCTCCGGGCGGCGAGGCGGGTGAGTTCCACCCCGCGCCGGATGCCCCGGACGTGGGCGTCGGTGCCGTGCACGGCGAGCGCGAACCACAGCGGCAGACCGGTCGCGCGACGGGTGAGCTGGTAGCCGTAGTCGCTCGGGTTCCAGAGCGGCTCGTCGCCGTGGAGGATGTCGATGTACGGGCCGTGCTGGGTGTGCACCGCCGCGGCGAGCTCCGGCCGCTGGTACAGCAGCGCGCACGACCCCTCCGGTGCGAACAGCCACTTGTGCGGGTCGACGATCAGCGAGTCCGCCCGCCCGAGGCCGTCGAACAGGTGGCGCAGCTCGGGCACCATCGCCGCCGCTGCGCCGTAGGCGCCGTCGACGTGGAGCCAGGCACCGATCCGGTCGGCCACGTCGGCGATGCCGGCGAGGTCGTCGACCACCCCTGCGTTGGTGGACCCGGCGGCCGCCACGATCAGGCCGATGTCGCGCCGGTCGCCGATCGCGTCCAGGAGCGCCGCACCCGTGAACCGGCCGTCGTCGCCCGTAGGCACCACGATCGTCTCGTGACGCGGGTCGGAGCTGATGCCCAGCAGGTGCAGCGAGTTCGCGACCGACGCATGGGCCGTGTCGGCCACCACCACGGCGCGGCGCTCACCCATCTGCTCGCGCGCCACGGCGAGCGCGCTGAGGTTGCCGATCGAACCGCCGCTCATGAAGCACCCACCCGCCGTGGGCGGCATGTCGAACACGTCGGCCAGCCAGCGCAGCGTCTGGTTCTCCGCGGCGACCGCACCCGCGGCCTCCAGCCACGACTCGGCGCTGAAGGTGGCGGCGCTCACCGCGGCGTCCATCCACACGCCGGCGGCGGACGGCGAGACCGGGATGAAGGCCAGGTAGCGCTCGCTGTCGAGGCCCACGGTGTTGGGCACCACCCGGTCGACGAAGCGCGCCCACGCCTCGTCGGGCCCGAGCCCGTGCTGGGTGATGGTGCCCTCGAGCAGCGCCGACATCTCCGACGGCGACACCGTGCGCCCGAGCGGCGCCTGCGCGATGCGGTCCTCCACGAACCGCGCCACCGCACGTGCGAGCTCGGCCGGCACGGCGTCGGGGCCGTGCAGTTCGCCACCCGCACCGGGGTCGGGCACGACGTTCACTCCGGCGTGACGTAGGCAGCGGTGATGCCGCCGTCGACGACGAGCGACTGGCCGGTCATCCAGCTGCTCTCGTCGCTCGCGAGGAACAGCGCACCGTTGGCGATCTCGACCGGTTCGCCGAAGCGGCCCATCGGGATGTGCACGAGACGCCGGTTGCGCTTGGCGTCGTCGCTCAGGAACTTCGCGAGCAGCGGGGTCATGATCGGCCCGGGGCACAGCGCGTTCGCGCGCAGCCCCTGACGGGCGTAGATCACGGCGATCTCGCGGGTCATCGCCAGCACCGCACCCTTCGAGGCGGTGTACGCCACCTGCGGCGTGGCGGCGCCCATGTGCGCGACGAACGAGGCGACGTTCACGATCGACGACGACCGGCCGCTCTCGGCGGCGCCGGCCAGCAGGTGCGGGATCGCGTACTTGCAGCCGAGCAGGGTGCCGAGCACGTTGATGTCCATCGTGCGCCGGTACGTGTCGACGCTGGTGGACACCGGGTCGTCGTCGTCGCCGAGCATCACGCCCGCGTTGTTGTAGAGCACGTGCAGCGCGCCGAAGGTCTCCACCGCGTGCTCCACCGCGTTGGCCACCGACGCCTCGTCGGTGACGTCGCAGCGCACGAAACTCGCCTCGCCCCCGGCCTCGGCGATCGCCTCGACCACGTCGTCACCGTCGGCGGTGTCGGCGATCACCACCTTGGCACCCTCGGCCGCGAAGCGCTCCGCACCGACCCGACCGAGACCCGAGGACGCACCTGTGATGAGGGCCACACGGCCTTCGAGACGACTCATGGCGGCGAACGTAGCGGAGCGACCAGACTGCTCCCACATGACGACGGACGATCGCGCCCCCGGAAGCTGGCGGATCCTCACGTGGAACGTGCGCGGGTCGCACAGACCCGACCTCGCGATGGTCGCCGAGGTGATTCGTGAGCACGTGCCCGACGTGGTCGCCCTGCAGGAGATCCGGCGCGGTCAGGCCGTTGCCCTCGCCGCGACGCTCGGCTGGCGGCACACTTGGGCCCGCAAGCACCACCCGTACACACCGCTCGTGTGGTGGACCAGCGAGGGCCTGGCGATCGTGTCGCCGCATCCGCTGCGCGACGTCGTGCGCCGCACGATCTCGCCCGGCGTGTCCACGTGGACGTTCCGCCACCGCATCGTGGTGGCGGCGACGATCGACCGGCCCGACGGCTCCCTCCGCCTGTACGACACGCACCTGGCCGCGCACCGCCAACCCGACGAGCGCATCGCCCAGGCGCGCCGCGTGGCGGACCTCGTCCGCGCCGAAGCGGCGCCGCTCGCCGTCGTTGCCGGCGACCTCAACGCACCCGGCGAGCCCGAGGTGATCCGCGAGTTCCACCCCGTCGGTCTGCGCGACCCGGGCGGAGGCCCGACGAACCCGGCGATCTCGCCCCGGTCACGGCTCGACTACGTGCTCGTCCCCGATCGGTCGAGGGTCACCCGCCAGTGGGAGTCCGCGGGCGGCGAGTGGTGGTGGCAGATCAGCGACCACGTGCCCGTCGTGGTGGAATTCACGTCGTGACACGCACACCTCGGAGCACCACCGGATGAGCAGCGAGCACGACGTCGTGGCCGGCAGCGACCGACCGGTCACCCCCGCCGACGTGTGCCGTGCGCTGCGCGAGGTGGGCGTCGAGCCGGGCGGCACGATCATCGTCCACTGCGCGCTGTCGAAGCTCGGCTGGGTGGTCGGCGGCGCCCACGGGGTGGTCGCCGGCCTGCTGGAGGCGGTCGGTCCCGACGGCACGATCGTGATGCCCGCGCAGACCGGGGTGAGCGACCCGTCCACGTGGGAGAACCCGCCCGTGCCCGAGTCGTGGTGGCAGATCATCCGCGACACGTGGCCGACGTTCGACCCGGCCGTCACACCCCGGCGGGAGATGGGCGCGGTGATGGAGTGCTTCGCCCGGCTCGACGGCATCGTGCACAGCGGCCATCCGAGCCTCGGCTTCGTGGCCCACGGTCCGCTCGCCGAGCACCTGATGCACCCCCACCGCCTCGAGCACGGCCTCGGTGACGAGTCGCCGCTCGGCCGCATGGTGCAGGCGGGCACCCGCATCGTGCTCGTCGGCGTCGGGCACCGGAACGACACGTCGCTGCACCTGGCCGAGCACCGCGCCACCTGGCCGAGCAAGGCCTGGCACACCGACGGCGCACCCCTCGTCGTCGACGGCGAACGTCGCTGGGTGGAGTACCGCACGCTCGACCTCGGCGAGGACGACTTCCCCGAGGTCGCCGAGGCGTTCGAGGCGGCGGGCGGCGAGCAGCGACGCGCCCCGCTCGGCAACGGCACGGTCACGTCCTGCGATCAGCGCGCCCTGGTCGAGTTCGCGACCACGTGGATGTCCGCGAACCGCAAGTGACCACCATCTGCGTGTCGTCGCAGCGGCGATCAGTCCTGGGTGCCAACGTCCCCCGCTCACCAGCACCGGTGAGCTCCGACCGGCACCCAGGACCCCCCGCCCACCGACCTGGGCGCCAGTCGCCCCGCCGACCAGCATCGGTGAATCGCCAGCGGCACCCAGGAACTCGCACCCGACCTGGGTGCCACCGTCCACCGCTGACCAGCACCGGTGAATCGCGCGTGGCACCCAGGAACCGCCACCCACCGACCTGGGCGCCAGCATCCACCGCCGACCAGCACCGGTGAATCGCCAGCGGCACCCAGGAACCGCCACCCACCGACCTGGGCGCCAGCATCCACCGCCGACCAGCACCGGTGAATCGCCAGCGGCACCCAGG
>WLDE01000025.1 GCA_009704985.1 Actinomycetota bacterium | reverse complement strand
TCCGGCGCCTGCGCCGGCGGCGCGCTTCGAGCCGGCCCCGCCGGTCCGGTTGGTGGACACGCGCGACGGCACCGGGACCGCGGCTCGGCCGCTGGCCGGCGGCTGCACGCTGACGATCGTGCCCGACGTGCCGGCCGGGACGACGGCGGTGTCGGTGAACGTCGTGACGGTCGATCCGGTCGCGCAGGGCTACGTCACCGTCTTCCCGTGCGGGGTGCCGCGCCCGTTCACCTCGGCGGTGCAGTCGCAGGTGGGCCGGATCGTGAGCGGTTCGGCGATCGTGCCGCTCGGGGCCGGGGGAGCGTTCTGCCTCTTCAGCAACGTCACCACCGAGGTGGTGGTCGACCTGAACGGGTCGTTCGCCCCGGCCGCCAGCGCCCGGTACGAGCCGATCGTCACCCAGCGGCGCTTCGACACCCGACCGTCCGGGCGGCGGCTCGACGCCGGCAGCGTCGTGCGGGTGCAGACCCGTGGGTTCGGCGGGGGAGCCCCGGACTCGACCGCCGCGTCGGTCACGATCCACGCGATGGACGCAGCGGTGTCCGGGTTCGTGACCGCGTGGCCCTGCGACAACGAACGGCCGTGGGCCAGCTCCGCGAACGTGATGGGCGGATCGTCGGTGTCGAACTCGGTCGACGTCGCCGTCGGGCCGACCGGTGAGGTCTGCGTGCTGGTGAGCGCGCCGATGCACCTCGCCGTCGACCTCAACGGGTGGTACGGACCCTCGGCGACGACCGACTACTACGCGGTCACCCCGTACCGGCTCGCCGACACGCGTGAGCAGTTCGGCTTCCCGGGGGCGTTCGCCCGGAACACCAACCGGCCGATCGCCGTCGCCGGCACCGGTCCGCTGCCGGGGCCCGGCACCGTGCGCGCCGTGGCGGCGCAGTTCACCGCGGTCGATCCCTCGGCGAGCGGGTGGGTGACGGTGCACCCCTGCACCGCGCCGGTACCGCAGCTCTCGATGCTGCGGCACCAGACGAGGACGAACGTGGCCGTGCTGGTGAACTCGGTGCTCACCGGCGACGGACGCTGGTGCGTGGCGACCAGCTCGGGCACCCACCTCGTGGTGGACGTGAGCGGCTGGTTCGGCTGACGCCGTATCAGGCGGCGGATCAGGCGGCGGATCAGTCGGCGGATCAGGCGGCGGAGACGAGCAGGCCGCGGACCTGCTTGCGGGCGGCCTTGGCGGCCTCGTGGGCCTGGCCGAGGAGCGCGCCGGCCTGCTCGGGCAGGCGCTCGCCCATCGCGTCGATGGCCGACTCGACGGCCTCGTCGAGCTTGGTCTCGATCCCCTCGAGGCGCTGGTCGAGCTCACCGAGGCGGGTCTCGATCTGCGAGATCACGTCGTCGAGCTGGTCCTTGGCGATGCCGAGGCGCGCGGCACGCTGCTCGAGGGTCGCCCGCAGCTCGCGGCGACGCACCTGCACCTGCTGCACGCTGAGCACGCCGAAGCCGATGACGACGTAGGCGGCGTCACGCACGAGGCCGAGCACCTTGTCGGTGTCGACGCCGGCGACCTCGAAGCGGGAGAGGTCGAGCTTCGAGAGGTCGAGCTTCGAGAGGTCGAGCTTCGAGAGGTCGATCGAGGGGAACGTGGGGATCGAGGCCATGGGGGCACCTTTCGTGAGCGAAGTGCGAACACCATACCGCAACGTGCTAACTTTTGCAAGCACCAACTGACCGCCCCGTCGGAGGGCGCACCGCTAGCCTCGCATCTTCGTGGAACCCGCCAGCACGCTCGCCCCGCCCGTCGTGGCCGTGATGGTCGTGCACGAGCCGGGTGCCTGGTTCGACGACGTGCTCGCCGGCCTCGCCCGACAGGACTACGCCAACCTCAAGACCCTCGTGCTGGTCACCGGTGAGGCGGGCGATCTGCCCGCCCGCATCACGGCGGCCGTGCCCCGAGCGTTCGTGCGTGCGGTCGAGCACCGCGACGGATTCGGTCGCGTGGCGAACGAGGTGCTCCGGCTCGTGGAGGGCGACAACGGGTTCTTCTGCCTCCTCCACGACGACGTGGCGCTCGAACCCGACGCCATCCGCCTGCTCGTCGAGGAGATGTACCGCTCGAACGCGGGCATCGTCGGCCCCAAGCTCGTCGAGTGGAACGACCCCACCGTGCTCCAGCACGTCGGCTACGGGGTCGATCGCTTCGGCGAGATCGATCCGCTCGTCGAGCCCGGCGAGACCGACCAGGAGCAGCACGACGCCGTGCGCGACGTGTTCGCGCTCCCGTCGGCGTGCCTGCTCGTGCGCGCCGACCTGTTCCGCAGCCTCGGCGGGTTCGATCCGGACATCGGCTTCCACGGCGAGGACCTCGACCTGTGCTGGCGGGCCCACCACCAGGGTGCACGCGTGCTCGTCGTGCCCTCCGCCCGCGCCCGTCACCTCGAGTCGCTCGAGTCGCGCCGGCCCGACCTCCCCCACGAGGTGCTCCGCGCCCGCCACCGCATGCGCACCGTCGCCACGCTCTCGGGAGCCCGCCGGTTGCCGCTGCTCGCCGTGCAGCTCGTCCTGGTCACGCTCGCCCAGTTCGTGATCGGTGTCGTCACCGGACACGTCGCCCGGGCGTTCGCCGGCGTGCGCGCCCTCGTCGGGCTGGTCCCGCGGCTTCCCCGCATCATCGGGCGCCGCCGTGCGATCTCGTCCCAGCGGCTCGTCCCCGACCGGGAGGTCGTCGGCCTCCAGCTGCGAGGCAGCGCCCGCGTCGCCGCGCACCTGCGGTCGCGCGACGCCCGGCCCGACGCGCAGCGCAGCCCCGGTCGCGCCTGGCGCGAGCGTGCCGGTGCGGCCGCCGTCGTCGGCTGGCTGCTCATCATCGGCTTCGTGCTGGCCGGATCTCGTGAGCTGCTCACCGGTGGCGTGCCACCCGTCGGGCAGTTCCTGCCGTTCGGAGACAGCCCCCGCGAGTTGCTCGACCGCTACCTCTCCGGCTGGTCGTCGGAGGGGCTCGGCCGCACCGGCGCATCACCGACGGGTCTGGCCCTCATCGCGGTCGCGAGCGCCGGCACCCTGTTCCGCACCGGTGCGCTCCACACCGTCGGCGTCGTCGGGCTGCTGCTCCTCGGTGCCGTCGGGATGTGGCGCCTCACCGCTGCGTTCAGCATCACCCGCGCCCGGCTCGCGAGCACCATCGTGTACGTCGCCGTGCCGCTGCCGGCCCAGCTGGTGTCCACCGGCCGCTGGAGTGCACTCGCCTGCCTGGCAGCGCTGCCGTGGTCGATCGACGCGATGCGCAGCCACGCCGGCCTCGGCCCCGGCCCGCGGGAGGAGGTCGGCGAACGCACCGCGACCTTCGGCACCCGCCGCCACGTCCAGTTGCTCGCCGGCGGCGTGCTCGTCGGCGCGATCGCCACCGCGTTCGTGCCGGTGTACCCGGCGGTGCTCCTCGTGGTCGGCGTGCTGATCGCGGTCGCCACGCTGCTCACCGGCGCACCGGCCATGGCACCGCTCCGACTGCTGGCCGCCGCGGGCGTGGCGGCGATCGGCGCCGTGGTGCTCAACCTGCCGTGGTTGCTGGAGTTCGCCGGTGACGGCGGCTGGACCGCGATCGTCGGCGGTGCACCGGCGGGCGACCGCGGCCTCACCGTGTTCGAGCTCGCCACCTTCGACGTCGGCAACGCCGTCGTCGTCGCCCTCGCCGTCGCCCTGTACGTGCCGGTGCTCGCGGGCATCCTCCTCGGCCGCGGGTGGCGGCTGGGCTGGGCCACCCGCGCGGGCTTCCTGGTGGTCGGGTTCGGCTGGATGGCCGTCCTCGACGACAGCGGTTCGTTCCCCGTGCGCCTGCCCGAGCCGGGCATCGTGCTCGTCCCGGTGGCCGTCGGGCTGGCACTCGCCGCCGGGTGCCTCGTCGCCGCGTTCGAGCTCGACGTCCGCGGTGGGAGCTTCGGCTGGCGTCAGCCGCTCGCCATCGCGTCGCTCGCGACGATCGCGGTCGGTGTGGTGCCGGCGCTGTTCACCGTCGGCTCCGGCCGGTTCGAGACGCCGGAGACCACGCTCGTCGACCTGTCGGGCCAGCTGCCCGACGAGGTGCCCGCCGGCGACTACCGCGTGCTCTGGATCGGTCGCGACGACGTGGTGCCGGCCTCCACGGTGCCGTACCGGCCGGGCATCGGCTACGCGCTCACGGACGGACCCGACCTCGACGCCGGCGACGCGTTCCCGGCCCGGCCCGGTCCGGGCGACCCCGACGTGGTGTTCGCGCTCGACGCGATCGCGACGGGCAGCACCACCCGCGGCGGGCGGTTGCTCGCGCCGCTCGGTGTGCGCTTCGTCGCCGTCCCGCTCGTCGACGGCGCGGTGTCCACCAACGACGATCCGCTCGACCCGCCGGCCGGGCTGCTCGACGCGCTCGGCGACCAGCTCGACCTCGCCGAGGTCTACAGCCCGCCGAACTTCGTGCTGTACGAGAACCGTGCCTGGGTGCCGGAGCGCAGCGTGCTCACGCCGGAGGGTGCCGAGTCGAGTCGCGACGCGAGCGCCGCGGCGCTCGCCCAGGCCGACCTCGCAGGGGCGACCCCGATCATGGTCGGCAGCGACCACCTCGAGCCGGCCACCGCCGAGGTCCCGGCCGGCACCGTGCACCTCGGCGTGCCCGGTGACCCCCACTGGCGTCTCGTCCTGGCCGACGGCAGCGAGGTGGCGTCGCGGCCGGCGTTCGGGACCACCATGGCCTTCGACGTCGCTGCGCCCGGTTCGGTGACCCTCGAGTACCGCACGTCGGTCGCGTTCACCGGGTTCCTCCTCGCCCAGCTCGTGCTGTGGGTGCTCGTCGTGGTGGGAGCCTCCGGGGTGCAGGTGCGCCGGCCGAGATGGCGCTCGGCCGCGCCGGTCGCCGTGGTGGACGACCCGGTGTTCACGATGGACCCGATGATCGGCACGCCGATGCCGTCCGAGGTGACCTCGACGGCGGCAGCGAACCCCGTCGAGCCGCACGACGACTCGACGGGTTCGCTCGCCGCGGTGCTCCGGACCGAGCGCGAGGACGAGTCGTCGTGAGGGTTCAGCGCTCCGCCGCCGCCCTCGTGGTCGCCGTCGCCCTCGCCGGGCTCGGCATCTCGTCGCGTGACGAGCCCGTCGAGGTGCCCTCCACGTTCGCGTCGCTCGGCAACCCCACAATGCCGTTCGTGCCGAGCGGGTCGTTCATCACCTCCAGCTGGTTCTGCCCCGGCGTGCCCGGCGGTGAGGAGGGGGTCGGAGGCTCGATCGAGATCACCAACCCCGCCGACCAGCCGATCGCCGGTCGTGTCACGGCCTACTCGTCCGAGGCCGGCGCGGCGGCGGTCGACCGACCGGTCGTGGTGCCGCCCCGCTCGACGACGTCGATCGAGCTGTCGGCGCTGCAGCCCCGCGGCTCGTACGTCTCGGCGCTCGTCGAGATCGACGGCGGTGGCGGGTTCGTCGAGCAGATCGCGCGTCATCCGGCGGGCGACGCGGCGAGCGCGTGCGCGAACGCAGCGTCGTCGAACTGGTGGTTCGCCGACGGCTTCACCGTGGACGACAGCTCGCTGCGGCTGGTGCTCACGAACCCGTACCCCGACGCGGCGATCGTGGACATCGGCTTCGTCACCCAGGACGGCATCCGCAACCCCGGGTTCCTGCAGGGCTTCCCGATCCCCGGCCGCTCCGTCGAGGTGATCGACCTGCCCGCCCGCGACGAGCCGCTGCTGGCCGCCAGGGTGGTGGCCACCCGTGGGCGAGTCGTGGCCGCTCGCGCCCAGCACTACCTCGGTGGGGGCCGGCTCGGCTACACGATGACGCTCGGTGCGCCGTCGCTGTCGAGCCAGTACTACTTCGCGGACGGCGAGGTCGGTGAGGGCGTGAGCGAGCAGTACGCGATCTACAACGCGAGCGACGCGGACGTGTCGGTGTTCGCCGTGTTCCTCGGGCTGCCACCGACGACCGACTTCCTGAACGACACCGAGATCGAGGTCGCGAAGGGCGACGTGGTGGTGCTCGACACGGCCGACATCGAGGGGCTGCCCCCCGGTCGTCACGGCGCGGTGTTCTCCACGTTCGCCGCGGACTCGATCGTGGTCGAGCGGATCCTCACCCGCCCGGCCGGCGACAGCGTCGCCACGAGCGTCGTGGTGGGGTCGCCGCCGAACCTGGCGTCGACCCGCTGGTCCGCGTCGGTCGGCACCCCCACGCCGGTCGAGGCCGGACTGGTGGTGCTCAACGTCGACAGCGTCGACACCACCGTCACGGTGAGCACGCTCGGTCCCGGTGGGTTGGTGCCCGTGCCCGGTCTCGAGCAGATCCCGCTGCCGGCGGCGGGGCTCATCACGGTGCCGCTCACCGACCCCGCGGTGCTCGGCCGAGCCTTCGTGGTCGAGAGCGGCCAGCGCATCTTCGTCGAGCGGTTGCTGCCGCGGGGCGACGAGCTCGACGGCACGTCGGGATCATTTCCCCTCGCGGGCTGAGCGCTGGCAGGCTTGCCGTCGTGGACCGACTCCTGCTCGCACTCGCGATCGTCGCCGTGGCGGCCGTCGTCGCCGTGGTCGTGCGTCGACGCCGCAGCCCCGACGCCCCCACCCAGACGCAGCACCACGTGCCCGACCAACTCGACCGCGCCGACTTCGCACCGCTCGTGGCGCCGTCGAGCGCCGGCGCCGAGTGGCTGCTCGTGATCTTCACCAGCGCCACCTGCCACACGTGCGCCGACATGCGCACCAAGGCCGCTGCGCTCGCGAGCCCGCAGGTCGCGGTGGTGGACGTGGAGTACGGCGCGCAGAAGGCGCTGCACGAGCGCTACCGGATCGACGCCGTGCCGACCACGGTGCTGGCCGACGCCGACGGGGTGGTGCGGGCGTCGTTCCTGGGCCGTGTCAGCGCCACCGACCTGTGGGCCGAGGTGGCCGAGGTGCGAGAGCCCGGCTCGCGCGGGCCGGCCGGCTGCGACCGGCACGACGGGTGAGCCCCGGCGTGCCGGACGGCGACCGCGTCAGCTGAGCGAGCTGGCCTCGCTGGACTGGCCCGAGGCCGCCTGGTCGGCGCCCTCGGTGGAGGTGCCGAGCCCCGCCTGCACCAGCGCGGCGACCTCGGATCCGTCGATGGTCTCCTTCTCGAGCAGCGCCTCGGCGACCAGGTCGAGCGCACGGCGGTGCTTGGTGAGCAGCTCGTGGGCCCGCTGCTCCTGCTCGATCAGGATGCGCGAGATCTCCTCGTCCATGAGCCGGGCGGTCTCGTCGCTGTACTCGCGACCGCTGGTCATGAGGTCCTCGCCGAGGAACACCTGCTGCTGGCTGTGCCAGGCCATCGGGCCGACACGCTCGCTCATGCCCCACTCGCGGACCATGCGGCGGGCGATGCCCGTCGCCTGCTCGAGGTCGTTGGCGGCACCCGAGTTGAGGTGACCGAACACGATCTTCTCGGCGACGCGACCACCCATCGCCCGGCAGATCACGTCCTCGAAGAAGTCCTTCGAGTAGGTGTGCCGCTCCTCGGGCAGGCTCCACGTGACGCCGAGCGCCATACCGCGGGGGAGGATCGTCACCTTGTGCAGCGGGTCGGCGTTGGGGAGCACGACCGTGAGGATCGCGTGGCCACCCTCGTGGATCGCGGTGGCCCGCTTCTCCTCGCCCGTGAGCACGAGGCTCTCCCGGCGAGCACCCATCACCACGCGGTCGCGGGCGTTCTCGAAGTCGATCCGCTCGACCACCTGGCTGTTGCGGCGCACCGCGAACAGGGCGGCCTCGTTGACCAGGTTGGCCAGGTCGGCACCGCTCATGCCCGGGGTCGCCTTCGCCATCACGTCGAGGTCGACGTCGGCACCCATGCGCTTGTCGCGGCTGTGCACCTTCAGGATCGCCAGGCGCTCCTCGGCCTCCGGCAGCGGCACCACGATCTGGCGGTCGAAGCGGCCGGGGCGCAGCAGCGCGGGGTCGAGGATGTCGGGGCGGTTGGTGGCGGCGAGGATGACGATGCCCTCGCTCGTCTCGAAGCCGTCCATCTCGGCGAGCATCTGGTTGAGCGTCTGCTCGCGCTCGTCGTGGCCGCCGCCGAGGCCGGCGCCGCGCTTGCGGCCGATCGAGTCGATCTCGTCGATGAAGATGATCGCCCGGCCCATCTTGCGGGCCTGCTGGAACAGGTCGCGCACGCGGCTCGCGCCGACGCCGACGAACATCTCCATGAAGTCGGAGCCCGTGACCGACAGGAAGCCGACCCCGGCCTCACCGGCCACCGCACGGGCGAACAGGGTCTTGCCGGTGCCGGGCGGGCCGACGAGCAGCATGCCCTTCGGCACGCGGGCGCCGATCTCGCGGAAGCGCTCGGGCATGCGGAGGAAGTCGACGACCTCGGTGATCTCCTGCTTCACCCCGTCGTAGCCGGCGATGTCGGCGAAGGTGGTGGAGGGCTTGTCGGGGTTGAAGGTCTTCGCCCGGCTCTTGCCGACCGACATGATGCTGCCGGCCTGGCCCATGGCCCGGCGCTGCATCCACACGAAGAACCCGATCAGCAGCAGCACCGGCAGCAGCAGGCCCGCCCAGCTCCAGAACCAGCTCGTCTGCGGCGTGATGAAGTCCAGGTCGACACCCTGCTGGCGCAGCAACTCCTCGTCGGCCTCGCTGAGGCCGCGCTGGCCGCCGCCGGTGGTGGTGAACTCCTCGCCGCTGTCGAGCTCGCCGGTGATGCGGTTGTTGGTGTTGTTGACGACGACGCTCTTGACGTCGCCGGCCTCGACGAGGGCGATGAACTCGGTGTAGGTGAGCTTGTCGCCCGTCTCGCTCGGCCAGAACCGGGGGAGGACGAACATGGCGACGAGCACGGCGATCATCACCGGGAGGGTCCAGCGCGGCCAGCCGCCACCGAAGGACGGCTTGCCGCCGTTCCCCCCGTTCCCCCCGCTGCCGCGGTCGGGCGGCTGCTGACCCGGCTGACGCCCGCCCGGTGCGCGGCCCGGGGGAGGCGGCGGGGGCGGCGGAGGCAGGTTGCTCATGGAGGCATGTTACGGCCATCGTTGCGAGGTGAAACGGTCGCACCAGGTGCGAATCGGGTGTGACCCTGTGGCATCCACCACTCATCCGGGAACCATCGGTACCGTGTTCTCGATGTCCCGACAGTGCTCCCGCACCGGCTGCGCCGCACCGGCCGACGCCACGCTGACCTACCAGTACGGTCGATCGCTCGTGTGGCTCGACGACCTCGCGGTCGAGCGTGATCCGCACAGCTACGACCTCTGCTTCCGCCACGCCGAGCGCCTCTCGGTCCCCAACGGCTGGCGGCTCGAGGATCGGCGCGACGCCCACCGCCTCGTCGGTGCCGGCGGTGCCGGTCGCTTCGCCCACCGCCTCGCCGGCTGACCCGCGCCCACCTCGTTCGACTCGCCCACCCTCACCTCGGTCGCCGACCACCTGGCCGCGGCCGCGGGTCGATACCCTGTCGGGCCATGTCCGCCGTGTCCGGAGCGCCGGTCCCACCGATGCGCCTCGGCGAGGGGCAGAGCCGGATCACCGTCCCGATCGCCGTGCTCACCTGGGTGGTGTGCTGGTTCGGCGGCAACCTCGTCGGCGGCCTGGTGCTCGCCGCGACCGGGTACGAGGCCGGCACCGTCGACACGCCCATCTGGGTGACCCTGCTCGGCGCGCTCGGGTTGTGGGTGCCGATGATCGTCGGACTCGGCTACGTCACCCGACGCCACGGCCTCGGCAGCTTCGCCGCCGACTACGGGTTCTCGTTCCGCCCGATCGACCTGCTCGGCATCCCGATCGGGGTGCTGACCCAGCTGGTGCTCGTGCGGCTGCTGTACTGGCCGCTGGCGGAGATCTGGCCCGACACGTTCTCCCGCCCGCAGGTGGAGGAGTCGGCGCGCCGGTTGTACGAGAGCGCGGACGGGGCGTGGTTGGTCGGGCTCGTCCTGCTCGTCGTCGTCGGTGCACCGCTGGTCGAGGAGTTGCTGTACCGCGGGCTGCTGCAGGGCGCGTTCCGACGTCGTGTCGACGACGCGGTCGCGCTCGTGATCGTGGCCGGCTGGTTCGCGCTCATCCACTTCCGTCCCGTCGAGTACCCGGGTCTGTTCGTCATCGGCCTCGTCCTCGGTGCCTGCGCGCTGGTGACGGGCCGGATCGGCATGGCGATCGTGGCCCACTGCGCGTTCAACGCGACGGGGCTCGCATGGGTCGCGACCAGGTGACGGCGCCGCGCGTGGCGCCCCTGCGAGAATGGCGGCGATGGTGGACGAACTGATCCCGCGCGCCCCGGCGGACCCGGCGGCACCGGACTCGGCGGAACCGGACCCCGACGACGCGGTCCGCGGTCTCGAACGACCGGCGGTCCCGTGGCCGGTGCGAGCGTGGCGTCGCGCCGTGCGCCGCCCCCAGGCGTGGCTCGACCGCCCCTGGCCCGCTGAGCGCATCGTGCGCTTCGTGATCACGGTGGCGCTGCTCGGCGGCTCCACGTTCGCGGCGCTGCAGGTGGTGCACCCCGACCTGGTGCTCACGAACAACACCCCCACCGGTGGCGACATGGGCGCCCACGTGATGGGACCGGCGTACCTGCGCGACCACCTCCTGCCGAACTGGCAGCTGAGCGGCTGGAACAACTACTGGTACGCCGGCTTCCCGATGTACCGGTTCTACATGGTCACCCCGGCCATCGCGATCGTGCTGCTGAACGTGCTGCTGCCGTACGGCATCGCGTTCAAGATCGTCGCCGTCGCCGGCATCGTCACCCTGCCGCTGTGCTGCTGGGCGTTCGGTCGCCTCGCCCGGTTCCGCTACCCGCTGCCCGAGCTGTTCGCGCTCGGCGGGCTGCTGTTCCTGTTCGACGAGACGTTCTCGATCTACGGCGGCAACGTGAAGAGCACGATGGCGGGCGAGTTCGCGTTCTCCATCGCGCTGTCGCTCGGCATGCTCGGCCTCGGCCTGTTCGCCCGGGCGATGGAGACCGGGCGTCACCGGTCGCTCGCCGCGGTCGTGCTCGCGCTGTCGTGTCTCTCGCACGGCATCGTGCTGATCTTCGTCGCGCTCGGGACGATCCTGCTCTGGATCGTGTGGATGGACCGTCGTCGGTTCACGTACGGGTTGTCGATCGGCATCACCACGTTCCTGCTCGCGGCGTTCTGGGTGGTGCCGTTCCTCTTCAACCACGAGTTCATGACCGACATGAAGTACGGGTACCGGCCCAGCGGGGCGAGCGACTCGTTCTGGGACATGTTCTTCCCGCTGCCGACGTTCTTCGACATCGTCATCACGACGTTCGCGATCATCGGCTTCGTCGCGTCGCTGTGGCGCCGACATCTGAACGGTGCGTGGATGGGTATCACCTCGATCGCGCTGGTGACGCTCGTCTACCTCACCCGCGACAGCCTCCCGGTGATCGGGCTGCTGTGGAACCCGCGGCTGCTGCCCTTCCTGTACCTGCTGCGGTACCTGCTGATGATGGTCGGCTTCGTCGAGACGGCGTTGCTGGTGGCGCGCGGCGTGAAGGGCGTGCGCGAACTGCCGGAGGGCACCCTGCTGCGCGTGGGCACCTCGGTCGCCGTGGTGGTCGGCGTGTCGGTGCTCGTGATCCAGCTGATGTTCTTCCGGGTGATGCCCGGGGCGCGGTTCACCACCCACAACGGCGAGAGCGTCTATTCGTGGGGCATCGGCGACTGGCGCCCGATCTCGCTCACCGGCAACTCCACGGACGCGCTCAGCGACGCGTGGTCGCGGTACAACTTCACCGGCTACGAGGACAAGAACGCCTACGGCGAGTACAAGGCGCTCGTCGACACGATGGCCGGACTCGGCGCGGATCCGGCCCACGGCTGCGGCCGCGCGCTGTGGGAGAACAACAGCGAGAACGGCAAGTACGGCACCACCATGGCGCTCATGCTGCTGCCGCACTGGACCGACGGCTGCATCGCCAGCATGGAGGGCCTGTTCTTCGAGGCCTCGGGCACCACCCCGTACCACTTCGTCACCGCGGCGGCGATGAGCGCGAGCAGCTCCAACCCGGTGCGCCAGCTCCGCTACGACAACAACGACGCCGCGAAGGGCGTGCAGTACCTGCAGGCGCTCGCGGTGGACTACGTGATGGTGTTCACGGAGGCGGCCAAGGCGCAGGCCGACGCCCAACCGGAGCTCCGGCTCATCCGCGAGAGCGGGCCGTGGAACGTCTACGAGGTCGCCGGCACCGAGCTCGTCGAACCGCTCTCGGTGCAACCGGTGGTGGTCGCCGACCGCGAGGGTGATCAACGCGAGCGGCACCTCGAGCTCGGGATGAGCTGGTTCCAGCACCAGGACGAGTGGGCCGCGCTGCCCGCCGACGACGGTCCGGACTCGTGGCAGCGCATCGAGGTCGTCGTCGACGAGCTGCGGCGGCAGGACGACCGCGTCGACGTCGTGGTGCCGGCCACCCCGATCGAGCCCGTCGCGCTGGATCCCGTCACGGTGTCCGACGTGCAGCTCGGCGACCAGGACATCCGCTTCCGTGTCGACCAGGTGGGGGTGCCGGTGCTCGTGCGCATGAGCTACTTCCCCAACTGGCAGGTGGAGGGCGCCGAGGGCCCGTACCGCGTGGCGCCGAACCTGATGGTGGTGGTCCCCACCGACACCGAGGTGCACCTCTCGTTCGAGCGCTCGGGTCTCGACATCACCGCCTACGGACTCACGTTCGCGGGCATCGCGATGCTGTTCGTGTGGCGCCGCCGTGGTGACGCCGAGTTCCCGTCCGACCGGCCGCGCTTCGGCGCCGCACCCGCCGGTGACGGTGGGGGAGACGCCGACACGTTCGTCGACGGCGCCGAGGACCGCGACGGGGACGACCCGGTGCTGGTCGAGGCGTGGCGGCGGCCGCTCGAGGACCCCACCACACCGATGACCGAATCCGATCTCGACCTCGCGCTCGACGCCCTGACCAGGCAGGACGGAAACCCTCCACCGGACCGCGACGACGGCACCGGTAGGTTGTGACCCGCATGTCCGACCACGCCTCACCCGCCGACCTGTCGAGGATCGTCAAGGCCTACGACGTCCGCGGCACCGTGCCCGACCAGATGAACGCCGAGGTCGCGCACGCGCTCGGCGTCGCCTTCGCCCACTTCGTCGGTGGGCCGACGGTGCTCGTCGGACGCGACATGCGCCCGTCGGGCGACGAGCTCGTCGCCGAGTTCTCCCGTGGCGTGATGGAGCAGGGGCTCGACGTGATCGACCTCGGTCTCGCCTCCACCGACCTCGTGTACTACGCGGCGGGCACGCTCGACGCCCCCGGCGCGATCTTCACCGCCTCGCACAACCCGGCGCAGTACAACGGCGTGAAGTTCTGCCTGGCCGGCGCCCGTCCGGTGGGGCAGGACACCGGTCTCGCCCAGGTGCGCGAGACGGCCGAGCGCGTGCTCGACGGTGGTGGTCCGGCGCCCGCGGCCCGGGCGGGCTCGCGTGCGGAGCGCAACCTGCTGTCGGCGTTCGCCGACCACGTGGTCTCCTTCGTCGACACCACCGCGCTGCGTCCGCTGCGCGTGGTGGCCGACACCGCGAACGGGATGGGCGGTCTCGTGGTGCCCGCCGTGTTCGAGCGGATCCCGCAGGTGACGCTCGAGGTGATGTACGGCGAGCTCGACGGCACCTTCCCGAACCATCCGGCCGACCCGCTGCAGCCGGAGAACCAGCGCGACCTGCAGGCCCGCGTGGTGTCGGGCGGGTTCGACGTCGGACTCGCGTTCGACGGCGACGCCGACCGGGTGTTCGTGGTCGACGAGTCGGGTCGCGGCCTCAGCGGCTCCACCACCACGGCGATGCTCGCGGCCACGATCCTGCGCCGGCACCCGGGGGCCACCATCCTCCACAACCTCATCTGTTCGCGTGCCGTGCCCGAGGTGATCCGCGAGAACGGTGGCGTGCCCGTGCGCACGAAGGTGGGTCACTCGTTCATCAAGCAGGTGATGGCCGAGACCGGTGCGGTGTTCGGTGGCGAGCACTCGGCGCACTACTACTTCCTCGACAACTTCCGCGCCGACAGCGGTCTGATCGCGAGCATGTTCGTGCTCGACGAACTGAGCCGATCGCAGAGTGCGCTGTCCATCGTCCGCAAGCCCTACGAGCGCTACTCGTCGAGCGGGGAGATCAACACCCACGTCGATGATCCGCTCGCGGTGATCGAACGGGTGGCCGCGTCGTTCCCCGACGCGGAGCTCGATCGGCTCGACGGGCTCACCGTCGACTGCGGGCGCTGGTGGTTCAACCTGCGTCCGTCGAACACCGAACCGCTGTTGCGACTCAACCTCGAAGCCCCCGACCGCAACGAGTGCGATCAGCGGGTGGTCGAGGTGCTCGCCCTCGTCACCATCTGACCCGACACCACCGATCCGGAGTCCCCATGTCGCTCGACCCTCGTCTGCTCGCCGTGCTCGCCTGTTCGCAGGACAAGGGCCCCCTGTACTACCTCGGCGACGACGAGGCGACCGGCGGGCTCTACAACCCGCGGCTCCACCGGCGCTACCTCGTGCGCGACGGCATCCCGGTGATGCTGGTCGACGAGGCCGAGACGGTGTCCGACGAGGCGCACGCCGAGATCGCGGCCCGGATCGAGCGCGAGTCGATCGCCCCGACCTTCGCCCCGGCCTGACCGACCCGGCCGACGAACCGACCGACGAACCGACCGACGAACCGACCGACGAACCGACCGATCGCCCGCCCCGCGGACACCGCACCGGACCTCGCGACTATACTCAACGCTCCATGAGGTCGAATCGCCACGCAGCGTGTTCGGGCCGATCGGGGCGAGCCGTCCTGGTGGCCGTCCTCGCGCTCGCCGCCCTTCCGGCCGCCTCGTCGATCGCCCCGACCCCGGTGGCCGCGGCGCCGGCGCCCTGCTCGGGTCTCGGTGCCGGCGGCGAGTACCACCCCCTGCCGCCGCAACGCATCTTCGACTCGCGTCCCGGCTCGGCCGTCAACGACGTGCAGCCGATCGGTGCCAAGCCGGCCACGGGCGCCCAGCCGACGTTCGACATCGACGTGCTCGGCCAGGGCGGCGTACCGAACCGGCCGAGCGACGTGCTCGCCGTGGCCGTCAACATCACCGTCACCGAGCCGACGGCGGCCGGCTGGCTCAACGCCTACGGCAAGGGTGCGAACGGCGGCCTGGCCTCGATCGTGAACTTCACCGCGGGCCAGACCGTGCCCAACCTCGCGATCACCCGTCCGGGTGCCGACGGTGACCTGACGATCCGGTTGTTCTCCACCAGCGCCTCGGGCACGGCCCACGTCGTGGTCGACGTGTTCGGTTGGTTCTCCACGTCGTGCAACGCCCAGAACGGCGCCCGGCTCGTGCCCATCGACCCGGGTCGCATCCTCGACACTCGCGACAGCGGCGGTCCGATCCTGTCCGGTGCGTCGCGCACGGTGCCGATCCGGGGCGCGCAACTGGCCACCGGCTTCCCGGTGCCCGGCGGGTCCGACGTCGTGGCCGTCGTGTTGAACGTGACCGGCATCAACCAGGACGCCGCCAGCCGCGACACCTTCCTGTCCGTCGTGCCCGAGCTCGCGCCCGGCACCGCACCGAGCACGTCGAACGTCAACATCGCACGCGGCCAGATCAAGCCGAACATGGTGATCGTGCCGATCGGCGCGGATGGTGCCGTGCGGCTCTACAACCACGCCGGCGCGCTCCACGTGGCCGTCGACGTCGTGGGCTACCTCACCACGTCGGCCCCGAACGGCAGCACCACCGCCGGTCGCGTCGTGCCGCTCGCGACGCCCTACCGCGTGTTCGACACCCGCCAGGTGCAGTGGCAGGCGGTGGCACTCGGTCCGGGCCAGGCCGAGGACTGGAGCTTCGCCGACTTCGTCAACTCCGTCACCGTCGACGGTCGGTGGCTCGGCGCGCAGAGCGCCGTCATCGGCAACCTCACGTCGGCGTCGCTCACGCGGCAGTTCTCCGGCACCCCGGTGAGCAGCTACCTCACGGTGCACCCGACGAACCAACCCCGACCGCTGGTGTCGAACCTCAACACCACCGAGGGCGCCCCGGTGCCCAACCTGGCGATGATGAAGTACGGGCCGAACTCGACCGTGCGGGTGTTCAACCTGTCCGGGTTCAGCCACTACCTGTTCGACGCGAGCGCCGTCGTCCTGAGCTGACGCTCGCGGGTCGTGAGTGGGCCGCCGTTCGGGTCGGCCTCCCAGGATGGTCGCGTCACGGCCGGTACACTCGTGCCGCTTCACGTGGGCTGATCCTCCCCGACCGGGGTGCGGAGCGTGCGCCAGTTGGTGCCGGCCCTCTCCAGCCTTCGTTTCGCATTCCCTGGAGGAACCCACATGTCGTCACTCGCCCAGCGCCGCGACTACCGCGTCGCCGACCTCTCCCTCGCCCCGTTCGGCCGCAAGGAGATCCACCTCGCCGAGCACGAGATGCCCGGCCTGCGCGCCCTGCGCAAGGAGTTCGGGCCGAGCAAGCCGCTCGCCGGCGCCCGCATCTCCGGCTCGCTGCACATGACCATCCAGACCGCGGTCCTCATCGAGACCCTGGTCGAGCTCGGCGCCGAGGTGCGCTGGGCCAGCTGCAACATCTTCTCCACCCAGGACCACGCCGCGGCCGCCGTCGCGGTCGGCCCGAACGGCACGCCGGACGACCCGCAGGGTGTCCCCGTGTTCGCCTGGAAGGGCGAGACGCTCGAGGAGTACTGGTGGTGCACCGAGCAGATGATGACGTGGCCGGATGGTGACGGCCCGAACATGATCCTCGACGACGGTGGCGACGCCACGCTGCTCGTCCACAAGGGCCGTGAGTTCGAGCTCGCCGGCGAGGTGCCGGACCCGACGTCGGCGTCGAACGCCGAGTTCGCGATCGTGCTCGGCCTGCTGCAGCGCTCGCTGAAGACCGACCCGACCAAGTGGACCCGCCTGGCGGCCGGCATCAAGGGCGTCACCGAGGAGACCACCACCGGCGTGATGCGCCTGTACAAGATGCACGAGCGCGGCGAGCTGCTGTTCCCGGCGATCAACGTGAACGACTCGGTCACCAAGTCGAAGTTCGACAACCTCTACGGCTGCCGCCACTCGCTGGTCGACGCCATCTGCCGCGCCACCGACGTCATGCTCGCCGGCAAGGTCGCAGTGGTGGCCGGCTACGGCGACGTCGGCAAGGGCTGCGCGCAGGCGCTGAAGGGCCAGGGCTCGCGCGTCATCATCACCGAGATCGACCCGATCAACGCGCTGCAGGCCGCGATGGAGGGCTACCAGGTCACGACCATGGACGACGTGGTCACCACCGCCGACATCTTCGTGTCGGCCACCGGCAACGACGGCATCATCACCGCCGACCACATGGCGAAGATGAAGCACAACGCGATCGTGTGCAACATCGGCCACTTCGACAGCGAGATCGACATGGCCGGCCTCGCCCGCAGTGGCGCCACCCGCGACGAGCTGAAGCCGGGCACCGACCTGTGGACCTTCGACGACGGTCACTCGGTCATCGTCCTGGCCGAGGGTCGCCTCGTGAACCTCGGTTGCGCCACGGGCCACCCGAGCTTCGTGATGAGCTGCTCGTTCAGCAACCAGGTCATCGCACAGATGGACCTGTTCAACAACCTCGACAAGTACCCGCTCGGCGTGTACGTGCTGCCGAAGAAGCTCGACGAGAAGGTGGCCGCGCTGCACCTCGACGCGCTGGGCGTGAAGCTCACCAAGCTCACCGACGAGCAGGCCGAGTACCTGGGCGTCGACCCGAGCGGCCCGTTCAAGAGCGACCACTACCGCTACTGATCGTCGGCACGCGCCTGCCGTCCCGCCCCACGCCGCCGATCAGGTGCGGCGGGGCGGCAGCGCGAACCGGGGCAGGAAGATCTGCACGAGCGGTCCGATGCCGAACGTGAACGCCACCGTGCCGACGCCGACGGTGCCGCCGAGCAGCACGCCGAGCACCAGCACGGTCACCTCGATCGCGGTGCGCGCCACGCGGATGCTCAGCCCGAGCCGGCTGAGGCCCATCATCAGCCCGTCACGCGGACCGGCCCCGAGCCCCGACCCGATGTAGAGGCCCGAGCCGGCCGCGACCACGACGAGTCCCACCACGAGGAAGGCCATGCGCGGGAGCAGCCGGTCGGTGTCGGGCACCACGTGCATCACGAGGTCGACGACCACGCCGATCTCGAGCGCGTTCAGGATCGTGCCGACGCCGGGTCGCTGCCGCAGCGGGATCCACAGCAGCAACAGCAGCAGGCCGACGAGCACGATCACGGTGCCGATCGAGATGCCGGTGAGCTCGGACAGGCCCTGGTGGAACACGTCCCACGGTGCGGCGCCGAGGTGTGCCTCGATGATCAGCGCGATGCCGAGTCCGAACAGCGCGAGGCCGCCGATGCAGCGTGCGAGGCGGATCGCCCAGTCGGCCGCGGGCGACGAGGGCGCGTAGGGGCGGGTCGACTCGATCGCGACGTGGGGCACGCGGGCGACCCTATCCGTGCCGTCGTCACGGCTCGGCGACGAATCTCGGTGTGACACCCCACGACCAGGATCACCGGCATGGACGCCTCGCTCGCGATCTCGTCGCTGATCCCGCACCGCTGCGCCGGGTGCCGTGAGCGCGGCAGCCCGCTGTGCGACGTCTGCCGGTTCGCGATCGCCAGCAGTCCGTCGGTCATCGTGCCCGCATCGCCCGCCGGTGTCGTCACCACCGCGCTCACCTTCGACGGGGTGGCCCGTTCGGCGATCCTCGGGCTCAAGTACCGCAACGGCCGTGCCGCGGCTCGGGTGCTGGCCGGCGTCCTCGTGCGACGGCTGGGGCTCGCGTCGGTGAACCGTCCGCCGTTCGACCTGGTCACCTGGGCGCCCACGAGCCGTCGTCGCTCGGCCGAGCGTGGCTACGACCAGGCCGAGCTGCTGGCCCGCGCCGTCGCAGCGCACCTCGGCGTGCCCTGCCGGCGCCTGCTGTACCGCACACACGGCGACGCCCAGACGGGCCGGGGACGCGACGAGCGGCTGACCGGCCCGGGGTTCCGGGCCCGACCGGCCCGCATCCCGATCCGGGTGCTCGTCGTCGACGACGTGGTCACCACGGGGGCCACCCTCGGCGCAGCCGGACAGGCCCTGCTCGACGCGGGCATCGCCGAGGTGCGCCTGGTCGCCCTCGCCGCCACGCCCGCCCCCCGCCGGTCGCATGCCAAGGCTCGCGAGCGGCCCCCCGGTAGGCTCGAATCCGCATGAAACTGCTCGATCGCATCCTCCGCGCCGGCGAGGGGAAGAAGCTCAAGGCACTCCAGGGCCTGGTGCCGCACATCAACGCGCTGGAGCCGTCGGTGCAGGCGCTGTCCGACGACGCGCTGCGCGCCAAGACCGCCGAGTTCCGCGGGCGCCTCGAGCGCGGCGAGGACCTCGACGACATCCTGGTCGAGTCGTTCGCCGTGATGCGCGAGGCCTCCACCCGCGTCACGGGCCAGCGCCACTACGACGTCCAGCTGATGGGTGGCGCCGCGCTCCACTTCGGCTGGGTGGCCGAGATGAAGACCGGCGAGGGCAAGACCCTCGTCAGCACCCTGCCGGCCTACCTGAACGGGCTCGGCGGCAAGGGTGTGCACCTCGTCACGGTGAACGACTACCTGGCCCGGCGCGACGCCGACAACATGGGTCGCATCCACCGCTGGCTCGGCCTCGAGGTCGGCCTCGTCATCCCGGGGTTCCGCACGCTGCCCGCGCAGAAGCGCCAGTCGTACGCGGCCGAGATCACCTACGGCACGAACAACGAGTTCGGCTTCGACTACCTGCGCGACAACATGGCCGGCACCGCCGCCGACAAGGTGCAGCGCGGCCACAACTTCGCGATCGTCGACGAGGTCGACTCGATCCTCATCGACGAGGCCCGCACGCCGCTCATCATCAGCGGCCGTCTCGCCGATGCCGCCAAGCTCTACTACCGCTTCGCCTCGGTGGTGCGCTCGCTCAAGCGTGGCGTCGACTACGAGGTCGAGGAGGACAAGCGCGTCGTCGTGCCGCTCGAGCCGGGCATCGAGAAGGTCGAGCAGGCGCTCGGCATCGAGAACCTGTACGACGAGGTGCAGCAGAACCTGGTGCACCAACTGTCGGTGGCGCTGAAGGCCAAGGAGCTGTACCGCCGCGACAAGGACTACATCGTCGCCAACGGCGAGGTGAAGATCGTCGACGAGTTCACCGGCCGCATCCTGGAGGGCCGCCGCTGGAGCGAGGGCATCCACCAGGCCGTCGAGGCCAAGGAAGGCGTGAAGATCAAGGAGGAGAACCAGACCCTCGCGACGGTCACCCTCCAGAACTACTTCCGCATGTACGACAAGCTCGCCGGCATGACCGGTACCGCCGCCACCGAGGCCGCGGAGCTGATGGGCACGTACGAACTCGCCGTGGTGCCGATCCCCACCAACAAGCCGATGATCCGCGCCGACCAGCCCGACCTGATCTACAAGGGCGAGGACGGCAAGTTCGGCGCGGTGGTCGACGACATCGCCGAGCGCTTCGAGCGCGGCCAGCCGGTGCTCGTCGGCACGATCAGCGTCGAGAAGAGCGAGCGCCTGTCGCGCATGCTCGACAAGCGCGGCATCGACCACGAGGTGCTCAACGCGAAGCAGCACACGCGTGAGGCCACGATCGTCGCCCAGGCCGGTCGCCTGCACGCCGTCACCGTCGCCACCAACATGGCCGGCCGTGGCGTCGACATCCTCCTCGGCGGCAACCCCGAGGGCCTCGCCCGCCAGCAGGTGCTGAAGGAGGGTCACGCGCCCGAGGTGCTCGTCGACGAGTTCGACCTGCCCACCGAGCAGACCGAGGAGTTCGCCGCGGCCCGTGCGGCCGCGCTCGCCCGCTACGCCGAGCTGCTCGCCGAGTACCGCGTCGAGTGTGCTGCCGAAGGCGACCGGGTGCGCCAGCTCGGGGGCCTCTACGTGCTCGGCACCGAGCGCCACGAGAGCCGCCGCATCGACAACCAGCTGCGAGGCCGCGCCGGCCGTCAGGGTGACCCCGGCGAGAGCCGCTTCTACCTCAGCCTCGACGACGAGCTCATGCGCCTGTTCGCGACCGGCGCGCTCAGCTGGGTGATGGGCCGCGCCCTGCCCGACGACGAGGCGATCGAGGCGAAGATGGTCACGAAGGCCATCGAGCGTGCCCAGACCACCGTCGAGCAGCGCAACGGCGAGATCCGCAAGAACGTGCTCAAGTACGACGAGGTGATGAACGAGCAGCGCAAGGTGATCTACCAGCGCCGCGACCAGATCCTCGCCGGTGCCGACCTCAAGGCCGCCGCGATGGACTACCTCGGCGAGGCGGTCGACGCCCTGCTCGACACGCACTGCGCGAGCGTCGCCGACGACGAGTGGGACCTCGAGGGGCTCGCCACCGAGCTCAAGTCGTTCTGGCCGACCGACATCACGGTCGACGCGCTCGACGACTCCGGGTCCACCAAGAAGATGCGCGAGCTGATCATCGCGGACGCCTCGAACTACTACGAGAAGCGCGAAGCCGAGCTCACCCCGACGGTCATGCGCGACGTCGAGCGCCAGGTGATGTTGCGGATCATCGACCAGCGCTGGCGCGAGCACCTCGACGAGATGGACTACCTGCAGGAGGGCATCAACCTCCGCGCCGTGGGCCAGAAGGACCCGCTCACCGAGTGGCAGCGCGAAGGCTTCGAGATGTTCGGCTCGATGATGAAGGGCATCGCACAGGACTTCGTGAAGTACGTGATGCACGTGCAGGTGGTGCGCAAGGAGGCGCCGGCGCCGGTGGTGCAGAACGTCAAGCAGATGTCGAGCGACGACGTCGCGCGCAACGGCTTCACCGAGGCCGCTCGCGCTGCGATGGCCTCGGGCGACCTGCCGGCCGAGGCAGCGCCCGCAGCGATGTCCGGTGGCGGGGCGGGTCCGGCCGCGGCCCCGCAGTCGACCAAGCAGCAGACCAAGCAGCAGACCAAGCAGCAGACCGTCGTGAAGGACGAGTGGTCGAAGACGCCGCGCAACGCCCCGTGCCCGTGCGGGAGCGGCAAGAAGTTCAAGATGTGCCACGGCGCCGACGCCTGATCACATGCGCGACTTCTCCGACGACCTGAAGGACCTGCGGCGCCGCCTCGCCGAGGCCGAGGGCTACCTCAAGGTCGAGCCCAACCGCCTCCGGCTGAAGGAGCTCGAGATCGAGGTCGCCCGCCCCGACCTGTGGGACGACCAGGAGGCGGCCAAGAAGCTGACCGCCGAGTACTCCAACATCAAGGGCGACATCGACGGCTTCGACGCCCTCGGGCGCGAGCTCGAGGACGCCGAGGTGTTGCACGAGCTGGCTCGCGAGATGGACGACGAGACGCAGGAGGGCGACATCGCCGAGGCCTGCGCGCACATCTCCGACCGGCTCCGTCAGCTCGAGCTGCGCAGCCTGTTCACCGGCGAGCACGACGAGGCGGACTGCATCGTCCAGATCAACGCGAAGGACGGTGGCGTCGACGCCCAGGACTGGGCCGAGATCCTGCTGCGGATGTACTCGCGCTGGGCCGAGCGACGCGGCATCGGCTTCGAGGTCGACGAGATCAGCCCGGCCACCGAGGCCGGCATCATGTCGGCCGAGTTCACGCTCACCGGGCGCTACGCGTACGGCCTGATGACCTCCGAGCGCGGCACGCACCGGCTCGTGCGGATCAGCCCGTTCGACAACCAGGGCCGTCGCCAGACCAGCTTCGCCGCGGTGCAGGTGTGGCCGGTGATGGACGCACCCGACATCGAGATCAACGAGAGCGACGTCGAGATGCAGGTGTTCCGCGCGAGCGGCGCCGGCGGTCAGCACGTCAACAAGACCTCGTCCGCGGTGCGGCTCATCCACAAGCCGAGCGGGCTCGTGGCGTCGAGCCAGGAGGAGCGCTCGCAGCTCCAGAACCGCGAGAAGGCGATGAACCGGCTGAAGGCGATGCTCGCCGCGAAGATCGAGGAGGAGCACGCCGCCGAGCTCGACCGCATCGCCGGTCGCCAGGCGCAGGTGGGGTGGGGGAGCCAGATCCGCAGCTACGTGGTGCAGCCGTACCAGATGGTGAAGGACCTGCGCACCGAGGTCGAGACCAGCCAGATCGACGCGGTGCTCGACGGCGACCTCGACGAGTTCATGGAGGGCTACCTCCGGTGGCGACGCCGCGAGGCCGAGTGAGCCAACTAGGTTTGCCCACCGCATGATCAGGCTCGAGAACGTCACGAAGAGCTACAGCACCGAGGTGACGGCGTTGCAGGACGCCAGCTTCGACGTCGCGAAGGCCGAGTTCGTGTTCCTCGTCGGTCCGTCGGGGTCGGGGAAGAGCACCCTGCTGCGGTTGATGAACCGCCAGGAGAAGCCCGAGAAGGGCGAGGTCTGGGTCGCCGGTCGCAACATCAACGACATGCCCGACGCGAAGGTGCCGCACCTGCGTCGCAACATCGGCAACATCTTCCAGGACTACAAGCTGCTGCCGAACAAGACGGTGTTCGAGAACGTCGCGTTCGCGCTCGAGGTGATCGGCCGTCCGAAGCACGTGATCCGCCAGCAGGTGCCCGCAGTGCTCGACCTGGTGGGCCTCGCCGGCAAGCAGGAGCGCTTCCCGCACCAGCTGTCGGGTGGTGAGCAGCAGCGCGTGTCGATCGCCCGGGCGTTCGTGAACCGGCCGCTGATCCTCCTCGCCGACGAGCCCACCGGCAACCTCGACCCCACCACGGGCGAGGGCATCATGCGCCTGCTCGACCGGATCAACAAGACCGGCACCACCGTGGTGATGGCCACGCACGACCAGCGCATCGTGAACATGATGCGCAAGCGCGTGATCCAGCTCGATCGCGGCATCATCGTGCGCGACCAGGCCCGGGGTGTGTACGAGTAGATGTTCTCCCGCCTCAGCTACACCTTCCGGGAGATGTGGGCGAGTCTTCGCCGCAACTTCACGCTCACCGCCGCGGCGATCATCACCGCCGCAGTGTCGCTGTTCATCCTCGGTCTCACGCTGCTGGTGCTGCGCGGCTTCGACAACCAGCTGTCGCAGTGGTCGGGTGGTGTGGAGATCATCGTCTACGTCGAGAACGACGCGACGCCCGAGCAGCTGCAGGTGATCCGCGACGCGATCGCCAGCACCCCCGACGTGATCGACGTCGACCGGCTCGAGTACCTCGACGCCGAGCAGTCGATGGAGGAGGCGCGGCGGCTCTTCGCCGGCGACCCGGAGACCCTGGGGTTGTTGAGCGTCGAGAACATCCCGACGCAGTTCAAGGTGGTGCCGCAGGCCGACGTGTCGAGCGAGCTGCTGCAGACGATCACGTCGCAGTACAAGGAGGACCTGCCGAAGGTGCTCCGCGTGGCGTCGCCGAGCAAACAGATCGAGGTGCTCGACACGCTGCGCGGCGTGGTGAGCTTCGTGCTCTACCTGATCACGCTGATCCTGCTGTTCTCGGCGGTGCTGCTCATCTGGAACACGATCCGCACGGCGATGTTCGCTCGTCGCCGTGAGATCGAGGTGATGAAGCTGGTCGGCGCGACCAACTGGTTCATCCGCGTCCCGTTCATGCTCGAAGGGCTCATCCAGGGCCTCGTCGGTGCGCTGTTCGCGAGCGGTGGTGTGCTCACCGCGAACTGGTACTGGACCCGCACGGTGCAGTCGTTCCCGCCCGACTCCGGGTTCGGGGCGTTCGTGGTCACCGGCAACTACCCGCAGTGGGTGGTGTTCTGGCTCGTGGTGCTCGGCATGGTCGTCGGCGCGATCGGGTCGGGCACGGCGGCGTCCAAGTTCCTCGACGTGTAGCCCGCCTGCCACGATCGGCGGATGGAGTACACGCAGATCCTCTACTCGGTCGACGACCACGTCGCCACGATCACGCTCAACCGCCCCGAGCAGCTCAACGCGTTCACCGGCACGATGATGCGCGAGATGGTCGACGCCTTCGACCGGATCGACGCCGACGACGACGTCCGCGTGGTGATCGTCACCGGTGCCGGTCGTGGCTTCTGTGCCGGCGCCGACCTGAGCGGCGGGGGCGACACGTTCGCCGCCGGCGGCAGCGACGTGAGGACGAAGGTCGAGGGCGTGCCGCGCGACGGCGGCGGCATCGTGACGCTGCGGATCTTCGACTGCACCAAGCCGGTGATCGCCGCGATCAACGGCCCGGCCGTCGGTGTGGGCGTGACGATGACGCTGCCGATGGACATCCGGCTCGCGAGCGAGAACGCCAAGTTCGGGTTCGTGTTCGCCCGCCGCGGCATCGTGCCCGAGGCGTGCTCGTCGTACTTCCTGCCGCGGCTCGTGGGCATCAGCCAGGCCACCGAGTGGTGCTACACGGGCCGCGTGTTCGGGCCGCAGGAGGCCAAGGACGGGCGCCTCGTGCGCAGCGTCCACGCGCCCGACGACCTGCTGCCCGCGGCACGGGCGATCGCGAAGGAGATCGTCGACAACACCGCCCCGGTGTCGGTGGCGCTCACCCGGCAGATGCTGTGGCGCCTGCTCGGCGCGGACCACCCGATGGAGGCGCACCGCGTGGACTCGCGTGGCATCGCCGAGCGGGGCAAGAGCGCGGACTCACGCGAGGGCGTGGTGAGCTTCCTCGAGAAGCGTCCGCCGGCGTTCCCGGTGAAGGTGAGCGACGGCCTGCCCGACATCTTCCCGGACTGGGAGCCCCGCGAGTTCTCCTGATCCCCGAACTTGTGGGAATCCGGAGAATTGATCGTCAAGTTCGCCACCGAACGTGCCGACAACTTCCCCGTACTCGACGGGAGTACGAGCATTCGGGGAGACATGACGATGAACGTGAAGACCGGTGACGTGGTGGAGCTCGACGTGAACGGCGAGGCGGTGACGGCCCTGGTGCTGCTCGCGACGCCCGAGGCCGTGATCCTCGACCCGTGCGACGGCACGATGCCGCTGGTGTTCCGCCCGGAGCACCTCGGCGAGGTGCGCGTCTTCGATCCCGCCGTCTGACGGGGTTCCTGATCGGGGCTCCTGATCCGGGCTCCTGATCCGGGCTCCTGATCCGGGCGTAGCCTGGACGCCGTGAGCGACGCCGGCCACGATCCCGAGATCACCTTCTTCGAACTGGTCGGTGGTCAGCCGTTCTTCGACCGGCTCGTGGACGCCTTCTACGACGGTGTGGCCGTCGATCCGGTGCTGCTCCCGCTCTATCCCGAGCAGCACGACCTGGGTCCGGCACGGCGTCGGCTGGCGTTGTTCCTCGGCCAGTACTGGGGCGGGCCCACCACGTACAGCGAGGAGCGGGGTCACCCCCGGCTGCGGATGCGGCACATGCCGTTCCGGGTCGGGCCGCTCGAGCGTGACCGCTGGTTGCACCACATGGTGCACGCGGTGGACGTGGCCACCGAGGGCCGTCCGGACGCCGAGGAGCTGCAGCAGGTGCTGTTGCGCTACTTCGTCCCGGCCGCCGAGCACCTTCGCAACGACACCGGCCTGCCGATCTCGTCGACCGACCCCCGCCGCTGAGCGAACGGAGTGGTCCCGCCGTCGGCGTCAGCCGCGGGCGGCCTGCACGACCAGCGCGGCGATCTGCTCCGCGCTCAGCCGGTCGCTGTCGACCACGAGGTCGTCGTGCGTGGACAGCTCCTGGTCGACGTCGTAGAACTGCCGCAGGTCGTTGGCCCGACCGGCGTCGTCGGCGGCGACCGCCTTGGCCGCGGCATTGGCGCCGTGGTGGCGTCGGGTGTGGTGTCGCCGGCCCTCAGCGGCGTCGGAGCGCGTGGCAGGTGATCGCGGTCGCGGCGGCGACGTTCAGCGAGTCGACGCCGTGGTGCATGGGGATCCGCACGCGCAGGGTGCAGGCCGCCAACACCTCGGGGCTGAGCCCGACCCGCTCGGCGCCGAGGCACACCGCCAGCCGCTCGGGCGGGTCGACCGTGTCGATGTCGACCGCATCGGGTGCGGGGGTGAGCGCGGCCACCGTGAACCCGGCGGCGGCGAGCTCGGTGACCGTGGCCCCCATGTCGGCCGTGCGGGCGTGGGGGAGCACCAGCGCGTGACCCATCGACACGCGCAGCGATCGGCGGGCCAGCGGGTCGGCGCTCGTGCCGTCGACCACCAGGCCGTCCCATCCGAGACCCGTCGCGTTGCGGACGATCGCGCCGATGTTCGCCGGGTTGTCCACGGCCTCGACCAGCACGAGCCGGGTGGCGGTCGCGGCGAGCGTGGCGACGGTGGTGCGGGGCGGGCGGCGGAAGATCGCCACGATCGAGTTCGGCACGCCGAGCTTGGTGACGAGCGCACGGATGCGCTCGCCGCCGGCGTACACCGGTGCCCGATCGGCGAGGACCGCGGTGACCGGAGGTGGGCGCAGCTCGTCGACCAGCGCGACCACCGGTTCGCAGCCCGCCTCCAGCGCACGCTCGACGACGAGATCACCCTCGGCCATGAACAGGCCCTCGCCGTCGTCGCTGCGCCGCTGCGGCCGGGTGGAGAGCTGGCGCTCGTTCAGCCGGAAGACGGCGAGGCGTTCGTCGTCGGGATCGTCGACGGGGATCAGTAGTACCACGGGTACGGCGACCAGTCGGGGTCGCGCTTCTCGAGGAACGACAGCCGCCCCTCCTGCGCCTCGTCGGTGCCGTAGGCGAGGCGGGTGGCCTCGCCGGCGAACACCTGCTGCCCGACGAGGCCGTCGTCGACGAGGTTGAACGCGAACTTCAGCATCCGTTGCGCGGTGGGGCTCTTGCCGTTGATCTCCTTCGCCCACTGCAACGCGGTGGCCTCGAGCTCGGCGTGGGGCACGACGGCGTTCACCATGCCCATCCGGTGCGCGTCGGCGGCGGTGTACTCGCGGCCGAGGAAGAAGATCTCGCGGGCGAACTTCTGTCCCACCTGGCGGGCGAGGTACGCGCTGCCGTAGCCGCCGTCGAAGCTGGCGACGTCGGCGTCGGTCTGCTTGAAGCGGGCGTGCTCGGCACTCGCGAGGGTGAGGTCGCTCACGACGTGCAGGCTGTGGCCGCCGCCCGCCGCCCAGCCCGGCACCACGCAGATGACGACCTTCGGCATGAACCGGATCAGCCGCTGCACCTCGAGGATGTGGAGGCGACCGGCGCGACCGGGTTCGATCGAGTCGGCGGTGTCGCCCTCCGCGTACTTGTAGCCGTCCTTGCCGCGGATGCGCTGGTCGCCACCGCTGCAGAACGCCCAGCCGCCGTCGCGCGGTGACGGGCCGTTGCCGGTCAGCAGCACGCAGCCGACGTCGGTGGACATGCGGGCGTGATCGAGCGCCGTGTACAGCTGGTCGACCGTGCGCGGCCGGAACGCGTTGCGCACCTCGGGGCGGTTGAACGCGATCCGCACGGTGCCGTGTTCGACGGACCGGTGGTAGGTGATGTCGTCGAAGTCGAAACCGGGCACGGTGCGCCAGGCGGACGGGTCGAAGATCCGGGAGACCATGACCGTCATTGTGGCGGCTGCGGCCGGTGTACGTTCAGCCGATGCCCTTCGCCTCGGTCAACGGCCAGCAGATCCACTACCAGGACACGGGCGGCGACGGCCCGCCGGTCGTGCTCGCCCACGGCTTCCTGATGAACCTGACGATGTTCGACCACCAGGTCGCGGCGCTGCGCGACCGCTACCGGGTGATCACCTGGGACGAGCGGGGCTTCGGCGAGACGGTGTTCGACGGGCAGCCGTTCACCTACTGGGACTCGGCACGCGACTGCCTCGGCCTGATGGACCACCTCGGCATCGACCGGGCCGTCGTGGGCGGGATGAGCCAGGGCGGGTTCCTGTCGATGCGTGCCGCGCTGCTCGCCCCCGAGCGGGTGCGGGCGCTGATCCTGCTCGACACCGCAGCGGCGGTCGACTCGCCCGAGACGCACGCGGCGAACTCCGGCATGGTGGACATGTGGCTGTCGGTCGGGCCGGTCGACGAGCTGGCCCAGGCGGTCGCGACGATCATCATCGACGACCCGGCCGAGAACCCGAAGTGGATCGCACTGTGGCAGTCGACGCCGAAGGAACGCCTCGCGGAGCCGGCGCGGTGCCTGCTCGGCCGCGACGAGATCAGCGACCGGTTGGGCGAGATCTCGTGCCCGGCGCTCGTGGTGCACGGCACCGAGGACACCGCGCTGACGATGGAGGCGGCCGAGGCGATGGCCGCCGCGTTGCCCGGATGCGGTGGCGTCGTGCGGGTGGCGGGTGCCCATGCGGCGAACCTCACCAACCCCGATCCCGTGAACGCGGCGATCCTCGATTTCCTCGACGGCCTTCCGGCCTGATCGGATCACGTCATGGCAGTACAGATCTTCGGTGTCCCCGGCCTCCCCGAGATCGTCCCGGGCAGCGACCTCGCGGCGATGATCCTCACGGCTGCGGCCGAGGCGGGCACCCCCTTGGCCGACGGCGACGTGGTGGTGGTGACGTCGAAGATCGTGTCGAAGGCCGAGGGGCGGCTCGTCGAGCTGGCCGACGTCGAGCCATCGACGTTCGCCCGCGAGTGGTCGGAGCAGTGGGAGAAGGACCCGGCGGTGACCGAGCTGGTGCTGCGCGAGTCGAAGCGGATCGTCCGCCAGCTCGGCCCGGTGCTGATCACCGAGACGCATCACGGGTACGTGTGCGCCAACAGCGGCATCGACCAGTCGAGCAGCGGCGCACACGGGCGCGTGGTGCTGCTGCCGGTCGACCCCGATGCATCGGCGCGTCGGATCCGTGAAGGGTTCGTGGCCGCCGGCGTGGACGCCGCGGTGATCGTGAGCGACACCTTCGGACGGGCATGGCGTGAAGGTCAGACGGACATCGCGATCGGGGTGGCGGGCATCCAGCCGATCCTCAGCTACATCGGTCAGGTGGACCCGCACGGTCACGAGTTCAAGGTGCAGGCGATCTGCACCGCCGACGAGCTCGCCGGCGCGGCCGAGCTCGTCAAGGGCAACGTGTCGCGGGTGCCCGTCGGGGTGATCCGCGGGTTCGCGTTCGAGATCGATGACACCGCGGTGATCGCCCCGGTCCTGCGCGACCAGACCCGCGACCTGTTCCGCTGACCGCCCCCCGGCCGCTTCTGGGTGCCACGCGCACCTCACCGCCGCAGGTCGTGGTGGGGTGGTGGCGCCCAGGTCGTGGGTGCGTCGGCGGGGGTGACGTCAGGGGCGGCCGAGGCAGCGGGAGTCGACGAGGGCGTTCAGCGTCGCCGCCGCGTCGGCGACGGCACCGCCCTCGACCTCGTCGAACTCCGTGAACGAGCCTGCCTCGGCGATGCGGTCCGTGAACTCGATCAGCACACGGAGCGGACCGACGGCATCGGCAGGTGCCCAGGGCTCGACGGCGGTGAAGTACTGCCCGGCGACGACGAC
>WLDE01000258.1 GCA_009704985.1 Actinomycetota bacterium | reverse complement strand
TCGGTGAACGTGCCCGAGGCGGCCGCAGCGGGCCGGGTGGTGGCGAGCGCACCGGCCCCGGCAGCGGCCGCACCGACGGCGACGGTGCGCAGCAGCGACCGGCGGCTGGTGACCGGCTCGACCGCCGCACCGCCGGCCGAGGCGGCGACCGGTTCGATCGCGGCCGGGTGGGCGGCGGCGGGTTCCGCCGACGCGACCTCGGCCTTCAGGGCGGCCAGCTGCGCTTCGAGCTGGGCGATCCGGGACTGGAAATCCGACATGTGAGGCTCCTCGTGATCGGCTCCCACGGGGGGAGTTGGTGGTGACGTGCCCGCCCGGCCCGCTGCGAACCGTACGGCGCCGACCGGCACCGCGGACGTCGCCCCCGCCCCACCAGGCGCGACACCCGGGATGCCACCCGGCACGAGGAGCAGTACCCACGCGACGACCGCCTACATTCCCCCGCATGCCGTCATCGACGTCACCCAGCACCCCGCCGTCCGACCACCCGGACCCCGCCCTCGATCCCGCCCTCGATCCCGCCCTCGATCCCGCGGCGAGACGGCAGGGCGACCGCTACGTCGTCACCCCGGCCGACGTCGAGGCGTTCCGGCGCGACGGCTACGTGCACCTGCCCGGCGTGATGAGCGACGAGGAGATGGCCGAGATCGAGGCCGTCTACGACCAGTTCCTGCGCGGCGAGATCACGGTGGAGGGCAAGGACTTCAACGACATGACCACCGGCGAGCACGGCACCGACCCGTCGGGCTACGCGGTGGTGAACGTGATGCTGCCCCGCCGCTACTTCCCGGCCTGGCAGGACAACCCGTTCGAGCGCCGGGCGCGCTCGATCGCCGAGCAGCTCTGCGGCGAGGGCATGACCATCGACTTCGACCAGCTGCTCGCGAAGAGTCCCGGCCGCCCCGACGCCGTGTTCCACTGGCACCAGGACCAGGCCTACTGGATCGACACCGACGACCGTCGCACCGCCACCTGCTGGCTGGCCGTCGACGACTCGACGCTGGAGAACGGCTGCATGCAGTTCCTGCCCGGGTCGCACCGCGAGCCGGTGCGCCCCCACCGGCCCCTGCACGGCGACCGCAGCGCGAGCCACACGCTCGTCACCGACCTCCGGCCGGACGACGTGATGCGCCCGGTCGAGATCCGGCGCGGCGACATCACCGTGCACAACGAGGGCGTGCTCCACGGCTCGGGCGGCAACACCTCGGCGTCGAGCTACCGCCGCGCGTACATCGTGGCGCTGCGCAGCGAGTCCACCGTCGCCGAGGAACGCCGGCGCGGGTTCACCCACAGCCACAACGACGCGGGCGAGGTGCTCGACGACGTCGACGGGCTCCACGCCTGACCCGCCTGACCCGCCTGACCCGCCTGACCCGCCTGACCCGCCTGACCCGCCTGACACGGCCGCCCTGCGGGCTCGGGCGTCCGTAGGCTGGCGGCCATGCCGCTGGCCGAGCCCTACCTCCCGAACCCCGCCCGCTACGACCACATGACCTACCGCCGCTGCGGCCGCAGCGGGCTCCTGCTGCCGGCGCTGTCGCTCGGCCTGTGGCACAACTTCGGCCACGACCGCCCGTTCACCACGCAGCAGGCGATCTGCCGGCGGGCGTTCGACCTCGGCATCACCCACTTCGACCTCGCGAACAACTACGGGCCGCCCTACGGCGCCGCCGAGGAGAACTTCGGCCGGATGATGGCCACGGACTTCCGCGGCCTGCGCGACGAGCTGGTGATCTCCACGAAGGCCGGGTACGACATGTGGCCGGGGCCGTACGGCAACTGGGGGTCGCGCAAGTACCTCGTCGCGTCGCTCGACCAGTCGCTCGCCCGCATGGGCCTCGACTACGTCGACATCTTCTACTCGCACCGCGTGGATCCCGACACCCCGCTCGAGGAGACCGTCGGTGCGCTCGCCTCGATCGTCCAGCAGGGCAAGGCGCTCTACGTCGGCATCTCGTCCTACAACAGCGAGCGCACCCGCGAGGCGGCCCGGCTCCTGGCGGAGCTCGAGGTGCCGCTCCTGATCCACCAGCCGAGCTACTCGATGCTCAACCGCTGGATCGAGCGCGACGGCCTGCTCGACACGCTCGACGACGTCGGTGCCGGCTGCATCGCGTTCTCGCCGCTCGCACAGGGCATGCTCACCGACCGTTATCTCGGCGGCATCCCCGCCGACTCCCGCGTCGCCACCGGCGGGGCGCTCACCGAGTCGCTGCTCACCGAGGACGGCATGGCCAAGGTGCGCGCGCTGAACGAGATCGCCGCCGGCCGTGGCCAGACCCTGGCCCAGCTGGCGCTCGTGTGGGCGCTGCGCGACCCGCGGATGACCTCGCTCGTGCTCGGTGCGAGCAGTGTCCGCCAGCTCGAGGACAACGTCGCCGCGCTCGCGAACCCCACGCTGTCCGACGACGAGCTGGCCGCGATCGAGCCCCACGCGCAGGAGGCCGACATCGACCTCTGGACGACGTCGAGCACCTCCTGACCTCCCGCGGCCGTCCCATTACCCGCCGGTAACCACGCGCGCCTACGCTGGCCCGAGAGGCAACTCCGAGGGAGGGTCAGACATGGCTGGTTCGTACATCGTGGCGGGTGCTCGCACGCCCATCGGCAAGATGAGCGGGGCGCTCGCGGGCTTCAGTGCCGCCGAGCTCGGCGGGTTCGCGATCCGGGCGGCGCTCGATCGCGCCGGCGTGGCACCCGAGGAGGTCGAGCACGTCCTGATGGGTCAGGTGATCATGGCCGGACAGGGTCAGGTGCCGTCGCGGCAGGCCGCGGTGAAGGCCGGCATCCCGATGAGCACCCCGGCGATCAACATCAACAAGGTCTGCCTCAGCGGCATCAACGTGATCTACCTCGCCGACCAGATGATCCAGTCGGGCGACGCCGACATCGTGATCGCCGGCGGGATGGAGAGCATGACCAACGCCCCGTACATCGCCGCGGGCGCCCGCGGCGGCTTCCGCTACGGCAACACCGAGCTCGCCGACGCGATCGTGAAGGACGGCCTGTGGTGCGCGTTCGACGCCTGCCTGATGGGTCTCGGCACCGAGCGCTACAACGCGGGCGGCATCACCCGCGAGCAGCAGGACGAGCTGGCGACGAAGTCGCACGAGCGGGCCGCCAACGCGACCAAGGACGGCAAGCTCGCCGACGAGATCGTCCCCGTGAGCATCCCGCAGCGCAAGGGCGAGCCGCTGCTCGTCGAGACCGACGAGGGCGTGCGACCCGGCACCAGTATGGAGTCACTCGCCGGCCTGAAGCCCGCGTTCGACAAGGAGGGCACGATCACCGCCGCGAACGCGTCGCAGATCAGCGACGGTGGTTCTGCGCTCGTGATGATGAGCGAGCGCGCCGTGAACGCCCGCGGCGTCACCCCGCTCGGCCAGGTGGTCGGCTACGGCATGGTGGCCGGCCCCGACAACACCTCGCTGCTCACCCAGCCCAGCCGGGCGATCCGGAAGGCGCTCGGCAAGGCCGGCCTCACGGTCGGCGACGTCGATCTGTTCGAGCTGAACGAGGCGTTCGCAGCGGTGGGCATCGCGTCGATGGCCGACCTCGGCATCAGCGACGAGATCGTGAACGTCAACGGCGGCGCGATCGCGCTCGGCCACCCGATCGGCATGTCGGGCAACCGCCTCGCGCTCACGATCCTCCACGAGCTCCGGCGTCGTGGCGGCGGCCTCGGTGCCGCCGCGCTGTGCGGTGGCGGCGGCCAGGGCGACGCCCTGCTGGTGCGCACCGTCTGATCCTGCGGCCGGCCCTGCAGGTGCCGGCACCCATCACTCCTCTCCACGACCCGGGCCCGGTGCCCGGGTCGTGGCGCGTCCGAGGGGAGGTCGGCTCCAAACCACTCCGTTGAGTGGTTGATCGACCACAGCACGATGCTTTGTGTCATCAATGACGACATTTGTTGCGAAGTGTTGACAGCAAGCGGCATTCGTTGTAACGTAACTGACACATATCGATCGCCGGTTCGCACCGGAGATCGCACGAGATCCGGGGTACCACCTCTGGAGCTGGCCCGTCCGCCCGCTACCAGGTCCAGGGGTGGTACCTCGTTTCGCGTCTCCGGGCGGCGGAACACCGGCACGGCGTCGCTGCGCTCCCTGTCCACCCGGGCTCGCGCTGGAGGTCCGGTACCCACGTGCCGATGAACTCCCCCGATGACGCTGTTCACGCGAGGTCCCGCCCACGGTCGGGCCGTCGACCTCCCTCCCCCCATCGTCGAACCGCTCACCCTCAGCGGATCGCGCGACACGCACCACTCCCCACCACCTCGGGACCAACTCGACCAGGAGGAGATCGACGCGGCCGGCGCGCTCGGCCGCACGGTCGTCGACACGATCGCCACCGTGGTCGCGGGCCGGCGCGAGGTCGCCGAACTCGCCGCCGCCTGCCTGCTGTCGCGAGGGCACCTGCTCGTCGAGGACATCCCCGGCGTCGGCAAGACGCTCCTCGCCCAGGTGGTCGCCGCCTCGGTCGGCGGCACGTTCCGCCGCATCCAGGGCACCGTCGACCTGCTGCCCGGTGACGTCACCGGCACCCTCGTCCCCGACGCGGAGGGCCTGCACCTGCGGTTCCGCCCCGGACCGATCTTCGCCAACGTGGTCGTCTTCGACGAGCTGAACCGCACCAACCCGCGCACCCAGGCGGCGCTGTTCGAGGCCGCCGAGGAGCGCACCGTCACCGTCGACGGGCGCAGCCACGCGCTGCCCGATCCCTTCCTGCTCGTCGCCACCCAGAACCCGATCGACATGGCCGGGACGTTCCGGCTCGGCGAGGGCGCGGCCGACCGCTTCGCCGCCGTCGTGTCGCCCGGCCGGCCCGACCTCGACGACGAGGTCGCGGTGATCGCCGGCCGGCGCGGTCGCCGGCTGCTGCCCGACGTCCGACCGGTGGCCGACCTCGACACGCTCGTGCGCGCCCAGGCGGCCGTCGACCGCGTGACCCTCCCCGACTCCGTCGCCCGCTGGGTCGTCGAGCTCCTCGACGCCACTCGCCAGCACCCGAGGGTCCGACTCGGCGCGTCCACGCGCGGCGGGCTCGCGCTGGTGCAGCTCGCCCGGGCGCTCGCCGCGATGCGCGGCCGACCGTTCGTGGTGCCCGACGACGTGGTGGCGGTCGCCGTGCCCGCACTCGCCCACCGCGTGCTGCTCGCCGACGGCGACGGGTCGACGACGCAGGGACGCGAGGTCGTGGCCGAGTGCGTGCGCCAGGTGCGCCCGCCGTCGATCTGACCCGACCCGACCCGACCTGACCCGGCCCGACCCGACCCGACCTCACCCGACCCGCACCGATCCCGGATGACCCGAGCACCGCAGGCCGACGCACCGAACAACAGCACCGGCGGCGGCCGCACGCTGCCGCGTGGGCTCTCGGCCGGCAGCGGGTTCCTCGTGTTCTCGTGGGCCTCCACCTTCGCGATGGCCCGGCTGACCGGTGCCGTGTCGCTCGTGATCCTGCTCGCCGCCGGCGCCGTGGGTGCCGTGGCAGCGATCGCACCCGGCTGGTGGCACCTCCGGCGGCTGACCGACGTCGCAGCCGAGCCACGCCCGGCGCTCGTCACCGCCGGCGATCCGGTGGCGCTCGGCCTGCGGCTCGCACGCGACCGCGGCACCCCACCACCGGTGCACGTCACCGTGCTCGATCGCGGCCGGACGGTGGGCAGCGGATGGGCGATCGACGGTCGCCTCGACCTCGACCTCACCCTCGAGCGCCGCGGACGCATCGATCACTGGGAGCTCCGCCTGGCATCCGGTGGCTCCGCCGGCCTGTGGTGGTGGCGTCGCACCTGGGTCGTCGCCTCGACGCCCCTCGTCGTGGCCCCCCGCTCGACGGGCACCGGAGCGAGCAGGGCCGAGGATCCGCGCCCGATCGGCCCGGAGGACGACCCGGCACCGGCCGGCACCGGTCTCGCCGGTGAACTCGACGGCATCCGTCCGTGGCGCGAGGGCGACGCGGACCACGCCGTGCACTGGCCGACGTCGCTGCGCACCGGGTCGCTCACCGTGTTCGACCACCCCCGCACCTCCGACCGCCGATGGATCGTGCGCGCCACCTCGGCAGCGACGGACCGCGAGGCGGAGGTGTCGCGGGTGCGACGCTCGCTCGACGAGCTCCACCGGCGCGGCGTGCCGGCCTGGGCGGCCGTCGACGACCACGAACCCGTCCACCTCGCGGACGCGGACGCGATCGCCCGGTGGTCGGCCACCTGCCTCCCGGACGCCGATCCCGAGGCCGATCCCGAGGCCGATCCCGACGCCGATCCCGAGGCCGCCCGAGCCGCCGCCCGAGCCGCCGCCCGATCGGCACGCACCGCGGAACCCGACGACACGCTCACCCCGGCCGCACGCTGGCTCGTCGCGCTGAGCAGCTGCATCGCGCTGTACATGCTCACCCAGGCGCTCGGCTCCGGCCCAGCGACGGTGGTGTGTCTCCTCGGCGGGTGCGTGCTCACCGCCGCGATGACGAGCGGCGGCACGACGAGTCGCGCGCTGCGCGCCGTGGTGCACGGCCTCGTCACGGTGTTCGCCGTCATCGGCCTCGTCACCGTCGTGCGCACCGTCGCGGTGAGCGACGACCTCCTCGACGTCATCACCGGACCGCTGCCCCAGGTGCTCATGCTGCTCGTGGTGCTGCACGGATTCGAGTGCACCCGCCGTCGCGCGGCACGCGCCGCCCTCGGGTTCGCCGCCGTGATCATCGCCTACGCGGGCGGGCAGCGCATCGACCCGGCGATCGGCTGGTGGCTGCTCGCCTGGGGCGTCTCGTTCGCCGTCGCGCTCCGGTGGACCGCCCGACCCGCGATCACCCGCAGCGACACCCATCCGGCCCGCTGGCCGGTGTCGCTGCGCCGCGACCGGGGCACGACGTCGCGTGGCGCGGCCACCGCCGGACT
>WLDE01000257.1 GCA_009704985.1 Actinomycetota bacterium | reverse complement strand
CGTCAGGAGGTGCAGCACCGGATCGAGGCGCTCGGCTTCGGGTTCTTCATCCCGCTGTTCTTCGTGATCAGCGGCGTGCGCTTCGACCTGGAGGCGCTGTTCGACCCGGTCGAACTGGTGAAGGTGCCGCTGTTCCTGCTGCTGTTCCTGGTCGTGCGCGGGCTGCCCGCGCTGCTGTACCGCCGCGACCTGCCGCGCCACGACGTGGTGGCGCTCGCCCTGCTGCAGTCCGCTGCGTTGCCGCTGCTCGTCGTGATCACCCAGATCGGCATGGCCACCGGGCAGATGCGGCCGGACAACGCGGCCGGCCTCGTCGGCGCGGGACTCGTGTCCGTGATCGTGTTCCCGCTCGTGGCGATGTCGATCAAGGCCAGGGGCGACGAACGTGCCGCCGCGGAGGCCGTGCCCGTCGCCGCTGCGACACGCTGAGCCGGGGGCGCCTGGATCGGCTCAGGCCGCGGGAACGGCGGCGCGACCGGGCTGCACCGTCGGGAGCCGGCGACTCGCGAACAGCGCGACGATGCCGCCGAGCGCGATCACGCCCAGCGCGGTGCGCAACGCCTGCACCCGGGCGTCGGCGTTCTCCTCGCGGATCGCGTCCGCCACCTCGGGGTCGAGCCCGCTCGCCGCGAGCGCGTCGTCCAGCTGCGCGTCGGACACGAACGGCACGCCGGCCGACAGCTCCACCTCGGCCGACGCCAGCAGCTCCGGCGGGACCGCCGGGTTCGACGCGAGGCCCTGCACCAGCCCGGTGGTGAGGGCGGCGACCAGCACGGCGCCGGCGAGCGCGGTGGAGATCGACGAGCCGAGGTTCGTGGCCGTGTTCTGCAGACCGCCGACCTCGCCGTTGCGCTCCTCCGGCACCGACGCCACGATCACGTTCGACACCTGCGACGCGAGCGCTCCCGTGCCGAGACCCGCGAGCACCAGCGGGCCGCTCACCACCCCCGCACCGTCACCGAAGTGCAGCAGCACGATGAGCAGCAGCGTGCCGGTGATGAGCGCGGCGAAGCCGAGCCGCACCACGAGTTGCGGTGACACCTGCGGGAACAGCCGTGGCACGAGCACCGCGGACGCGAGGAGCGCGATCGACAGCGGCATGAGTCGCGCGCCGGTCCCGATCGCGGAGAGGCCGACGGCGATGTTGAGGTAGAGCGCGATCAGGTAGAAGAGCCCGCCCTGCAGGAAGAACTGGAACCCCGCGGTGCTCAGCCCGGTGCGCAGCTGTGCGATGCCGAACAGGGAGGTGTCGACGAGCGGCTCGCGCCCTCGCTCCACCACGTGCTGCTCCCACCGCACGAACAGGCGCAGCACCAGTGCCCCGACGGCCATCAGCACGAACGCCATCGACAGCCCGAGCACGTCGGGAGCCCCCGGCTTCGGCGACACGAACCCCCACACGCCCGAGCGCAGCACGCCGAACACCACCAGGCCGAGGCCCAGGGCCGACAGCAGTGCGCCGATCACGTCGATCCGGACGCCCGGGTCGGGTGGTGCCGACCGCATGTTCCGCGAGGCGACGATGATCACGGCGACGAGCACGACCTCGCCGGCGAACACCCAGCGCCACGACAGGTAGGTGGTGCAGAGGCCGCCGAGCAGCGGCCCGACCGCGACCGCGACCGCTGCGGCGGCGGCGACGAGCCCGTACGCCGCGGCCCGGCGCTCGACCGGCACGTTCGACGCGACGAGCGCGACCACCGCCGGCAGGATCAGCGCGGCGCCGACGCCCTCGAGGAACGACCAGCCGATGAGCAGCACGGTGAGGTTGGGGGCAAGCGCGGTCGTGAGCGACCCCGACGCGTAGATCGCCGCACCGATCAGGAAGGCGCGCTTGTGGCCGATCATCTGGCCGACCTTGCCACCGGTCACCATCAGCGAGGCCATCACGAGGGTGTAGAGCGTGATCGCGGTCTGGATGCCGGTGATGTCGGTGCCGACGTCCTGGGCCACGCTCACGATCGACACGTTCATCGCGGTGCTGTCGACCGCCATCACGAACTGCCCGGCGCCCAGCGACGCGAGCACCGGGGCTGCGGTTCTCGCGGCGTCGGTCATCGACGCGTGACTGTAGTGGTGGTGCCGTTACCCTGACGCACGCATGGACGATCCCTCCGCCGCCGACGGACCCGACCTCGGTGCGGAACACGCCGAGCCGGACCCCCGCCCCACGACCGACCCGCACGCGACCGAACCGCACGCAACCGAACCGCACGCAACCGAACCGCACGCAACCGAACCGGCGGACGCGGACGACGTGGCAGCGGCCGGGTTCGACACCCTCGGGCTGCGCCCCGAGCTGCTGCAGGCGCTCACCCGGCTCGGCTACGAAGAACCCACCCCGATCCAGCGCGAGACGATCCCGCTGCTGCTCGGTGGCAGCGACCTCGTCGGGCAGGCCGCCACCGGCACCGGCAAGACGGCTGCGTTCGCGCTGCCGGTGCTGCAGCGCATGCCGAGGTCCACCACCTCACCCGCCCCCTACGCGCTCGTGCTCGTGCCGACCCGTGAGCTCGCGGTGCAGGTGTCCGAGGCGATGTACAAGTACGGCCGCGACCTCGGCGCGAAGGTGGTGCCGATCTACGGCGGCCAGCCGATCGGCCGCCAGCTGCACGCGCTGCGCGACGGCGTGCACGTGGTGGTCGCCACGCCGGGCCGCGCGATCGACCACATCCAGCGCGGCACGCTCACGCTCGACTCGGTGGAGATGGTGGTGCTCGACGAGGCCGACGAGATGCTCGACATGGGCTTCGCCGAGGACATCGAGTCGATCCTCGAGCAGACCCCGTCCGAGCGTCAGACGGTGCTCTTCTCCGCCACCCTGCCGCCGCGCATCGACGCCATCGCCGCCCGACACCTGCGCACGCCGCTGCGCATCCAGGTGGGGATGACCAAGGGCAACCAGCGCACGCTCACGGCCAACCCGAACATCCGCCAGACCGCCTACGTGGTGCACCGGGCGCACAAGGCGGCCGCCCTCGGCCGCATCCTCGACGTGGAGACACCCGCCGCGGCGCTCGTGTTCTGCCGCACCCGCGACGAGGTCGATCAGCTCACCGAGACGATGAACGGCCGCGGCTACCGCGCCGAGGCGCTGCACGGCGGCATGAGCCAGGAGCAGCGCGACCGCGTGATGGGTCGCCTGCGCAGCGGCACGGCCGAGCTGCTGATGGCCACCGACGTCGCGGCCCGTGGGCTCGACGTCGACACGCTCACCCACGTCGTGAACTACGACGTCCCCTCGGCGCCGGAGTCGTACGTCCACCGCATCGGCCGCGTGGGTCGAGCCGGTCGGGAGGGCGTGGCGATCACGCTCGCCGAGCCGCGCGAGATGCGCCTCCTCGAGAACATCGAGCGGCTCACCAAGCGGTCGATCGCGATCGAGAAGATCCCCACGGTCGCCGACCTGCGAGCGCGACAGCTGGCGATCACCTCCGAGGCGATCCGTGAGTCGCTCGCGAGCGACGACCTCGAGGACTACGAGGAGGTGCTCGACGCGCTGCTCGAGGACTTCGACGCCGAGGAGATCGCGCTCGCTGCCGTGCGGCTCGTGCACCTGGCATCGGGTGCCGGCGAGGAGGAGGGCGAGATCCCCGACGCGAGCGTCCGCCGCGAACCACGGGGTGATCGTGACCGTCCGGGTCGCCCCGATCGCGGTGATCGTCGCGAGCGGGGAGACCGCGGCGACCGCGGGGATCGCGGTGACCGCGGGGATCGCGGTGACCGGTTCGACCGACAGGGCACGCCTGCCGGGACGGCCAAGCTCTACGTCGGGTTGGGCCGGCGCGACGGGGTGCGTCCGAGCGACCTGGTGTGGACCATCGCCAACGAGACCAACCTCACCGGTAAGCAGATCGGTCCGATCTGGATCTCCGAGCAGTTCTCCACCGTGGGCGTCCCCGAGCGCGACGTCGAGGGCGTGATCGACGCGCTGCGCGGGGTGAAGGTGAAGGGCCGGCGCGTCACCGTCCGCCGGTTCATCGACGAGCCGCGCTGATCGCGGCCACCTCGATCGCCACCGGCGTCAGACCGGTGTCAGATCGGCGTCAGATCGGTGTCAGATCGGCGTCAGATCGGTGTCAGGTGTCGAGCAGGGCGAGCGCGTCGTGGGCCATCTCGGCCACCCGGCGACCGCTCGCCGCCATCACCACCGACGAGAACCGCCCGTCGAGGTGCATCGCCGCCTGACCGGCGAGACCGGTGCCCCACCGCATCGTGACCAGCACGCGCCACCAGTGGAACCGCTCGTCGTCCCACGTGCCGCCCGCGGCCACGTAGGCGTCGCGCAGCGTGTCGACGGCGCCCAGCCCGCCGACGGTGAGGTGGTCCTCGCCGAAGCGCCACATGCGGGTGCACACCCAGGCGAGGTCCTCCATCGGGTCGCCCACCTTGGCCGTCTCCCAGTCGAGGATCGCTCGCAACCCGGTGGCGTCGACGATGACGTTCCCGGTGCGCACGTCGGCGTGCACGATGCGACGTGCCGCCGGCTCGGCGGGACGGTGGTCGCGCAACCAGCGCAGGACGTAGGAGAAGGCGGGCTCGGGGCGAAGGAGTCCCGCCACCGCGACGCCCACCCCGTCGAGCGCGGCCGTCACCGGAGCGGCGGGCGCGGCCATCGCCGCCGGCGCCTCGGCCGGGTCGATCGCGTGCAGCGCGGCGAAGGCCCCACCGAGTTGGGTGACGATGCGCGATCCGACGCCGTGCTCGGCGACCAGACGCAGCACGCGTCGCGGGATGGTCTCGCCGGCGACGAACTCGCTCACGAAGCACGCGCCGCCCACGATCGACTCGTCGTCGGTGACGGCCACCACCTCGGGCACCGGCACCCCGTGGGCACGAGCGAGCGTTCGCACCGCGGCCTCGTCGACCATCGACAGGATCGCGATGTCGGCGGTGGGCAGCACCGTGGCCACGTACCGCCCCGGGTGCGGGCCACCCTCCACGTCGAGCACCAGGTTGCGCCGGCGGGCGCCGGCCGTGCTCTGGCCGGCGATCCGCACCCGCACCCCGGCGGGATCGCACTCCCAGGTGCGGGCCAGGAAGGCGCCCAGCGCGGTGGCCTCGGGCTGCTCGTCCGGTGACCCGCCGCTCACGGCGTCCCCGCCGTCGCGTCGTAGCCCGGCTTCGCGATCGCGAGGTCGGCGCGCACGGTGGCGAGGAGCGCGTCGCGGACGGCCCGGTCGGTGACCGCGTCGAGCGGCGCCGGGTCGTCGAGCCGTGCGGCGAGCTCGGCCCGCAACTCGAGCAGCGAACCGTCGTGGCCGAGCAGCGCGGCGAGCCGGTGCCGTTCGGCGTCGTCGTTGGTCGTGCCGAGCTGGGCCTCACGCTGCAGGATCCGGCACAGGTTCGCCGCCACGCGCACCTGGTGCTGGAGGTGCGGCGGGACCGCGGCGATCACCTGCCGTTCCAGCAGGTCGGCGACGGCATCGAGCAGCTCGTCGGCATCGGGTCGGTACTGCACGGATCCAGCCTGGCACCGTGACGCCGCTCGTGTCCGACCCGGGCGTCGCGTCGCGCCGGCGGGTCGGACCGCTGCGTCAGATCGGGGTGCGGAACGGCTCGCCGGCCCAGATGCCCAGGTCGGTCGCGAGGGCCTGCACCACGGCGTCGCACACCTCGCCGCCGGTGCGCGGGGTCGATCCCGACACCGTGGCTGCGACCGTGGTCCGCCCGTCCTCCATCACCCAGGCGCACGCCTTCGCGCCGTCGAGCGTGCCGGTGTGGCCCCAGCCGTACTGGTCGACCATCACCCCCGGCCAGCGGAGCACGTCGAGATCGGTGGGGTCGACGTCGGCGAGCACGGCCGTGACGTCGTCGGTGGAGGCCAGCCACGCGCCGGCCCCACCCAGACGGGCGAGGCGGCCGATGCCGCGCGGCGAGGGCGCCATGTCGTCGCGGACGCCCTCTGTGGACAGCGACGGTCCCGTCACGCCGGCGGGCGCGAACACGAGCTCGTCGGCGGCGACGTCGAGCGGGTCGCCCGTGATCCGTTCCACGAGCAGCCCGAGCGCGCAGTAGTTGCCGTTCGAGTAGCGCCACTCGCCTCGCGTCTCGGTCGGCGGCGCGGCGACGGCCGCCGCGAGCGGGATCGAGCAGGGCCCAGGGTCGTCCAGCCAGCTGCGCCGGTTCACCGGCATGCCGCTGGTGTGGTCGAGCAGCTCGCGCACCGTGACGTCACGCCACGCCGGATCGTGGGGGAGGCCCAGCTCGCCCCAGGTCACCGGGGTGTCGACGGTGAGGTCGCCGCGCTGCACGAGTCGTGCCACCGACAACGCGGTGACGAGCTTGCTCACGCTCGCCACGACGAACGGCGTGTCGCTGGAGACAGCGGCACCGTCGATGCGTCGGCCGGTGGCGCGACCCCACGGCTCCACACCGTCGCGCCGGACGCTGATCGAGACCGCGACGTTGTCGAGCGACAGGAAGAACAGGGCCAGCTCGAGCTGCGGGTAGTCGGCGGAGAGCAGCTCACCTCCGCCGACGTCCGCGCCCGGCGCGCTGCTCGTGGTCGGTGAGGTGTCCGTCGTGGTCGTCGGAGTCGTGCTCGTCGGAGTCGTGCTCGTCGGAGTCGTGCTCGTCGGAGTCGTGGTCGTCGGAGTCGTGGTCGTCGGAGTCGTGGTCGTCGGTGGGGTGGTCGTGGTCGGCGGGATGCCGGTCGTGGTCGGTGGGGTGGTCGTGGTGGCCACCGGTGCGGACGTCACGCTCATCCCCGCTCCCTCGGCGGTGGGCGACGCATCGGCGCAGGCCACCGACACCACCGGCGCGAGCGAGAGGGCCGCGAACGCGGCGAACCGCGACCGCCGGGTGCGTGCCGACCGGCGCACGTCAGCCCGCCAGGGTGAGGGCGAGGCCCAGGAGTGCCCCGTGGTACGTCACCATCACCGCGAGCGCCGCGAAGCGCCCGGCGCGGACGAACAGACGCCAGCCCAGGACCGAGTCGCTG
>WLDE01000256.1 GCA_009704985.1 Actinomycetota bacterium | reverse complement strand
CGCAGGCGCTCGTCTGGCCCTGGTCGGTGATGCCACGGACGGCGAACACCGTCACCGTGGCGAGGATGCCGAGGATGACGATGACGATCAGGAGCTCGACGAGGGTGAAGCCCGTGTCCTTCTTCTGCTCGGCCTGGATCTCGATGCTGTTGTCCATGAGGATGGTCCTCCCGCTGGTTGTGTCTTGTCCCACGAAACGCCGGGACGAGCGAACAACCCGCCCAAACGCGGAAGGGGTTTCGGTGCCCTGGCGCGCCGACTTGAGGTCGGGTTCGTCAAGAGTTCCTGAAGGAGGTTCTCAAGGCGGACCGTCCGTGTGCCGATGCAGATGCCACGGAGCCGGACAGCCGACGTCCGGCCGGGCCGAAGGATCCGCACGTGCGCTTCAAGACCAAGGGCAACGACGACAGCAGCTACGCGGGCCGGGGAGATCGCTCCGACGACCGCTCACTCGAGGACGTCACCCCGATGAGCGGTGAGGTACCGGTGACGGAGTTCCTGCCCGACGAGGCCGCCCAGGAGTCGCGTCTCGCGGGCAACGACCTCCGCGAGCGGGTGAGCAAGCTCGAGACGCAGATGATGGCGCAGTACACCGCGATGGCGGCCTACGCGCAGATCGCCCAGAACAACACCGAGGCCGCCCGCGCCGAGGCACGACACGACCTCGACCGCTCGCAGTCGACCGTCATCGGCCTCGTCGAGCGCGTGCGCCGCGAGTGCGCCGACGCCATCCAGGGTGTGCAGACCCGCGGCGGATCGGGTGAGGGCAGCGACGCCGCCCGCCTGGCCGCGCTGGAGCAGCGCTTCGACGGCCTCGCCGCCGCGCTCGAGCGGAGCATCGAGACCCAGCGTGCGCTCGCCGAGCAGGTGGCTGCGCTGATCGAGGAGAGGATGCAGCGCGACGGCTGGCTCGCGACCGACGGTTCGGCCGACTCGCTCAGCCTCCACTGATCCGGCTGCCCGCGGCCCGGTCGACGCTTCCTCGCTGCACCGGACCGCGCCTCGCCGTCTACGGTCAGCTCCCGTGTCGCGCACACCCCACCCGATCGTCACGCTCCGCGCCGGACGCGACCGATCCGTCACCCGCCGCCACCCGTGGGTGTTCAGCGGCGGCATCGAGGCCGTCGAGGGACGGCCCGGCCGCGGCGACACCGTGCTCGTGGAGGACGACGCCGGCCGGCCGCTCGGCTGGGGCGCCTACAGCCCGGAGTCGCAGATCCGGGTGCGGATGTGGAGCTTCTCCCCCGACGACGTGATCGACGCCGCCTTCGTGGACGGGCGCATCACGCGTGCGGCCGCACGGCGCGACGCGCTGCTCGCATCGGGCACCGATTCGGCCCGGCTGGTGTTCAGCGAGGCCGACGGCGTGCCCGGCGTGGTCGCCGACCGCTACGGCGACACGATCGTGGTGCAGCTCACCTCCGCCGGTGCCGACGCCTGGCGTGAGGTCGTTGCAGATGCACTGTTCTCGCTCCCCGGCATCCGATGTGTCCACGAGCGCAGCGACGCCGACATGCGCGAGCGCGAGGGGCTCGACGCCCGGTCCGGCACCCTGCGCGGGGACGCACCCGACCCCGACCTCGTGGCCCACGAAGGTCCGTGGCGGTTCGTGGTCGACGTGACCGGCGGCCACAAGACCGGCTTCTACCTCGACCAGCGCGACGCCCGCGCCGCCATCGCCCGCCTCGCACCGGGGCGGACGTTCCTCAACGTGTTCTCCTACACGGGTGCCTTCTCGGTGGTGGCGGCGGGCAGCGGCGCCGCGAGCGTGCTCAGCATCGACTCGTCGGGTCCGGCGCTCGACGTCGCCCGCCGCAACGGCGAGGTGAACGGCCTCGACCTCGGCGAGCTGATGGAGGCTGACGCGTTCACCGCGCTGCGGGGCCTGCGCGACCGTGCCCGGCAGTACGACCTGATCGCGCTCGACCCGCCGAAGCTGGCGAACAACGAGCGCCAGGTGGAGAAGGCGTCACGCGCCTACAAGGACCTCAACCTGCTCGCGCTCAAGCTGCTCGCACCTGGCGGCACGCTGCTCACGTGGAGCTGCAGCGGCGCGATGACCGCCGAGCTGTTCCAGAAGGTGGTCGCCGGGGCAGCGCTCGACAGCGGGCGCACGGCGCGCATCGTGGGTCGGCTCGGTCAGCCGAGCGACCACCCGGTGCCGCTCGCGTTCCCCGAGGCGGAGTACCTGAAGGGCCTGATCCTCGAAGCGGAGTGACGCACGGGCGACCGGTGGCCCGATCAGTGGCCCGAGCCGGGGTTCTCCTGCACGAGCTCGATCAGCGTGCCGAAGCTGCCCTTCGGGTGGATGAACGCGACCGTGGTGCCGCGGCTACCGGGGCGGGGCGCCTTGTCGATCGGTGTGGCACCGGCGGCGACCATCGCGTCGAGCGCCTCCTGGCAGTTCGCCACGCGGTAGCCGACGTGGTGCAGGCCCTCACCGCGCTTCTCGATGCTCTTCGCGATCGGGCTGTCCGGACGGGTGGCGGCGGTGAGCTGGATGTAGCTGTCGGCCACCTTCACCAACGCCTCCTCCACCCCGTCGCTCTCGACGATCTCGCGGTGGTGCACCTCGGCGCCGAACGCCTCCTGGTAGTAGGCGATGGCGGCCTCGAGGTCCCTGACGGCGATGGCCACGTGGTCGATCTCGGTGAGCAGCATCCGCCCAGTGAAACAGACGGCGCACCGGTGGCGTCAAGACGAGCATGCACCGCATCACACTGATGCCAGGAGCCGTGACCGTGACCCCCACCGACTTCGACACCTTCTACCGGGCGAACCGCGATGCCGCGGTTCGGTGGGCCGTGGCCCTCGTGGGGGATCGGGCCGTCGCCGAGGAGCTCGCGCACGACGCGCTGGCGGCCGTCGGGCCCCGGCTCGCCGAGCTCGACAACCCGGTGGGCTACCTGCGCCGGAGCGTGGTGAACCGAGGCACGTCGTGGCTGCGATCGCACGCTCGCGAGCAGCGACGCATCCACCGGGCGACGGCCGGCCAGCCCACCACCTACAGCGCGGAGACCCACGAGATGCTCAGCGCACTCGCCTCGCTGCCGCACAAGCAGCGGGCTGCCGTCGCCCTGCGTTACTGGGACGACTGGACCGACGAGCAGATCGCCGAGGCCCTCGGCTGTGCCCCCGCCAGCGTACGGGTGCTGGTGCACCGGGCGCTCGCCACGTTGAAGAAGGAGATCTCCCGATGAACGACGACCTCGTGATCGCCCGGCTGCGCAGCGCCCTCGACGAGGTCGCAGTCACCGACGCCCGACCGGCCGCAGCAGACCCGCGACCCACCGGCCACCACGACGTCGTCGAGGCCCCGGTGATCGACCTGCACACCGCAGCGACCGGCCGTCGGTCGGCTCGGGCGTGGCTGGGCGTGGCCGCCGCCACCGCCGTGCTCGTCGGCGCCGGCGGGTGGGCACTCACCCAGCGCAGCGCCCCGGCAGCCACCGGCGAGTCGACCACGGTCGTCCCCACCACGATGCCGAGTGTGACCGGAGTGGCGACCCTGCCGTGGTTCGAGCTCCGCCTCCCCGATGCCGTGCCGGGCGAGGTGTCCGAGACCTCCACCGACCCCGAGGCAAACGGCTTCACGCAGTCGTGGCTGGTCCGCGGGCTCGGCGACGACGCGTCGTCACTCGGCGTGCTGAGCATCGATGTCCGGTACGACGCAGGCGGCCTGCCACCCGACCCTGCCGCCTACACCGAGCTGCCCGCCCCCCAGGGCACGGCGTGGCTCAACGACGATCCGACCGGCACGGGAAGCCCGGCACTCGTGTGGCGTCGCGACGACGGCACCGTCTGGTGGGTCGAGCAGGTGGGACTGCTCGACCCGGCCGAGGGGGGTGGGCCCGCCTTCGCCGACTACGTGTTCGCCATCGAGCGGGGCACGTTCAACGACCTGCTGAACAACCCCGACGAGCAGTCCGAGTGGATCGGTGCCGCCCCTGCGAACGAGCGGGTCAGCCGCAACCAGGACTACACGGTCGGCGACGCGGCTGCGGGCGTGGTGCTCGGGGTGACGAGCACCCAGCTGCTCAGGGCGCTCGAGGGAACGACCGGCATCACCGAGATCTCGGTGGCCGGCAACCGGGCCTGGAAGGGGACCCGGCCCAACGGTGAGGTGACCGTCGTGTGGCTGGTCGATTCCGAGTGGCGGGGTCTGCTGCGGATCAGTTCGCTGCTGGCCGACCGGGTCGACGAGATCGTCGCCGCGGTCACCCCGGTGGCGGCGAACGTCGGCGAGCCCGCACCCGTCCGGACGACCGTCGTCCCGGTCACCGATCCGCTCACCCCGCCCGAGTCGACCACCGGCCCCACGGAGAACTCCGTGCGCACCGACTTCCCGGACCTCTCGATCGTCTCGGCCCGCATCGCACCCGGGCCGATCGAGGTGGCCCCTGCGCCGCCGGTGGACGCGCTCGGACAGGTGTGGCGAGTCCAGAGCGACCGCCTCGACGGCCTGCTGCTGGTGGGCGTGGACGACGCGGTGACCGACGAGGAGGACCTCGCGGAACAGGGGTGGAGGACCATCACCGCGCTCGAAGGCGTCACCGAGGGCACGGCATGGCTGGCCGTGGGCCGGGGCGACGACCCTGCGTCGGACCAGACCGCCATCGTGTGGGCCCGGCCGGAGGGCGTGACCTGGGGGTTCGGCTGGGCCGGGCCCTCCGACTCGAGCACGGACGAGTGGATCGACCTGGTCCTGTCGGCCACGCCCGGCTCGGGCGTGCCCGTGGTGATCGCCGACGAACGGGCCACGGTGCTCTCGGTCGTCGCACCTCCGACGACGATCGTCTCGCGTACGTTCACCGGCGTCGATGGTGGCTCCGCCGTGCTGACGCTCACCGACTCGGCGACGCAGCTGAGCGGCCTGATCCTCGCCGAGTCGGTCACCGAGATCGAGGTCGATGGGCGCACCGGTTGGCGGGTGGACGACACCTCGCTCGGATGGGTGCGGGTCTACTGGGACGCCGGCGATGGCTGGTTCGCGGAACTCACGTTCGATCAAGGACTCGCCGAGCTCGCCGACGAGCTGATCACCACGAACCTCGTGCGCCTCGACGGCTGACCCCGGCCCCGACCGCGAGCAGCGGTGGAGGTGCAGCGCAGCGCCGAGGCTCCGTCTGGGGGTCAGGTACAGCAGGGCGATCTCGCCCCCGTGCCGACGAGGCGGCTCGAGACGCGCCGGCAGGTGGAGCCCGCGGACACCGGGACGGACGGAGGGGGTAGGTTCTGTCCATGCGTCCGCGAACACGGAGAGCAGGTGCGTCCGCACTGTTCGTGGCCCTGCTCGGGCTGGTCGTCGCCGCCCCCGGCGCGTCACCGGCACGCGACGCCAGCGCGGCCACCCCGGCCCGGTTCGTCACCGGATGGATCCCCAACTGGTCCGGGTCGGCCGTCACCGAGGGTACGCGGGCGATCACGCAGGGATCCGACGCCGTGTTCGCCGAGGTGTCGCCGTTCGGCTTCAGCGCCGTCGCCGCCGACCGCATCGCGACCAGCGGCACCGAGGCGAACCTCACCGCCGCCGTGAACGCCCTGCGGTCACGTGGGCTGCCGGTCGTGCCGAGCATCACCGACGGCACGGGCCGTCTCGTGATGGCCGGCATCCTCGACGACGCGGCCACCCGTGCGCTGCACGTCCAGACGATCACGAACCTCGTGGTGTCGCGGGGCTACGACGGCATCGACCTCGACTACGAGGGATTCGCCTTCACCGACCCACGGTCGTCGTGGGACGCCACCCGGCCCGACTGGGTGGACTTCGTCGAGGAACTCGCCGCGTCGCTGCACGCGAACGGACGCCTGCTGTCGGTCACCGTGCCACCCGTGTGGAACGGCGGCACCTCGGGCTACCGGGTGTACGACATCGCCGGGATGCTGCCCCACGTCGACCGGCTGCGGCTCATGGTCTACGACTGGAGCGTCGGGCAACCCGGACCGGTCGGTCCGCTGTCGTGGCAGGCGAACGTGCTGTCGACGCTCGAGGCGATCATCCCCGCCGACCAGCTCGCCCTCCAACGCAGCAAGATCCAGATCGGCGTGAACGCGTACGGCCGCAGCTGGGCCACGGTGACCAGCGGCGTGTGCCCCTCCGGCGCGTCCCTCGGCACCGTGGGCGTGCAGATGGAGTCCGCGTCCGCCCTTGCCGCCCAGCACGGCGCCACGCCGGTGCGCGACGCGTCGGGCGAGCTGCGGTTCACCTACGACCTCACGCTCACCGGCCCGCGCGAGGGCGCGATCCCGGCACCGTCGCCGCCCGCGCCCACCACCCGCGCCAACAGCACCGCCCCGATCGACGCCGCGGCGCTGGCGCCGGCGATGCGGCTGTCGAGCGGCGGCACCGTCACGTGCACGGTGCGGCGCACCGTCTTCGTGCCCGACGAGTTCACGATCGTGCAGCGCACCAACGCCGTCATCGCCGCCGGGTACTCGGGCATCGCGATCTGGGCGCTCGGCTACGAGACCCCCGGCCTGTGGGGACCGCTCGCCGGCATCGACGTCCCGCGCGGGCCAGGTGGCCCGGCGCCCGTCGGCTCGCTCGACGAGGTGGTGGGCGGCGGCTCGGTGGTGGTGCGCGGCTGGGCGTTGGACCCGGAGTTCGACCTGCCGATCACGATCACGATCACCGTCACCCGCCCCGACGGTGCGGTCACGACGAGCGGCCCGATCATCGCCCGCGGGATGCGGCCCGACCTGACGATGTACCCGAGCCGCACCCACGGCTTCGACGCCGGTGCGCCGATCGCCGCACCGGCCGGATCGCAGGTGTGCGTCCACGCCCGCGGCTACGGGGCGGCGGCGTCGGCACCCACGCTCATCGGGTGCCGCACCGCCTGACCCCGCGCCGCTGTCCGGGCTGCTGTCCGGGCTGCTGTCCGGGCCACCGGCTGGGCCGGGTGGCCGACGGCCCCGTCGGTCAGAGGTGGTAGCCGAGCAGGTCGATCACGACGTG
>WLDE01000255.1 GCA_009704985.1 Actinomycetota bacterium | reverse complement strand
GCGCGCCCACAACGGTGTGCCGTCGTCCTTCAGCATGCCGAGCACCCACTCGAGCGCACGTTCGACCGTCGGCCAGAGGTGATCCACGAAGCCGCGATCCCAGGTGCAGAGCCAGTGGTGCCACACCCCGGTCGCCACGTAGGCGCACACGTTGGTGTCGAGCTTCGCCTCCTCGACGGTGCCGTCGGGCAGGTAGTAGTTCCACCAGCTGCCGTCGGCGCGCTGCGTATCGACCAGCCACTCGTAGGCCCGCTCGGCCTCGTCGTGGAAGCCGGCGACGTCGAGCGCCATGGCCGTCTCGACGTGGTTCCACGGGTCGCAGTGACCGCCCACGAACCAGGGGATCATCCCCGAGTCCACCTGCAGCGCGGCGATCGCCGCACCGCTCTGCACGACCTCGTCGGCGCTCAGCACACCCTCGAGGTGCGGCACGGTGCTCACGACGCAACCGGCGCGGTCAGCGGCTTGCGCGCGTAGATCACGTAGCTCTTGCCCAGCGCGGGAGCGAGGCCTCGCTCGAGCAGCTGCATGCCGGTCGGCTGGCGGACGATCTCCCACTCGAGCAGCTTCTGGTACGAGTTCACCGCGCGGCTGTCGGTGCGGCGCGGCCCGACGGCGCACTTCAGCCACCAGTACGGCGAGTGCAGCGCGTGGGCACGGTGGCTGCCGGTCACCTCGAGGCCCGCCGTGCGGAGCTTCGCCTTCAGCTCGGTGGCCGAGTAGATGCGCACGTGCCCGCCCACGCTCTTGGGGGCGTGGTACTCGTCGCTCAGCATCCAGTTCACCTTCTCCGGGAACCACGACGGCACGGTGGCCGCGAACGTGCCCCCCGGCTTCAGCACCCGGGCGAGTTCGGCGATCGCGTCGACATCGGCCTGGATGTGCTCGAGCACCTCACTGGTGATCACGCGGTCGAAGCTGGCGTCGGCGAACGCGAGGCGCGTGGCGTCGCCCCGGAGCACCCCGACGTAGCGCTCGGGATCGATCTCGCCGGCGGCCACCATGCCGCCGAACACCGCCCGGGTGCCGACGACCTCGTCGGCCGCGTAGTCGAGCGCGACGACGTTCGCCCCGCGGCGCGCGAGCTCGAACGCGTGGCGCCCGAAGCCGGCGCCGGCGTCGAGCACGAGATCGCCCGGGCGGACCCCGAGCCGGTCGAACCGGATGGTCAGCACGCGGTCAGATCCTGCCGTTCCGGCGGAGCTTCTCGACGTTGTGCGGCATCGCGAGCACCTCGCGGTACTGGTCGACGGTGAGCTGCGCGCAGTGCCGCCAGCTCCACCGCTCCACCACGCGCTGCCGTCCGGCGGCGCCCACGCGGACCCGCAGCTCGGCGTCGTCGAGCCCGCGGCGCAGCGCCTCGGTGAGCGACTCCACGTCGCCGGCGCGGCACTGCAGCACCGTGTCGCCGTCGGCACCGGTCACCTCGGGCAGCGCACCGCCGTCGGTGGCCACGAGGCAGGTGCCCGTGCACATCGCCTCGATCGCCGGGAGGCTGAAGCCCTCGTACAGGCTCGGCACGACGGCGAGCTCGCTCTCGGCGTACAGCTCGACGATCCGCTCGTCGCTCACACCCGACACGAAGTCGATGTACGGGCGCAGTCCGAGCTGGTCGATGAGGTCGGCGCTGTGACCTTCGCGCGGCTTGCCGATGATCGTGAGCCGGACGTCGCGCTCGGTGCGCAGCTTGGCCATCGCCTCGAGCAGGTAGGCCAGGCCCTTCAGCGCCACGTCGGCAGAAGCCGTGGTGATGAGCCGGCCGGGCTCGCGGGTGACGCCCTCGATCGGCTGGAACAGGTCGGGATCGACACCGACCGGCACGAGCCGCATCCGGTCGAGGCTCACGCCCATGTCGGCGTGGATGTCCTTGATCGAGTTCTCGCTCACCACCACGATGCGCGGCATCTGCCGGGCCACCTTGCCCTGCATCTCGACGAAGCGGTACCAGCGACCGAGTTGGCGCCGCTTGCGCTTCGACTTGGCGTGCGTCATCTCGAGCTCGCGGTCGCGGGTGATCGGGTGGTGCAGGGTGACGACGGTGGGGATCAGCTGCTCGACCTTCACCATGCTGTGCCCGAGGCACTGGTTGTCGTGCACGAGGTCGAAGTCGCGGGTGCGCCGCTTCAGCTCACCGAGCACGCGGGTGCTGAACGCCCGCGGCTCGGCGAAGGTGCCGCGCAGGTGGGTGAGCACCTCGACGAGGTCGCCCTTCGAACGGACCTCCCAGTAGCCCGGCAGACGGCCGGGGTAGTGGTCGTTCCAGATGTCGAGGCTCGGCAGCTTGTGGAGCGGGATGCGGTCGTCGAGCACCGGGTAGGGCTGGCCGCCGTACACCTCGACCTCGTGGCCGAGATCGAGCAACGCCCTGGTGAGGTGGCGGGTGTAGACACCCTGGCCGCCGACGTGGGGCTTGCCGCGATACGTGAGGTACGCGATGCGCAGCGGCGCATCCGGATCGAGCGGCGACCGCCGTGCAGACATGGCGGGACAGGCTACTGGTCGGTCACGACGGACCGGAAAAGGTCGGTCCCACCCCAGGTGGGGGACCTCGCGAGGTGCGGCACGTCAGCCGGTGGTGGTCCAGGCGATGGTCATCGAGCGCTGCACCATCTCGCCGGGTTCCAGCACGGTGGCCACACCGAGGTTCACCGCGTCCGGCGGGCCGCTCTGGGGTTCGACGCAGGTGGCGTGCTCGGGCTTGTCGTACACCACCCAGTGGTCGCAGTCGCTGGCGACCGTCACCGCGACCCGAGGGGTCACCTGCAGCACGAGCGGACCGAGCGGGCGCACGAAGCAGTCGTCCCACGGTCGCGGCGGCGGGTCGATCAGCTCACCCGTCGGGATGCCCTGCTCGTCCTGCCGGTACATCGCGCCGAAGCGGAGGTCGTCGGCGACCGGCTTGCGGAACCACGGGTGCCACCCGAGGGTGACCGGCATCGCCTCGGAGCCCGCGGTGACCGTGAGCACGCACACCAGCGCACCAGGGGTGAGCTGGAGGTGTTGGTGCGCCCGCCCACCGAGCGACCAGGTGAGGTCGACGTCGAGCTCGACGTGGTCACGGCCCTGGTCGCGGACCTGCCACGCACTCACGAACCCCGAGCCGTGGATGGCGTGCGGGCCGAGGTTCACCGGCAGCCGCACCTCGCGCCCGCCCCACGTGAAGAGACCCTCGCGGATGCGACCGGCGTAGGGCACCATCGGGTAGCTGCCCCACAGCAGGGGGTCGTCACCTGGAGCGCCCGTGACCAGCAGCTCCTCACCTGCGACCTCGATCGACGCGACACGTCCGCCCGACACCGGACTCACGAGGACCGTCGCGTCCCCCGCCTGCAGCTCCACCATGGGCGGCATTCTGGCAGCGCCGCACCTCGGTGACGCACGACGCAGGCCGACGTCGTCTGCCACGATCGTCGCATGCGAGGACTGGTGCAGCGGGTGGAGAGCGCGTCGGTGACCTTCCGGCCTGCCGGGTCGGACGGCACGTGGGAGGAGGCCGGGTCGATCGGAGCCGGGTTGCTCGTGCTCGTCGGCGTCACCCACGACGACACCGAGGCGGACGCGGTGAAGCTCGCCGACAAGGTCTGGCACCTGCGGGTGATGGACGACGACGACGGGGTGATGAACCGGTCGGTCGCCGACACGACCCGTGAGGTACTGGTGGTGAGCCAGTTCACGCTCTACGGCGACACGTCGGCGGGACGTCGTCCGAGCTGGATCGCGGCCGCTCGCCCGGAGCAGGCCGAGCCGCTCGTCGAGCGCGTGGTGGCGCGGTTGCGCGAGCTCGGCGCGACGGTGGCCACCGGTCGGTTCCGGACCGAGATGCGGGTGTCGCTGGTGAACGACGGGCCCGTCACGGTGCTCGTGGAGGTGCCGTCCCGGGCGTGATCACCCGTCGGTGTCGGATGCGGCGACCGATGCCGGCGCGGCATGCTGCGGTGACGTCACCGCCCGGCGTCGCGTCGCCACGTGGCTCGCGCCCAGCACGGCCGCGGCGAGCAGCGCGAACGGCAGGTCGCCGAGCACGCGGTACCACGTGTCGCCCGTGCGCAACCCGACCTCACCGACGATCACGGCCTGCTCGCTGACGGCGGTGCGCTGCAGCACGTCGCCGTCGGGCGACACGAACGCGCTGAAGCCGGTGGGCGCGGCCTGGGCCACCCAGCGGCCGGACTCGACGGCGCGGAGCCGGCTCGACGCCACCTGCTGGGTCTGCACGATCGTGCCCGTGTAGCTCGACCCGTTGGTGGGGTTGATCAGTACCTCTCCACCCGCACCGACGCCGTCGCGCATGCGCGAGCCGAAGAAGATCTCCCACGAGATCGCCACCGCCACACGGGTGCCGTCGGGCAGCGTGACGACGGCGGGCCCGGTGCCCGCCACGGCATCGCGCCGGATCTGGTCGACCGGCGCCCCGAGCGCCTCCAGGATGCCGCGCAGCGGCACGTACTCGCCGAAGGGCACCCGCCGAACCTTGTCGAAGCGGCTGACGATCGCGCCGTCGATGTCGACGACGATCTGCGCGTTCAGGAAGCCGCCGAGCTCGTTCGCGTCGGTGGGCGGCACGTCCTCGGTGACCCCGACGGCGAACGGTGCCCCGATCCGGCGGGCCTCGGCGGCGATCTCCTGGCGCTCGAGGCTGTCGGCGAACACCGCGACGTCGATCACGTTCTCCGGCCACAGCACGAGGTCGACACTGCCGGGCTCGATCTGCCGGGTGGCCGCCAGGTGGCGTTCGACGACGTCGCGCGGGTCGGTGGAGATGGCGCGAGTGCCCTGCGGGCCGCCACCCTGCACGATCGCCACGGTCAGCGAGCGACCCGTGTCCGAACCGGACGGCGCCACGACGGCGACCAGTGCGACCAGCACCACCGCGCCGATGGCCGCGGCCCCCTGGAACTGCGGGCGCACACCCCGGCGACGCACGGTGGCGGGCACGTAGGGCGACGGCCCGGCGAGCGCGAAGCCGAGCTGGAACACCACCCACGTGAGCAGCACCACACCGCCCACCCGGGCGATGCCGAGCAAGGGTCCGCCGGCCTGGCCGATCGCCAGGGTCGCGAGCGGCACCCCGCCGAACGGGACGACCAGGCGCAGCGCCTCGACCAACGTGTGCGCCGCCGGGCGGCCGAGCACGCGCCAGGGCCCGGTGGGCGCGACGAGCGCGGCGACGCCGTGGAGCGCGGCGAAGAGCAGACCGGCGACGAGGTACCCGGGTGCGGTGAGGAACCACATCCAGCCCATCCCGGGGAACAGCCATCCGGCCCCGAACAGCAGTCCGCGCACGAACCGCTCGCGACGCGTGGGGTGCTCGCCGAGCGCCACCTCGAACAGCACGACGCCGACGATGGCGAGCGGCCAGAACCCCCACGGCGGCAGCGAGGCGGCCACGAGCACGCCGGCGCCGAGTGAGAGGGCTGCCGACGCGGGGAACGCCCGGCGGGCACGAGCGGGGGCGTCGGGCACGGCGGCGAAGGCTAGCCCCACGTCACGTCGTGGTGACGGGCGCGCCTCCGTCGGCGAACGGATCGGCGAACGGATCGGCGAACGGGTCGGTGCCCGGGTCGGCGAACGGGTCGGCGTCAGGCCGAGGCCGGTGCCGGTTCGCTGGAGGCGAGGTCGAGGTGCACCACGATGCGCTCGCGGGTGGACCCCGGCGGGTGGCACGCGAACAGCGTGGCCGTCGGCGCGTAGGTCTGGTCGATGATGTACATCGCGTCCGGCGTGACGATGGTGGTCTCGCGGACGGTGTAGACGAAGCGCCCGTCGCCGGTGGTGAACACCACCTCGTCGCCGGGGAGCAGCCGGTCGACGTGGCGGAACACCTTGTTGTGGCTGGTGCGGTGGCCGGCCACCACCACGTTGCCGATCTGGCCCGGCAGGGCGGTGCCCGGCCAGTGCCCCGGACCCTGGTCGAGCGTGGTGAGCGTGATGCCCTGCAGCAGCGTCGTGTCGACGCCGATCCGCGGGATCTCGAGCCGGCCGAGCTCGACGAACGGCTCGTCGGCGCGCGGGGGCGGAGGCGGCACCGGTGTCGGGAGCGTGACGACGGTGGTGGGCGCGAGCGACGGTGGGGTGGTGGCCGGCTCGGTGGTGCTCGGGTCGACCGCGAGCTCCGTGGTGCTGGGCGCGACGAGCGTGGGGTCGTCGACGGCGGTGGTGTCGGGGGCGGTGGTGTCGGGGGTGGCGTCGCCGGCCGTGGTGGGGGTGACGAACCCGGCCCGCTCGATCGCCCCGGCCGATCCCATCGCGGTGTCACTGCCGCACGAGGCGAGGCCGAGCGCCGACAGGATGGACAGCGTCGCCAGCACCGACGCCGCGCGCCGTCGGGAGGGCCGCGCGGCGCGACCAGCTCGCTGGACATGACGGCTCCGCCTCGTCATGCGCGTCATGCTAACGCGCTGAGCGTTCGCTCCCACACGATGCGCGCGGCATCCTCGCCGGACCGCACGCAGGCCGGGATGCCGATGCCGTGGTAGCTGGCGCCGGCCAGCAGCACCGACGAGGGCAGCTCGGCGCTGATCGCGGCGACCGTGCGCTGGTGGTGCGGGCGGTACTGCGGGAACGCCCGCTGCCACCGGGTGACGCGGGTGGCCGTCGGCGCCAGCGCGACACCGACGTGCTCGCTCACCTCGCGGATCGCGGCGTCGAGGAGCTGATCGTCGTCGAGATGCATCACCGGGAGGCCGTCACGGCCCAGCGAGATGCGCAGGATCACCTGGGCCCGGCCGTCGGCGGCCTGCCAGTGGGCCCACTTCTGCGACCCGAACGACGCCGCCGTCACGAGCCGCTGCACCGGCTTGGGGACCAGGTAGCCGCTCATGCCGTGCAGGCGGGCCGGCCAGTCGGCGGCGGGCACCGCGACGGTGACCATCACGACGTCGGCGTACTCGATGCGGGCCAGGCCGTCCGCTGCGTCGCCGGGCGGCAGCAACCGCGCCGCCTGCGCCGCCGGGCACGCGAGCACCACCGCATCG
>WLDE01000254.1 GCA_009704985.1 Actinomycetota bacterium | reverse complement strand
TCCGATCGACGGTCCGATCGACGGTCCGATCGACGGTCCGATCGACGGTCCGATCGACGGTCCGATCGACGTCGGGGAGCGGCGTCCGGGCGACGGTGGTCGGGAACGGCCACGACGGCCAGATAGCATCCGGCGCTCACCCGGTCGACGGAGGTGCAGTCCCCATGGCCACTGGCAAGCACGGATCAGCCAAGCAGGCGCCCGCGAAGACGGCCTCGGCCACGACGTCCGCCCCGCGGGCGTCCGCCAAGGCGACGCCCACGAAGGCCGGCGCAACCAAGCCTGCGGCGGCGAAGGCCACCTCGGCGAAGGCAACTCCGGCCAAGGCCACTCCGTCGAAGGCGGCCGCGAAGGTGACGGCCACGAAGGCGGCCCCGTCCAAGGCTGCGCCGTCGAAGGCCGAGACCACGGCCGCCCCCACCAAGGCCCCGACCAAGGCCCCGACCAAGGCCCCGACCAAGGCCCCGACCAAGGCCCCCACCAAGGCTGCGCCTGCCAAGGCTGCGCCGTCGAAGGCTGCCACCACGGCCGCCCCGTCCAAGGCCGCCACCACGGCCACGTCCGCGAAGGCGGCACCGTCGAAGGCCGCCGGCACGGCCGCCCCCGCCAGGGCGACCGCTGCGAAGACGTCCGCGGCGACGGCAGCCACCACCACTCCCACCAGGAAGCCCGAGTCCCCCGCCACCGTGTCGAAGACGACCCCCACCTCCTCCCCGAGCACCGCTCCCGAGCCGAAGCAGCCCGAGCCGAAGCAGCCCGAGCCGAAGCAGCCCGAGGCCACCCAGCCCGAACCGAAGCAGCCCGAACCGAAGCAGCCCGAACCGAAGAAGCCGGAGGTCCGCAAGCCGGACAAGCCGGCCCCACTGGCGATCCCGCCGGTCAAGGGCACCACGAAGGAGGGCATCGCGTACACCAAGGACTTCGACGCGAAGTGGCTCACGGCGCAGCGCGCGCTGCTGCTCGAGGAGCGTGAGGCGCTGACCGGTCAGGCGACGCGACTCGAGGACGAGGCCAACGCGCTCATCGAGGAGCAGGAGATGGGCGACGTGCAGTTCGACGACGAGGGCGGCGAGGGCGACACGATGGTCGTCGAGCGCGAGCGTGACCTCGCGCTGTCGGCACAGGCTCGACAGATGGTGGCCGACATCGATGCCGCGCTCGAGCGGATGACACTCGGTACCTACGGGTACTCCGTCGAGTCGGGCCGCCCGATCCCGCGCGAGCGGCTCGAGGCCATCCCGTGGGCCACCGTCCTCGTGGAGGAGAAGGTCGGCGGCATCGGCCGCCGCTGACGGCCGCCGGGCGCCCCGGCGCCGCGGGCCCCGGAGCACGCATGGACACGACCACCGACCCCACCCCCACCCGGCGGACGCGCTGGCGCCCCCGCGTCGCGCCCTGGAGCCTGGTGATCGCCGCAGTGGTCGTCACGTTCGACCAGATCACCAAGCACTGGGCGCTCAACGCCCTCGGTGACGGCCGCGAGGTCCACGTCGTGTGGACCCTGCAGTGGAACCTGTCGTTCAACACGGGCATGGCGTTCTCGACGGGGGAGGGGCTCGGCCCGGTCATCGCACTGCTGGCGATGCTGATCGTGATCGTCCTCATCGTCAGCTCGGCGCACGTCGAGAGCAAGCTGGCGCGTTTCGCGGCGGGGTTGCTGATCGGCGGTGCACTCGGGAACCTCCTCGACCGGCTGTTCCGCGGCGAGGGATGGCTGCACGGCGCCGTCGTCGACTTCATCGACTTCCAGTGGTTCCCCATCTTCAACATCGCCGACATCGGGGTCACCGTCGGGGCGGCGCTGTTCGCCACCGCGTCGCTGCTCGAGGGCCGCCGGCTGGATCGTGCGGCCGCGGCTGCCGACGCCGCTGCGGCGTCGGCCCTCGATGACGCGGATGACGCGGATGACGCAGCGCCGGACGCGCCGGACGACGCGGACCGGGACGCCGAGGTGGCGGTCGCCGGGTCGCCCACCGAGGTCGTCGCCGACCGAGAGCGCGACGAGCCCAGGTGAGCGCAATGTCGCCATCGGAGGATGCGGGTGCCGCTGACGGCGGGGACGAGTCGTTCGACGAATCGCTCGAGGCCGCGGGGCTGCTGCACGAGCAGATCCCGGCGGCGCTCGCAGGGGAGCGGCTCGACCGGATCGTGAGCCTGGTCACCGGCGCGAGCCGCGCCGACGCGGCCGTGCTCGTGGCCGCCGGAGGCGCCTCGGTCGACGGCGCCGTGGTGCTGAGCGGCAAGGTGCGGCTGGTGACCGGCCAGGAGGTCGTCATCGACCCCTCCCACCTCCCGCAGCCGCTCGCTCCGGAGCCCGAGCCGGACGTCGTGTTCGAGGTCGTGTACGCCGACGACGACGTCATCGTGGTCGACAAGCCCGCCGGCCTCGTGGTCCATCCGGGGGCCGGCAACCCGACGGGCACCCTCGTCAACGGCCTGCTGGCGCGGTTCCCCGAGATCGCCTCGGTCGGTGACCCGGCGCGTCCGGGCATCGTGCACCGACTCGACGTCGGGACGTCGGGACTGCTCGTCGTCGCCCGCTCACCGCGGGCGTACGAGCGCCTCGTGGCGGCGTTGGCCGGCCGCGAGGTCGGGCGTCGGTACCACACGCTGGTGTGGGGACACCCGGCCAACCCGCAGGGGGTGATCGACGCGCCGATCGGGCGTGACCACCGCGACCCGATGCGGATGGCGGTGGTGGTGGACGGCAAGGTCGCCCGCACCCGCTACCGGGTCGTGCGCACCTACCGGCAGGTCGCCGAGGTCGCCGAGGTGGCATGCCAGCTCGAGACCGGCCGCACCCACCAGATCCGCGTGCACCTGTCGGCGATCGGTCACCCGGTCGTCGGTGACGGCACGTACGGCGGCAACCGCTCGGCGCTCGTGGTGCCACGGCCGTTCCTGCACGCCGCGGCGCTGTCGTTCGTCCACCCGGGCACGGGTGAGGTGGTGAGCTTCGAGTCGCCGCTCCCCGAGGACCTCGCCGCCGTGGTGGCGTCGCTCGGAAACGCGGAGACCGACGACCTCCCGGTCGACCTCCCGGTCGACGATCAGCCGACCACCTGACGCGCTGGCCGGCGCGCCGGGTGGCTCACACCGGATCGACGAGCTGGGCCACGATCGTCGAGCGATCCGGCCACGGCGCACGGCCTTCGGCCACCTGTGCCACCTCCGCCAGCGTGAAGCCGTGCAGCAGCTGGCGCATGTGGTCTCCGGCCAGCTTCCAGATCGCGTAGAGCACGCACTGGCCTTCGTGGTCGCACGAGCCGTCCTGGTGGGGCTCACCGAAGTCGCCGAGGGAGATCGGTCCGTCGACGGCGGCCAGGATCTCGCTCAGCCGGATCTCCTCGGGGGAGCGGGCGAGCACGTACCCGCCACCGACGCCGCGCTTGGAACGGACCAGTCCGGCGCCCTTGAGCGCGAGCAGGATCTGCTCGAGGTAGGGCTGGGGGATCGCGGTGCGCTCGGAGATGTCACGCACGCTGGTCGGACCCGGATCGCTCGCGTGGAGCGTCAGCGACAGCAGCGCACGACACGCATAGTCGCCCTTGCTCGACACTCGCATGGCTGCAGCGTAGTGGCTCGGGCCCGGTGCGGCGCGGTGCCGGCCGTCATCGGGTGGTTCATCGGGTGGTTCATCGGGTGGTTCATCGGGTGGTTCATCGGGTGGTTCATCGGGTGGTTCATCGGGTGGTTGTCGTTCGCGCCCGCGAGGTGGTGGACTGTGCGAGCCGTGTCCGACCTCGAACCCTCCCGCCCCGGCGCCGTGCCCCCCGGTGCCCCGCAGTACGTCGTCCCGAACTACGCCGGCGCGAACGTGCGCGGCCTGGTGCCCGCGTTCCTGGGGCCGTCCCACCTGGCCCGTCCCGACTGGCTCCCCGAGCCGGCGCGCCAGGCTCGCCATGTGGTGTTGCTGGTGCTCGACGGTCTGGGGTGGGACCAGCTCCGCGACCGCCCGCACCTCGCGCCGACGTTGTCAGCGATGACCGGAGGTCCGATCACCACGGTGGCGCCCACCACGACCGCCACGGCGCTGACGTCGATCACCACCGGCCTCACGCCCGGCGAGCACGGGCTGATCGGCTACCGCATCGACGTCGGCGGCGACGTGCTCAACGTCCTTCGGTGGCACACCGACGGCCGCGGTGACGCCCGCCGCCTGCACGAGCCCGAGCGACTCCAGCCGTTCCCGCCGTTCATGGGCGACGCCGTCCCGGTCGTGAGCAAGGCCGAGCTCGAACGCAGCGCGTTCTCCGCGGCGCACCTGCGCGGGTGCGTTCCGGTGGGCTGGCGCTCGCCGTCGAGCCTGGCGGTCACCGTCGGCGAACAGCTCCGCGCCGGTGCGCCGTTCGTGTACGCCTACTACGACGGCGTCGACAAGATCGCCCACGAACGTGGCTTCGGCGACTACTACGACGCCGAGCTGCGCGCCGCCGATCGCCTCGTGGCCGACGTGATCGCCGCCGTGCCGGCCGGGGTCGCAGTGGTCGTCACCGCCGACCACGGGCAGGTGCACGTCGGCGACCGGGTGATCGTCCCCGATGCGGCGATGATGCGGCTGGTGCACCACGCCTCGGGGGAGGGCCGGTTCCGCTGGCTCCACGCCCGGCCCGGAGCGTCCGCCGAGCTCGCCTCGGCGGCGCGTGCGGCGCACGGCGACGTCTCCTGGGTCGTCACCCGGGAACAGACCCTCGACGAGGGGTGGTTCGGGCCCGTGGTGCCGCCGCCGGTGCAGGCGCGGCTCGGCGACGTGGCCCTGGTGGCCCACCAGGACGTCAGCTTCGACGACCCGGCGGACTCGGGCCCGTTCCAGTTGGTGTGCCGGCACGGGTCACTCACCCCGGCAGAGGTGTATGTACCGTTGATCGCGGCGCTCGGCTGACGCCGTCCGCCCCCGTTCGAGAGGACGACCATGAACGACGAACCGACGACCGACGGTGTGGATCGCGGCCCGGTGGAGCGCGGCGAGATCGTGGGACTGCCGATCCCGGGCCCGCGTGACCGCGACGGCGAGCCGGTCGAGACCGTGTCGGAACCGGCGAAGGTGATGCGCATCGGGTCGATGGTGAAGCAGTTGCTGGAGGAGGTCCGCACGGCACCGCTCGACGACGCGAGTCGCGAGCGCCTGGCGGAGATCTACGAGCGCTCGATCATCGAGTTGAGCGAGGCGCTGTCGCCCGACCTGCAGGACGAGCTGCGCAACCTGGCGTTGCCGTTCAAGGACGGCGAGATCCCCTCCGATTCGGAGATCCGGATCGCGAAGGCCCAGCTCGTGGGCTGGCTCGAGGGCCTGTTCCACGGCATCCAGGCCACGCTGTTCGCACAGCAGCTCGCCGCCCGCCAGCAGCTCGAGCAGATGCGCCAGCTGCCGCCCGGGGTGATGCACGGCGGCCCGCCCGTGGCCGATCGCCCCGGCACCTACCTCTGACGCGGAGCATCCTCGGCGCTTCCGCCGAGGACCGGGGTGGGTCGAACGGTCCATTCGTCCTGCGTCCATGGACCGGTCACCGAGCCCTTCGTTAGCATCGCCTCAGGCCGTGGTGCTTCGGTGCTTCACGAGCGGGGCGTCGCAGCGGCCGGAGAAGGTGGGAGACGTGCACCTCTGCGCCCTGGCCGGATCACCCGGCTCCGCAGCACTGCACACCGACGACGAGACGGTCACGTATCGAGAGCTGGACGAGAGGGTCTCGGACCGTCGTGCGTCGCTGTCGTTGCCGGACCGCTCCGTCGTGGCGCTGGTGGCAGCACCCACGACCGAGTTCGTCGTGTCGTACCTCGCGCTGCTCGTGCAGGGTCACGTCCCGCTGCTCGTCGGTGATCAGCACGAGCGTCTGCTCGACCGCTGGCGACCTGCGGCGCTGATCCGGACCGAGGACGAGACGTTCCGCATCGAGCGCCACCTGCGCGACGACGGGTCCCCCTGGCACGCTCCGGTCCACCCCGACCTGGCGTTGCTGATGAGCACCTCGGGCTCCAGCGGCAACCCGAAGCTGGTCCGGTTGTCGCGGGACAACGTGCTGGCGAACGCCACGTCGATCGTCTCCTACCTCGGTCTGCGTCGTGACGACGTCGGGATCACCACCCTCCCCCTCAACTACTGCTACGGCCTCTCGGTGCTCCACAGCCACCTTCTCGCCGGCGCGTCGATCGTCCTCAGCGGGCGGTCGGTGGTCGACCCCGGGTTCGTGCCGGAGCTCGCCCGCCACGGCGTCACCAACATCGCCGGGGTACCACACACGTTCGAGCTGATGGAGCGCGCCGGTTCGTCCGTGTTCGTGCCGAGCCTGCGCTTCCTCACCCAGGCGGGCGGGCGGATGCAGCCGGCCCGAGTGTCCACCTGGGTCGACCGGTGCGAGGCACAGGGGGTGTCGCTGTTCGTCATGTACGGCGCCACCGAGGCGACGGCGCGCATGAGCTACGTGCCCCCGCAGCAGCTGCGCGAGTACCCGTCGTCGATCGGCGTGCCGATCCCCGGCGGGGCGATGGAGGTGCGGTCGTTGCTGCCGGACGGATCGCTCGGTGGACCGGCACTCGACGGCGACGTCGGTGAGCTGGTCTACCGAGGCCCGAACGTGATGATGGGCTACGCGGAGGAGCCGTCCGACCTGTCGGCCGACCCCGGCCCCGACGAGCTGCGCACCGGTGACCTCGGGCGCCGCCTCGCCAACGGGCTGTTCGAGGTGGTCGGCCGTCGGTCGCGTTTCGTCAAGCCGTTCGGCCTGCGCGTCGATCTCGACGACCTGGAACGACGGCTCCTCGCCGAGGAGGCAGCCGGGTTGCTCGACACCGTGCTGGTCACCGGGGACGACCGTGGCGTCGTGATCGGGGCGGTCGCGGCGGGGCTCGAGTCGGGCGTGGACGCACTCCGCGCCGTGCGTGCGGACGAGCTCGTGTCGTGCGCGGCTCGGCTGACCTCGTTGCCGCCGTCGGCCGTGGACGTCGTCGTGCTCGACAGCGTGCCGCGGAACGACCGCGGCAAGGTCGACCCCGTGGCCGTGCTCCGTGCCGCACGTGATGCCGAGGAGGCCGCCGCCGGCCGCGCGTCCGGCGCGTCCG
>WLDE01000253.1 GCA_009704985.1 Actinomycetota bacterium | reverse complement strand
CCGCCGTGCGCGGGCGCGGCCTGGCCGACGTGCGCCACGGCACCAAGGTCACCTCGCTGGTCGACTGCCTCGACGGGGTACGGGCGACGATCGAGTCGGGCGGCCGGTCGCAGACCGTGACAGCCGACTACGCGATCGGCGCCGACGGCGCGACGAGTTGGGTGCGCGGTCAGCTCGGCATCCGCATGAACGGCATGCCGCCGCTCGCGCAGCAGATCAACGTCTACTTCCACGCCGACCTCTCCGAGCTCACCGAACACCGACCCGCCGTCCTCTACTGGACGATCAACAGCGCAGCGCGCGGCGTGTTCATCGCGATGGACGGTCGGCGTCGCTGGACGTTCAACTTCGAGTACAACCCGGCGGTCGAGACGCCGGCCGACTACCCGCCCGAACGCTGTCGGGGGATCATCGCCGCCGCACTCGGGCGCAGCGACATCGACATCGAGATCCAGCGCGTCGGCGGATGGACGATGTGCGCCGAAACCGCGACCGCCTACCGGCAGGGTCACGTGTTCCTCGCCGGCGACGCTGCGCACCGCTTCCCTCCCACCGGGGGCATCGGCATGAACACCGGTCTCGCCGACGCCGACAACCTCGCCTGGAAGCTCGCGGCCGTCATCAACGGCTGGGCCGGCCCCACGCTGCTCGACAGCTATCACGCCGAACGACGCCCGGTCGCCCAGTCGAACACGCAGTACTCGGTCGCCAACGCGCTGAAGATGGCCTCCACCGGGATCGGCCCCACTGCCACGGGGGTGGTCGAACGGCTCGAGTCGATCGATCCCGACGTGGCCGCAGCGCAGCGCGCTGCGATGGCAGACTCCATCGAGCAGCAGCGACCGCACTTCGGTGCGCTGAACCAGGACCTCGGCTACCGCTACGACAGGCCAGGAGCGGCCGTCGTGCCGGACGGCACCGACCCGCCCGTGCTCCGTGACGCTGCGACCGACTTCGTCGCCACCGCCCGACCCGGGAGCCGCCTGCCCCACGCCTGGGTGGTCCGTGACGGAGCGCTCGTCTCGATGCTCGACCTGGTCGGCCCGCACGTCCTGATCATCACCGGTCGCGACGGTGCGCACCATCTCCGCTGCGTCACAGGGGTCGCAGAGGTGCCCACCTCGCATGTCGTGCTCGGCGCGGACATCGTCGCCACGGACACCGATCTCCACGACCTCCTGGGCATCGGGCCGAACGGATGGCTGATCGTGCGACCCGACGGCCACGTCGCAGCCCGATCAGCATCCCCCGACGGGGACGGCTGCGCCATCCTGACGGCGCTCGCGAAGGTGCTGTCCGTCACCTTCACCCCGGCATGACCGTCGTCTCGTCCGGACGTCAGGTCAGCTGGAGCGGATGTCGATGCTGTTCAGGAGCGCAACGCCGCCGAGGATGAGGGCGATGCCGATGATGGACGTGGCGCTCATCCGGTCGGCTCCGGCGGCCGACGCGACGCCGAGAAGCGCAGAGCGCGTCCACCCTCGAGGGAACGTACGCGCCCTCACCGAGCTCCTCGAAGAGCGGTGCCGCCCCGCCGCAACCTGACACGGTCACCGTCGCGCACCGGCTCGGTGCGGTCAGCGCACCGGTGGCGAAGCGGAGTTCTCGCCGCCGCGGAAGGGCTCCAGGTGCGGTGAGCCGAACTGGCTGGCATACGCATGCAGCGCCGGCGTGCCGCCGAGGTGCATCAGCAACACCCGACTCCCCGGGGGGAACGAGCCCTCGGCTGCGAGCATCTGCAGACCGCGCAGTGCCTTGCCCTCGTACACCGGGTCGGCGGCGAGGCCCTCGGTCGCGGCGAGCAGACGGATCATCGCGAAGGTCTGCTCGTCGGCCTTGCCGTACACGCTGCGGTCGCCGGCGACGACGTGCACCTCACGTTCGTCGACCACGGCATCGATCCCGCACTCGGCGAGCGCTGAGTTCGCGAGGTCGTGCACGCGACGTCGCTTGATGTCGGTCTCGTCGTCGTCGGAGATGCCGATCACCTGCATCGGTGTCCCAAGTGCCGCGTAGCCGGCGAGCAGACCTGACTGGGTGCTGCTGCTGCCCGTGCAGTGCACGATGACGTCGAAGCCGAGCCCGGTCTCGTGGCACTGACGCTCGATCTCCGCGGCACAGGCCATGTAGCCGAGGCTGCCGAGCCGATGTTCGGACGCGCCCCCCGGAATCGGATAGGGCCGATGTCCGAGGCGAGCGAGGTGGTCGCAGAACTCGTCGAGGGGCCCCTGGTCCTCGATGGGTCGCGGCGTGTCGTCGACGAACAACTGGGCTCCCATCAGACTGCTCAAGAGCACGTTGCCGACGCTGCGATATCCCGGCCCTGCATCCTCGGTCCAGCCGAAGTGGAGCAGCGCACACTTCATCCCCGCTCGTGCCGCAGCGGCCGCCGTCTGGCGAGTGTGGTTCGACTGGATCGCCCCGATGGTCACGAGCGTGTCGGCCCCGGCTCGCAGCGCGTCGCCGACGAGGAACTCGAGCTTGCGCGTCTTGTTGCCGCCACCCTCGAGGCCGGTCAGATCGTCTCGCTTGATCCAGAGCTCGGGGATGCCGATCTGCGCGCCGAAGTTGGGCAGCCGGTGGATCGGGGTCGGCAGTTGCGCGAGCCGTGCCCGCGGGTGAGTCGCCAGCACGTGTTCGAGATGCTCGATGTGCCCCGTCGCGGTGGATCCTTCGTGTGCCACGTCGTCCATCGTGGCAGACGGCACGACCCGCTCCTGCGGGCCGGGCACCGCCTCGGCGCGCGCGACGGCCGACGGCTCGTCGACCGCGGCGTCGTCGCGCCGCCGACGCCGACCACTACCGTCGACGGCACTCGGCCGACCGGGCCGGGATCCGAACCACCGAGTCTCCGTGAACCGGAGTGCCTCGACGGAGGTATGTGAGCGCGATGACGAACCTGCCGATCCTCGACGAGGCCGAGGTGCTCGTCGCGCTCGACCGGGGGCGGGTTCTCCCGGCGCTCGAGACGGCCTTCGCCGGTCTCGTGAACGGGCGGAGTGTGCAGCCGGCGCAGACGGTGACGGTGTTCCCCGATGGTCGGGGTGACTGCATCTTCTACCCCGGGGCGCTCCTCGACCTGGGGCTGATCGGCGTGAAGGTGTCGCCGTACCTGTCGGACCGGTCCGATGCCGGGCTGTCCCCGGTCACGGCCTACACGCTGCTGCTGTCGGCGTCGACGGGAGAACCGCTGCTCCTCTGCGACTCGTACGCGCTCACCACGATCCGAACCGCTGCGACCACGGCGCTCGCCGTCCAGCATCTCTCGAGATCCGACGCGAAGAGCCTCGCGGTGGTCGGTTCGGGCAAGGTGGCCCGTGAGCACCTCCGGTTCGTCGTGGGTCTGCGCGAGTGGAACGACCTCCGCGTGTACTCGCCACGGGCCGCAGGTTCTCCCGAGCGGCAGGAACTCGTCGGTCGTGTGGTGCCCGAGCAGTCACAGCTCAGCTTCAGCCCGTCGGCTCGGTCAGCGGTGGAAGGTGCCGACGTCGTGCTCCTGTGCACCTCCTCCGGGTCGCCGGTCATCGAGCGCCCGTGGGTCGCCGAGTCGGCGCTCGTCACGTCGATCAGCACGAACTCGCCCGGGGCGCACGAGATCGAGCCCGCGAGTCTCGGTTCCTACGACGTGTACTGCGACTACCGTGCGACGGCTCCGGTGACGGCCGGCGAGATGACGATCGCCGTCGAGGCCGGGGAGTGGTCGCACGACCGGATCGTCGCAGACCTGGCCGAACTGGCGACGGGCTTCGTGCCGAAGGAATGGACCCGACCTCGGTTCTTCCGCTCGACGGGTCTCGGGATCGAGGACTTGGCGATCGCTCACCTCCTCGTCGCCTGACGAAGCGCCCGGTCGTTCAGAGCATCTCCGTGGCGGCATCGAGGGCCGGCCGCATGGAGTTCGGGGCGAGATCCGCGGTGGCCGTCTCGTCGTGCAGCGCGGCGTCCGGCTCGGTCGTGATCACGGCGGCTTCGTCGGGGAGGCGCGCGTCCAGGTACCGGAAGACCCCAGCGCCCGTTCCGCCCCGGTGACGGCCGACACCTCCTACACCGCGTAACGAGATCGACCCTCAAGGTTGCGACCGTGCGGGCCGATAGCCCCGCATGCGTTTTCGTGCGCCGTCGTCTGACCTGCACCAAGATCGCCGGTTCGACGGGAGGACTTCTGCCACGACCGGCCTCGCCGATGGCCGTTCGTCGTCGCGACGTCGCACGGAGTCGAGCGTGGACCGGGTCGACCGACACATGCTCGGTGGGTTCGCGGTGCTCCTCCTGGTCGCCGGCCTGCTGGCGACGATCATCCATTTCGAGACCGAACGGCGCCGCTCGATCGCTCTGGCGTCGTACCTCCGCAACACCGACGAGGAGGCCAGAGCGCAGGCGAGGCCCATCGAACAGCTCTTCGAGCACGTCTACGAAGACCTGCGCACACTCGCTGCGCTGCCGAGCGTGCGGGCCGTCGATCGTCACGGCAGATCGCTGGTCGGCGACAGCCGCGAAACGTTCCAGCAGATCTACAACAACCTCGCCGACGCAGTGGCCGTGTCGGAGGTGTACGTGATCCCCGGCGACTTCGATCCGGAGCGTGTCGACCCGGTGACCGGCAGGCCCGAGGAGCCGATCGTCATGTTCGACGAGCTGATCGTCGACGCGGCATCACGAGTCGACGAAGCCGAGCGCGACTCGCTGGTGGAAGGCGCCGAGGAAGAGATCGAGATCTACGAGTACCGCGAGTTCGCCGCTCAGGTGAGATGGATGCGGGGAAACTTCCCACGACGCGAATCGATCGACGGACTGAATGTGCCCATGATCGGATCGAAGAGCCTGATCACCTGCGACAACAGCTACTTCATCCACACCGGTCTCGACGCCGACCGGATGGGCATCTTGCTCTCGGTGCCGTTCTACGGGCCCGATGGCGCATTCAAGGGTCTCGTCGCAGCGATCGTGCTCGACCGTGCTCTCGCGGCCGCGCTTCCGGGCGAGAACACCGTGCTCTACAACCAGGCGTACGGATACTCGCTCGAGACCGACCTGACCGATGTCGAGGCATCGCGCCCCTTCTTCGAGTCCGGCCGACGCGACCCGGAACTGCTGTTCTCGGAGACCTACGACCTCGGTATTCCCGATCCGAGAGGATCCTGGTCGATCTGGGTCGCACGCCCGAACGCCGAATTCGACACGTCACCCGAGGCCAGCGCAGCCCGCTCGTTCGAACTGACCAGCATGTTGATCCTGGTGGTCCTCACGGTGCTCGCCGGCGCGATCTGGGCGCAGTTCCGACGCCAGCGGAGCGCCGCCGAGCGCCACGCCAGCGAGCTCGAGCTGAAGGTCGCAGCGCGTACCGACGAGATCGCCCGTCTCGCCCTCACCGACCCACTCACCGACCTGCCGAACCGGGCGATGATGAGGATGCACCTCGACCAGATCGCGTCACACGCCGCGGGCAACGCCTTTGCGGTGCTGTGTGTCGATCTGGACCGCCTGAAGACGATCAACGACACGCTCGGTCACGGGGCGGGCGACGCCTACTTGGCGACGGCTGCGTCACGCATGCGCGAGGCGGTCGGGGCGCGGGGAATCGTGGCGCGGTGGGGCGGTGACGAGTTCGTGATCACGCTCGAGGGCCGCGAGTTGTCGATGCAGGCCGAGGTGGTCGCCAGCGAGATACTCGATGTGCTGACCCAGGAGATGGTGGTCGAGGGCCAGGCGTGGACACCGGGCGGTTCGATCGGGATCGCAGTGGCTCCGCACGACGGGACCGACAGCGACGAGCTGCTCAACCGCGCCGACCGGGCGCTCTACCGTGCCAAGGCCGACGGCCGAGGTCGCGTGCTGCGCTACGACTCGACCTTGGACGAGATGGACCACCAGCGTCGCCGTCTCGAACAGGAGTTGTTCGATGCGGTCGAGCAGCGGCAGTTCGTCGTCCATTATCAGCCCATGGTCGAGGCCGACACCGGCGACCTCGTCGGATTCGAAGCGTTGGTCCGTTGGCAACACCCGACGCGCGGCCTCGTCCTGCCCAGCGAGTTCATCCCTGTCGCCGAGGAGACCGGCGTGATCCTCGAGATCGGCGACGTCGTGCTCGAGGAGGCCTGTCGGACAGCGGTCACGTGGCAGGACCCGATCCGGATCGCCGTGAACCTCTCGGCGGTGCAGGTGGCCCAGAGCGACCTGCCACAGCGCATCGCGTCGATCCTGCGCACCACGGGTCTCCCCGGTGACCGGCTCGAACTGGAGTTGACCGAGAGCATGCTCCTCGATGCGAGCCCGGCGACGCTCGCTCGTCTCGCGATGATCCGGCAGCTCGGCGTGCGTGTCGCGCTCGACGACTTCGGCACCGGTTACTGCTCACTTTCGTATCTGCAGGTGTTCGCCTTCGACAGGATCAAGATCGACCGGTCGTTCGTGGCCGATCTGGAGATGCGTCCGACCTGTCTCGCCATCATCCGTGCCGTCACACAGCTCGCCGAGAGCCTGGGGATGAAGACGACCGCCGAAGGTGTCGAGACGCGCCGGCAGGCTGAACTGCTCGCCCGGCTGGGTGTGACCGAGCTCCAGGGCTTCCTGCTCGGACGGCCGGAGCCGGAAGCGGCGGTCACCGACCGCGCCCGGGAAGCAGGGCAACCGACTCCGCTCGTGCGCACCTGATCGATTCGCGGTTCGTGACCCGTCAGCCGTGGGCTGACCGTGACGATGCTCAGCAGGTTCCCGGTCGTGGTGTCGGCTGACGGCACCTCCCCGTCGTCGTCGAACACCTCGTGCACCATGCGGATCGCATCGCGAGCGAGGTCGATCTGGTCGGTGAGCCGCACGATCCGGATCGACTCGACGGCAGGGTGCGGCTCGGTCGGCGCGGTCTCGATGGTCGACCTGTCCGACCACGGGGATCTGCTGACCCGACTCCTCGACCTCTCGCGGCGCACCCGGTCGTCGCCGATCTCCCCACGACCTCATCGGGCCAGACGTCCGGCTCGGGTGACTCCCTGCTACGACGGTGCCCTCGCCGCGAGCTCCGTGCGGGAGCGCACCCCGAGCTTGCGGTAGATGCGGGTGAGGTTCGCCTCCACCGTCT
>WLDE01000252.1 GCA_009704985.1 Actinomycetota bacterium | reverse complement strand
GGTGCCGTCACCGCGGCCCGAGCGCGTTTGGTCGCCTTCACCGCCGCAGCCACCGACCGGCCCGTCGCACGCGCCGTCACCACATCCGGATCGACACCGGAGCCGGGCTCATCGGCCAGCACCTCGAGGCGTTGCAGCAGACGCAGCTCGACCGACTGCAACCAGCGCAGCACGACAGTGAGATCGCCCAGGCCCACCGCGATCTGCTCCACCGACGCCAGACCCGCATCCAGGCACGCCAACGACCACACCCCATCCACGGGAACCGCGACACCAGCAGCGACACCACCTGCATCGGACATGCGAGCTCACCCCCTCCCACCGCCGCGGGACGACCGGACACCACACGAACACCTGGACCCCGAAGGGTTGATCACACCCCGGGAACACCCGGAACACCCACCAAGGTACCGAACACACGTTCGATCACCACCCCCCACATCTGCGGGGATCTCGCAGCCCGGCGTGGGAGGCCCGGTCAGGTGAGCAGCGGAGCGACCTCGTGCGCGATCAGGTCGAGGTGGTCGAGGTCGGAGAGGTCGAGCACCTGGAGGTAGATCCGCCCGGCGCCACCGTCGCGCCAGCGACGGATCGTGGCGGCCACCTCCTCGACGGTGCCGGCCGCCCCGTTGCGGCGCAGCTCGTCGGGCTCGCGCCCGATGGCCGCCGCCCGTCTCACCACCTCGGCCTCGTCGCGGCCGGCGCACACCACGAGCGCGGCGCTGTACACCATCGGCTCGGTGCGTCCGATCTCGTCGCACGCCGCCCGGACGCGGTCGCACTGCGTCTGGAAGAACTCGAGCGGCACGAACGGGGTGTTGAACTCGCTCGCGTACCGCGCCGCCAGCCGAGGCGTGCGGGTGCGGCCGCCGCCACCGACCACGATCGGCAGCCGCGACTGGGCCGGCTTCGGCAGCGCGGGCGAGTCGACCACCGAGTGCACGCGGCCCTCGTACGTGAAGGTGTCGCCGATCGGGGTGCGCCACAGCCCGTCGACGATTGCGAGCTGGTCGGTGAGGCTGTCGAACCGCTCGCCGAGCGACGGGAACGGGATCGCGTACGCGGTGTGCTCCTGCTCGTACCAGCCTGCCCCCAGCCCGAGCTCGACCCGGCCGCCGCTCATCTGGTCCACCTGCGCGACGGAGATCGCGAGTGGGCCCGGGTGCCGGAACGTGACCGGGGTGACCAGCGTGCCGAGCCGGATGGTGCGCGTGTCGCGGGCGAGGCCGGCGAGCGTGATCCACGCGTCGGTGGGTCCGGGCAACCCCGAGGCGTCACCCATCTTCAGGTAGTGGTCGCTGCGGAAGAAGGCGCCGAAGCCGAGCTCCTCGGCGCGGCGGGCCACGGCGAGGAGCGTGTCGTACGACGCCCCCTGTTGGGGCTCGGTGAAGATGCGGAGGTCGGCGAGCTGCATGCGCCGACCCTACCCAGCACCCGACCCGTCACCCCGGGCCGTCACCCCGGGCCGTCACGTGCTGCGTCCGGTCAGCGCGACGCCGCGAGGAGCGGATCGTCGGCCACCGTGGCGACGGGCACCGGCTCCTCCACGGGGCGGGCCGTGCGGGCCAGCCGCACGCCGAGCGCGAGCGGCCCGGCGGTGAGCACGGCGGTGGTGACGAAGAGCAGGGCCGGGCCGCCGGCGGCGTAGAGCGGTGCGGCGAGGAACGCCACCGCCGCACCTGCCGTCGTGGCCGTGGCCTCTCCCAGGCCCTGCGCCGTCGCCGCGCGACGGCCGGGCACCGCCCACCCCATGGCCGCCGCACCGGCGGCGCCCACCAGGGTCTGGCCGCCCGACTCGAACAGGCCGATCACCACGATCACCATCGGCACTCGCACGAACCCGTAGGTGAGGATGACGGCGACGTTGGCGGCGCCGCCGAGCGACGCGGCACGGAACGGGCCGAGCCGGTCGACCGTACGCCCCGCCCACGTCGCCAGGAACATGCTGGGAATCGCGAACGCCATCAGCGCGGCGCCGACCAGCCAGTCGCTCGAGCCGAGGTCGACCAGGAACCGGGGGAACAGCGCGTCGTAGGCGCCGATCGGCACGAAGAACGCCGTCATCACCAGCGCCGCCGCGATCACCGAGCGGTGCCGCAGCAGCCCGAAGCCCGATGCCAGCGAGTGGTGCGGAGTGTCCGCGGCCTGCCCGACGCGACCGAGACCGGCCGTGCTGCGCACCTCGCGGGAGGCGAACGCCGGCACGCCGGCGAGCAGCGTGAGGGCACCCGCCACCCACAGGGTCGGCAGCACGCCGAGCCACACCTTGCCGGCGACGGCGAGCAGCGGACCGAGCGCCATGCCCGCGAGCTCGATCGCCTGGAGCCGTCCGATGTGACGTCCTGGTGCCTCGGGCCAGCGGCGCACGATCAGGCCGATCGCAGCGGGCGTGAACGCGCCGTAGGCGAGCCCGGCGCCGATGCGGCCGGCGATGAACCAGTGGATCGAGTCGCCGACGGCGTACACCACCGTGGAGAGGGCCATCATCACGATCGCGCCGTTGATCACCCACCGCTCACGGCCGCGGTCGGCGTGAGGCGCGATCAGGGTCTGCGCGACCAGGGCGGCGACGAAGCCCGACGCGGCGATCCAGCCGAGTTGGGCGGTGGAGATGCCGGCGCGCTCCTGCAGGTCGGGCAACAGCGGGAACACCACCATGAACGACGCCGAGATGGCGAACGCACCGGCGTGCAGCGCGCGCTCGGAGGAGGCTCGTGTTGACCACATGGCCAATACATTATTGGCCGTTCGGTCAATACGCAACCCGGGACGTAGGCTGTGCCCAGTGGCACGCATGCACCCCGAAGCTCGCCGGGCAGCGATCCTCGACGCTGCGGTCGCCGAGATCAGCGAGCGCGGATTCGCCCGCACGACCTCCCGCCACGTCGCCGCCCGTGCCGGCGTGACCCACGGTCTGCTGCACCACTACTTCCCCGACCACGACTCGCTCCTCGCCGCCGCGTTCGAGAAGGTGGCGCTCGAGGAGATCGACGAGGTGAACGCGGCGCTCGCCGCCGACCTCGACCCGCTCACGCAGCTCCGCGAGGTCACCCAGCCCTACGGCCCCGGCGGTGGTCAGGAGGCCTACCGGTTCTGGCTCGAGGCGTTCGCCGAGGCGTACCACTCCGCGCAGCTGCGCGAGACCTCGCAGCGGCTGTCGCGCGCCTGGCACGAGCTGGTGGTCGGGATCATCCAACGCGGCGTGGCCGCCGGGGTGTTCCGCTGCGAGCACCCGCACGAGACCGCGTGGATGGTGGTGGCGCTGAGCGACGCCTTCGCGCTCCAGTGCCAGATCGGCTCGGCGCTGGCACCCCACGAGATGAACGAGGTGCTGTCGCGCCTCACCGAACGAGAGCTCGGCCTGCCGGCCGGTTCGCTGTCGGACGAACCCGCCTGACCCCGCGAACCGAACGCCGCGAACCGAACGCCGCGAACCGAACGCGGCGAACCGAACGCCGCGAACCGAACGCGGCGAACCGAACGCGGCGAACCGAACGCGGCGAACCGAACGCGGCGAACCGAACGCGGCGAACCGAACGCCGCGGTCCCTCGCCCCGATCGGCCCGCCGGAGCCGACCGAGGCGTGGGGGGTCCGGCGGTCCCGTCGTGCGACGCCGCCCGACACGCCGCCGATGGAACCTCCTGTGGAGTCCGGTCGGGGGCCGCCCGCCGCAGCGGCCCCCGACCGGCCTCGACCCCGCGGCCGCCGCCGCTCGACGCCCACGCCGCCGCGTGGAGGGGATGCGTCAGGGTCGATCTCGTGACGCACGAACAGCTGCCCGTGCGTCACGACCTCAGATGTCGCGCGGGCGACGCTGACGGCGCTCGCCCCCGAGGCGGAAGACCGCCTCGGCCGGTGCCGTGAGGGCGTCGGTGAAGGTCTCGACGGCACTGCGGCGCCCCCGGCGGTGGTGATCGCTCGTGCGGCTCTGGTGGTCGTCGTGGTTGCGCTTGGTGGACATCGTGGCTCTCCCGTTCCCCGCTCGGTGCCCGGCACCGAGTGACTTCCCCCATCGGAGGCTGCGTCCGGATCGCTCCGTCGGAACCCCTGTTCGGTGCGTTGGTACCGATGTGGTCACCGTAAGGACGAACCGTCGAGCGGTCCGTTACAGCGCTGACACAACGGAGGCGACCGTCGTCACACCGGCGCCACGCCGAGATCAGGGTTCGGGGTGTCGCGGCCGACCGGCGTCGCCCGGCGCCGAGTCGCACGGCCGTCGCAACCACACCGCGACGGGCCCGCCCGACCACGGCTCGCACCAGGCCTCCCACCCTCCCGGGACGAAGCACTCGGCGCGCTCCACCGCCCAGCCGGCGGCGGCGTCGGCCAGCTCCGCGAGCGGAGCGACCGCCACCACCTCGGCCGCACCGGGACGCGGCGCCAGACGTGCGAGCGCGGTCCACAGGTGCGTGCCCATCAGCAAGGGCCACTCGGCCGGCCACTGCAGCTCGGGCAGGTGGCTGCCGCGGCGGACGTTGCAGCGCCGGTGCGCGAGCCGGAGGTTGGCGAGCTCGCTCGACCCGCCGCGCGAGCGCGGCACGAGGTGGTCGACGGTGCCGCGTGCCGGGCTGTCGAGCGGTGCGTCGGGATCGACCTCGCCACCGCACAGCCAGCACGTCCAGCCGTCGCGAGCGGCGATCCGCTGCAGCTGCACGGGCGCTGACGGTACCGGTCGGGCGACGGACCTGGGCGGGTGCGGGGCCGGCCTATTCTCGGTACATGCGTACCGAGATTCTCGCCGACCTCGCCGCACGCAGCGCGGGGCTCGTGGCCGAGGGGCTGTTCAAGCGCGAGCGGGTGATCACGTCGCCGCAGTCGCCGCACCTCACGCTCGCCGACGGCAGCCGGGTGCTCAACCTCTGCGCCAACAACTACCTCGGTCTCGCCGACCACCCCGCGCTCGTCGACGCCGCCCAGCAGGCGCTCGACGACCACGGCTACGGCATGGCGAGCGTGCGCTTCATCTGCGGCACGCAGGACGTGCACCGCGAGCTCGAGGCGCGGCTCTCGACGTTCCTCGGCACCGAGGACACCATCCTCTACTCGTCGTGCTTCGACGCGAACGGTGGTCTGTTCGAGACCCTCCTCGACGAGCAGGACGCGGTGATCTCCGACGCGCTGAACCACGCGTCGATCATCGACGGCATCCGGCTGTGCCGCGCCCGACGCCTCCGGTACGACAACAACGACATGGCCCAGCTCGAGGAGCGCCTGCAGGGGGCCGCCGATGCGCGGTACCGGCTGATCGCCACCGACGGCGTGTTCTCGATGGACGGCGTGCTGGCCGACCTGCCGGCCATCTGCGACCTGGCCGAGCGGTACGGGGCGATGGTGATGGTCGACGACTCGCACGCCGTGGGGTTCACCGGTGCCGCCGGCCGCGGCACCCACGAGGCACTCGGGGTGATGGGCCGCGTCGACGTCATCACCGGCACCCTCGGCAAGGCGCTCGGCGGTGCCTCGGGTGGGTACACCTCGGGGCCGAAGGAGGTGATCGACTGGCTGCGCCAGCGCAGCCGGCCGTACCTGTTCTCCAACTCGCTCGCGCCGGTGATCGCCGCCACCACCCTGCGGGCCCTCGACCTGCTCGAGGAGGGCGACGGCCTCCGCCGGCAGCTCGACCGCAACGCCCGCCGCTTCCGCGAGGCCATGACCCAGGTCGGGTTCACGCTCGCGGGAGCGGGCCACCCGATCATCCCGGTGATGCTCGGCGACGCGAAGGTGGCGGGCGAGATGGCCGAGCGGCTGCTCGCCGAGGGGGTGTACGTGGTCGCCTTCTCGTACCCGGTGGTGCCGAAGGGTGCGGCTCGCATCCGCACCCAGATGTCGGCGGCGCACACCGACGACGACATCGACACGGCGGTCGCGGCGTTCACGAGGGTCGCACGAGCGATGGGGGCGCTGGGATGAAGGCGTTGGTGAAAGCGGCGCCGGAGCCCGGCCTGTGGATGCAGGACGTGCCCGAGCCCGAGCCCGGTCCGCGCGACGTGAAGATCCGGGTGCACAAGACCTCGATCTGCGGCACCGATCTGCACATCCGGCGCTGGGACGCCTGGGCGCAGGCCACGATCCCGGTGCCGATGGTGGTCGGCCACGAGTTCATGGGCGAGATCGCCGAGGTCGGCTCCGCCGTCGCCGGCCTCGAGGTCGGCATGCGGGTGGCCGGCGAGGGTCACGTCACCTGCGGGCACTGCCGCAACTGCAAGGCCGGTCGTCGCGAGTTCTGCCATCAGCACACCGGTGTCGGCGTCACCCGGCCCGGAGCGTTCGCCGAGTACGTCGTCATCCCGGCCGAGAACGTGTTCGTGGTGCCGCCGCACATCGGCGACGACGTGGCCGCGATCCTCGACCCGCTGGGCAACGCCACCCACACCGCACTGCGCTTCGACTGCGTGGCCGAGGACGTGCTCATCACCGGCGCCGGCCCGATCGGCGTGCTGGCCGCCGCGATCGCCCGCCACGTCGGGGCGCGCCACGTGGTGGTCACCGACGTCAACCCGTACCGGTTGGCGATGGCGGCGCGCCACGGGGCGAACCGGGTGGTCGACGTGCGCACGGAGTCGCTCGGGCCGGTGATGGCCGAGCTCGGCATGACCGAGGGGTTCGACGTCGGCATGGAGATGTCGGGCGCCGAGGCGGCGTTCAACCAGATGCTCGACGCGATGAACCACGGCGGCCGGATCGCGGTGCTCGGCATCCCGGCCGGGCCGATGACGCTCGACGTGAACGACGTGATCTTCAAGGGACTCGAGGTCCAGGGCATCTACGGACGTCGGATCTTCGAGACCTGGTACAAGATGGCCGCGATGCTCCAGAGCGGTCTCGACGTCGCCGGCGTGATCACCCACCACCTGCCCGCCGACCGCTTCGACGACGCGTTCGGCATCGTCGAGAGCGGCGAGTGCGGCAAGGTCGTCCTCGACTGGACGTGACCCCGGCCCACGCCGCCCGATCCTGAGTCAGATCGACTCAAGTTTTCTCATCCACGAGTTGGCGGTCCGGCGCGCGCCGCCTACGCTTGCAACAGGTTCGCGCAAGGTTGCTGTGCGGGAACCGGCAACGTCGCACCCCTTCCCCCATCCCCCT
>WLDE01000251.1 GCA_009704985.1 Actinomycetota bacterium | reverse complement strand
GCGCTCGACGGCCGGGGCGGCGCCGACGTGCTCGGTGGTGCGCGGGCGTCGGTGGTGGCGCTGGGGGTGCGCGATCCCGGTCACGACGCGCCGGCGTCGGTGGTGCGGCAGCAGCGCCTGCTCGACCTCGTGACCTACCAGGTGGAGATGTTCGACGCGCGTGGCGCGGCCGTGCAGGTGGCGGACGTGGTGCTGGTGATCCTGCCGGAGGGGCCGGGCGGAGCCGGTGGACGCCAGCGCGCGCTCGTCGACGACCTGGCGCGGCGCGCCACGCACGCGCTGAAGGTGGACGTGTGCGCCGGGATCGGGTCGTCCGTCGGGGAGGCGGCGGGGCTGGTGTCGTCGCGCTGGGAGGCCGAGCAGGCGCTGGCGGTCGTGCTCGCCTCGGGCGGTCCGCTCGTGCGGTCGATCGCAGAGGTGCGCAGCGACGTGGTGATGCGGCGGGTGCGGGCGGTGCTCGGCGACGACGCCCGCTGCCGCACGCCGCACCTCGCCGTGCTGGAACGCCACGACGCCGAGCAGCACACCGACCACCTCGCGACGCTCGGCGCCTACCTCGACGCGTTCGGCGACGTGTCGTCCGCGGCGGCGGCGCTGTCGATCCACCCGAACACGTTGCGGTACCGGCTGAAGCGCATCGTCGAGCTGCTCGAGGTGGACCTCGCCGATCCCGTGGAGCGCTTCGTGCTCGAGCTGCAGTGGAGGCTGCGATGACCGGTCACGCCCCGGACGGCCACGCCCCCGACGATCCGGTCGCGAAGCTGGCGGCCGACCACCCGGTGAACCGGCAGCTCGCCGCCTACAACGACCACGACCTCGAGCGGTTCGTGGCCTGCTTCCACCCGACGTGTCGCCTCGTGGCCGCCGACGGCACGGTGCGGGCGGCCGGCCACGACCAGCTCCGCGAGGCCTACACGCCGGTGTTCGCGGTGCCCGGCCGTCGGGCCGTGATCCTCGACCGGATCGCGCTCGGCGACTGGGTGGTGGATCACGAGGAGGTGTGGAACGACGCCGGCGACCGGTTCGAGGCGCTCGTGACCTACCGGCTGGCCGACGGCGAGATCGTCGAGATGCGGATGCACTGACCCCGCCGGATCGCGCGGACGGCGGGCCGACGCCCGTTGGCGGATCCCACAGCCGCCGTCGGACGGGATTGTGCGCGGCGCCCACGCCGCGGCTCGCACGCTGGGGACGTGCACGATCTGGTGATTCGCAACGGGTTCGTCGTCGACGGTACGGGGTCGGCCGGGGTGGTGGCCGACGTCGCGGCCGACGGCGACCGCATCGTCGCCGTGGGGCCGTCGCTCGGCCCGGGCCGCCGGGAGCTCGACGCGAGCGGGCTCGTCGTCAGCCCCGGCTGGGTCGACATCCACACGCACTACGACGGCCAGGTGACCTGGGACCCGGTGGTGGCGCCGTCGTCGGTGAACGGGGTGACGTCGATCGCGATGGGCAACTGCGGTGTGGGATTCGCCCCGGCCGCGGCCGACCGCCACGACTGGCTCATCGGCCTGCTGGAGGGCGTGGAGGACATCCCCGGGACCGCGCTCGCGGAAGGACTGCCGTGGGACTGGGAGAGCTTCCCGGAGTACCTCGACGCGGTGGACCGGCGTCCCCACACGGTGGACATCGGTGCCCACGTGCCGCACGCCGCGCTGCGGGCCTACGTGATGGGCGACCGCGGCGCTGACCACACCGTCGTGCCGACGGCGGACGAGATCGCGGCGATGCGCCGGCTCGTGGGCGAGGCGATGGACGCCGGGGCGCTCGGGTTCGCGACCTCACGCACCGCGATCCACCGGACCGGCCGGGGCGAGTACGTGGGCACGATGACCGCCACGGCCGAGGAGCTGATCGGCATCGCCGGGGTGCTCACCGACCTGGGACGCGGCGTCGTGCAGCTCGTGAGCGACCTGTACCTCACGGAGGACGACGGCCTCGCCGAGCGTGAGATCGCGCTGCTGCGGCGCATCGCCCGCGAGGTGCGCCGGCCGATGTCGTTCACCGTCGAGCAGGTCGATGCCGTGGCCGATCGCTGGCGCACGATGCTGGCGGTGATCGACGGCCTGTGCGCCGAGGGGCTCGACGTGAAGGGTCAGGTGGCACCGCGACCGATCGGGTTGCTGCTCGGGCTGTCGGGCTCGACGAATCCGTTCGTGCACACGCCGACGTACCGTCGCATCGCCGGGCTGCCGCTCGACGAGCGGGTGGCGGCGATGCGCGACCCGGGTGTGCGCGAGCGGATCGTGGCCGAGCACCCCCAGCGCGTGCCGGCGGGGCTGACGGGGTTCGTGCTCACGGGGTTCGAGCGGATGTTCCCGCTGGGTGATCCGCCGGACTACGAGCCGACGCCCGACGGCTCGGTCGCGGCTCGGGCCGCGCGTGCGGGCGCGGACGTCACCGAGTTCGCGTACGACCTCCTGCTCGCCTCCGAGGGCCGCGACCTGCTGTACATGCCGCTCAACAACTACGCCGCCGGCAATCTCGACGAGGTGCGCGAGATGATGACCGCGCCGAACGTGGTGTTCGGGCTGAGCGACGGCGGGGCGCACTGCAACTTCATCTGCGATGCGTCGTTCCCGACGACGGCCGTGGCCCACTGGTGCCGCGACCGGGTGCGGGGCGAGCGGTTGCCGCTCGAGCACGTGGTGCACCACCAGACCCAGCGGCCCGCCCGCCACGTGGGATGGCACGACCGTGGCGTGGTGGCGCCCGGCCACCTCGCCGACCTGATCGTGTTCGACCTCGGCACGCTGCAGCTGCGCCCGCCGCGCCTGGTGGCCGACCTGCCCGCGGGCGGGACCCGGCTGCTGCAGGAGGCCGATGGCTACCGTTGGACCGTGAAGTCGGGCACGGTGACGTTCGAGGACGGCACGTGGACCGGCGCGACGCCGGGTCGTGTGGTGCGCGGCGAGCGCCCGGCGCCGGTGCGCTGACGTGCGCCACGGGATGACGGCGGGATGACGGCGGGATGACGGCGGGATGACGGCGGGATGACGGCGGGATCGGGGGAGCTGCGATGAGGGTGTTCGTGTCGGCCGACATGGAGGGCATCACCGGGGTCGTCCACGGCCAGGAGCTCACCCAGGACACGCCGTCGTGGAACGAGGCGCGACGGTGGATGACCGCCGACGTGGTCGCCGCCGCGAACGGTGCGCTGGCGGCCGGCGCCGAGGAGGTGGTGGTCGTCGACGGCCACGCCGGGATGCGCAACCTGCTGTTCGACCAGTTGCCCGCGGGGGTCACGGCGCACCGCGGTCCGGCTGCGGGCCGGGTGATGTGCCAGGTGGAGGGGCTCGACGCGTCCTTCGACTGCGTGCTGCTCGTCGGCTACCACTCGATGGCCGGCACCGACGGGATGCTGTCGCACACGTGGCACGGTGGCGTGGTGGGCCAGTACCGGCTGAACGGTGTGCCGATCGGTGAGACCGCGATCACGGCCGCGGTGGCCGGTCACCACGGGGTCCCGGTCGTGCTCGCCACGGGCGACCAGTACCTGGTGGCGGAGGCGGCCGCGGCGGTGCCGGGCATCACGACGGCGCAGGTGAAGGAGACCACCGGCCGGCAGAACGCCCGGTGCCTGCCGTTCGCGACCACGGGCGAGATGATCCGGGCGGCGGCCGAGTCGGCGGTGCGCGAGCGGGCGTCGGTGATGCCGGTGCGCACGACCACGCCGGTGGTGATCGAGATCGACACGCTCTCGCACCGACAGGCCGATCGCATCGAGCGGTTCCGCCCGGTCGAGCGCGTCGGGGTGCGCACGATCCGCATCACCGCACCGGACGTGCCGGCGGCCTTCGCCGAGGCGTGGCTCGCCGTGGAGGTGGCCGACTTCGAAGCCGGGTCGTGGAACCAGTGAGCGGGGCCGGCGCCGTGCACGTCGCCGACGTCGTGGTGGTGGGGTGCGGCGCGGCCGGGTCGGCGGCGGCGTGGCACTGCGCCCGTCGTGGCCTGCGGGTGGTGGCGCTCGACCGGTTCGAGCCGGGGCACCGCCGTGGTTCGTCGCACGGGACGGAGCGGATCGTGCGCCTCGGCCACACCGACGAGGCGTACCTGCGGTTCGCGCTCGATGCGCTGGCGGGGTGGGACGAGCTGGAGCAGGTCGGGCGTGTGCCGCTGCTGTCGCGCACCGGGTCGCTCGACGTCGGCTTCCAGGACGAGCTCGACGAGATCGAGGCCGCGTGCCGCGGCGCCGGTGTGGCGGTGGAGCGGTGGAGCGAGGCCGAGGTGCGCCGCCGCCATCCCGGGGTGGCGTTCACCGGCGAGGTGCTGCGCTACGAGGCCGGTGGCACCGTGCACGCCGACCGGTCGCTGTCGGTGCTGCGCCGACTGGCCGCGGCGTCGGGTGCGGAGCTGCGGATGTGCACCGGGGTCGACGCGATCGAGCAGCACGACGCCGGCGACGGGGTGACGGTGGTTGCCGGTGGTGAGCGCTGGCGGGCCGGCACGGCGATCGTCACCACGGGTGCCTGGGCGCCCGTGACGCTGGCCGGTGTGCTCGACCTGCCGGGGCACCGGGTGACGAAGGAGCAGCTGGCGTTCTTCCGGCCGCGGGACGGACGCGCCGGCCACGAGTTCCCGACGTTCATCGTGCGTGCGTTCCCGCGCCACTACGGGATGGTGACGCCCGAGGGGCTGGTGAAGGTGGCCGAGCACCACACCGGGCCCGAGGTCGACCCCGACACCCGTGGGTTCGAGCTCGAGCCGGTCACCTGGGCGCGGCTGTGCGAGTGGGTGGCGGAGTTCCTGCCGGGGGTGGACCCCGAGCCGGTCGACTCGTCGACCTGTCTCTACGCGTCGACGCCCGACGAGGACTTCGTGCTCGACCGCATCGGTGACGTCGTGGTGGGGGCGGGCCTCAGCGGGCACGGCTTCAAGTTCGTGCCCGAGATCGGGCGCCGGTTGGCCGACCTCGCCGACGGCACGGGCTGGGCCGGCAACCCGTTCGCCGTCGTGCGCACGCCGCGCAGCGTCGGGTCGTCGGGGCACAAGTGAACGGCTGGGCCGCGTTCGCGGTGCACCTGCTGCTCGCCACGGCGATCGCGAGCGGGGTGATGGTGTGGTCGGTGCGCCTGGGGGCCCGCAGGCCCGAGACGCGCCGCGCGTTGCCGGGCATGTTCGGGTGGCTCGACGAGCAACGCACCTACGCGAACGCCGTGTCGATCGCCCGCTACGCCCGCCGTCACCCGAGCGTGTGGGGCGTGTGGGTGTTCGCGTCGGCGCCGGCCGTCGCAGCCGTGCTGGTGTCGCTGGTCGGCTCGGACGAGGCCGACCTCGGTTCGCTGCTGCGGCGGCTCTCACCCGTCGGCGAGGGCGCCGACGTGCGGGCGGCGCTGGTCACGTACGCCGTCGTGCTGATCGTGTTCCTGGTGGTGCTCGCCGGCTACCTGTGGGTGGCGAGGTCGGCCGACCCGCAGCCGGCGGTGCTGCGCGACCGCAGCGGCCCGTCACGGTGGGCGCGGTTGACCGGCGGGATGTTCGTCGACGAGGGCGGCACGCTCGAGGAGCTCGGGTGGCGCGGGTTCGCACTGCCGGTGCTGGTGGTCGCGACCGGATCGCTGTGGTGGGCGACGATCGTGCTCGCCGTGGCGTGGTGGGCGTGGCACCTGCCGCGCGAGGTGCCCGCGCTGCGGAAGTCGCCGCAGTGGCGCCGCTTCACGTGGTTGCAGGCCCAGTTCGTGTGGCTGTGCCTCGGGCTCTCGGTGCTGATGACGATCGCGTGGCGCCACACGGGCAGCGTGTGGCCGGCGGTGATGATCCACGGTGGCACCAACGTGTGGTCGAAGGCCGTCGGCGGCCCGATGTGGGCACGCGCCGGCAAGGACGTCCGCACGATCGTCGTGACGGTGCTCGCCGCCGTCGCGGTCGTCGCCGAGCTGGTGCTCTGACGCGGCCGTGACGGGGTGGCGTGTGACCGGGTGGCATGTGACCGGGTGGCGTGTGACCGGGTGGCGTGTGGTGGTGTGTTGTGTGATCGCACAACCGTCGGTCGCCGGGTCGACACGTTCGCACGACACCGACCCGACGAGACTCCGATGATCGGGCGAGCCGGCATCGGGCGAGCACGAACGATCCGGGCCGGTGAACAGGGCCGGTGAACAGGGCCGGTGAACAGGGCCGGTGAACAGGGCAGTGACCGGGGCCAGTGACCAGGGGAGGTCGACCATGACGTCGAGGAAGCACACCATCGAGCGAGATCACGCGTCGGGCGCCGCGCGCCGCGCCGGTCGGCGCCGTGCCGCGTTCGCGGCCGCGGCTGTCGCGCTGGTGCTGGGGGCGTGCAGCTCGACCGAGGAGCCCGCGGACGACGCCACCACCACGGCGGCACCGGCGACGACCGAACCGGCCGCGGTCACCACCGAACCGGCCGCTCCGGACACCACGGCCGCCGAGGGTGCGGCGACCACCGAGGCGCCCGCCACCACGGCGCCCGAGCCCGTGCGCGGCGTCGACGGTGACACGGTGCGCGTCGGGTTCGTGATCAGCACCAACCAGGAGGCCGCCCAGGCGGCGCTCGGCACGACCGGCATCACCTTCGTCCCGCACCAGGAGATCGTCGACACGCTCGTCGCCGACCTCAACGCGGGCGGCGGCCTCGGTGGCAAGGAGGTCGTGCCGGTGATCCACGAGACCGACCAGGTCGCCGACACCGATCCGCAGGCGATCAGCCGCGAGATCTGCGCCACGATGACCGAGGACAACGAGGTGTACGCCATCGTGACGATCGGCGATCCGAGCACCGAGGTGCTGGCGTGCGCGAACGACGCGGGCGTGCCGCTGTTCGCGTCGAGCGGTGCCAACTTCACGTTCTCCGACCAGGGCGTCTACGACGCGAACCCGCTGTACGTGAACCCGAGCGCGATCAACCTCGACCGCGCCGCCACCGCGCTGGTGGAGGGCCTCGACCAGGCCGGGTTCTTCACCGACGACGCCGTGGTCGGTGTGATCCGGCTGTCGAGCCCCGCGTTCGACGCCGCCGCGGCGAACAGCCTCGAGCCCGCGCTCGCCGCGGCCGGGGTGGAGCCGGTCGTCACCGCGGCGCTCGCGACGATCGCGACCAGCGACGACATCGGCCGCTTCTCGAGCGAGGCCGAGGCCACGGTGCTGGAGATGAAGGAGGCCGGT
>WLDE01000250.1 GCA_009704985.1 Actinomycetota bacterium | reverse complement strand
GAGCTCGAACGGCAGATGGGGATGCTCGACCCCAGCCAGTTCGTGCGCGTGAGCCCGTCGGCCGCGCCGTCCGCGCCGGCCGTCGACCCGGGCGCGATCCCGACGCTCGCCAGCTTCGAGACCGGCTCGATCGGCACCCCCTCAGCGGGGTCCGTCCACGGCGTCGGGACGACCGCCACCGGCTCGGTCCCGGTCACCGACGGCAGCCGACCGGCCGTGCCGTCGATGTCGCTCAACCCGATGTCGCTCAACCCGATGTCGCTCAACCCGATGTCGCTCAACCCACGACTGCCGGGCGCCGATACCACCAGTCAGGAGACGCTCGACACCGAGGGATCCTTCACCCCGCAGTGAGCGGTGGCGGACGGAACCGGGCGGATCGAGGACACGGGCACATGGCACTCTTCAAGAAGGACAACGCACCAGCAGGCGGCGAGGCACCGACGGCCGTCGCGACTCGCGAACGCGTCGAACCGGAACCCGGACCCCACTCGGCCGAGTGCATGAGGATGGGTCAGCTGCTCATCGATCGCGAGCAGCTGACGACCGATCAGCTCGCGACGGCCCTGCAGTCGGCGAACGGCGACGCCCTCGCGTTCGCCGAGTTCGTGCTGCAGAGGTTCCGAGCGAGCCGCGAGGAGCTGGCCACGGCGATCGCCGAGGTGTGGGGCGTCGTCGCAGCGGACACGAAGCGCGTCGAGTTCGACCCGGCGATCGCAGCCCTGGTCACCGAGCAGACCGCTCGCCAGAACTGCGTCATCCCGATCGCCGAGGACGGCGGCTCGATCGTGATGCTGTCGGCCGACCCGTCGCCGCAACGCCGTGAGATCGTCGGGCGACTGCTCGACAAGCCGGTCAAGTGGATGTCCGCAGACCCGCAGACCATCCGGACCTTCATCGACCGCAGCTATCGCGCCGACGCGGACATCGACCGGCTCGTCCAGGCCTTCGAGAGCACCGACGACATGGAGCGGCTGGCCAAGACGGCGGCCGAGGTGTCCACCGACGACCAGGCACCGATCGTCCAGCTGGTCACGCGCATCGTGAGTCAGGCGATGCGCGACCGCACGTCGGACATCCACGTCGAGCCGATGGACACGCACCTGCGGATCCGGTTCCGCATCGACGGTCACCTGGTGGAGGCGTTCAACCTGCCGATCGGCGTGCACGCCGCCCTCAGCAGCCGCCTCAAGATCATGAGCGGCATGAACATCGTCGAGAAGCGCCGCCCGCAGGACGGCCAGTTCTCGATGACGATCGACGGCAAGGACGTCGACGTCCGCGTCGGTTCGGTCGCCACCGTGTGGGGCGAGAAGATCGTCATGCGAATCCTGGACAAGAGCCGGTCGTCGATCGGTCTCAACCAGCTGGGTTTCCCCCGCGAGACGTACCTGCACTACTCGAAGATGATCCACTCGCCGTTCGGCATGGTGATCTGCGCCGGACCGACGGGCGCGGGCAAGACCACCACGCTGTACGCGTCGCTGCTCGAGATCAACTCGGCCGGCAAGAACGTCACCACCGTCGAGGACCCGGTCGAGTACGTGTTCCCGGGCATCAACCAGATCCAGACCAATGCGCAGGCGGGCCTCACGTTCGCCACCGGTCTGAAGGCCATCCTGCGTCAGGACCCCGACGTGATCCTCGTCGGTGAGATCCGTGATGCGGACACGGCCCGCATCGCGATCCAGTCCGCGCTCACCGGCCACTTCGTGCTGTCGTCGCTGCACGGCACCGACAGCGTCGCCGCCCTCCACCGCTTCCTCGACATGGGCATCGAGGCCTTCCTCATCGCCTCGTCGGTGGTGGGCGTGATCGGCCAGCGCCTCCTGCGCCGCATCTGCGACTCCTGCAAGGAGCCCTACACCCCCGGTGCAGATGAGTTGGCCGTGTTCCGCCAGCACAGCGGCGGCAGCGACAAGGGCACCTTCTACCGCGGTGCGGGCTGCAACTACTGCGCCGGCACCGGCTACCGCGACCGCATCGGCGTGTACGAGCTGTTGCGCATCACCCCCGAGCTCCGCCGCCTCATCGTCGGCTGGGCCACCACCGAGGAACTCCGCCGGCTCGCCGTCGCCCAGGGCATGCGCACGATGCTGCGCGAAGCCATGGCGCTCGTCGAGAACGACGTCACCACCATCCCCGAAGTCGTCAAGACCCTGTTCGCCAGCTGAGCTCGAGGTACCAGAACCATGCCGAAGTTCACATACGCAGCCATCGACGCCAGCGGCGCCACCGTCGAGGGATCCGAGAAGGGCGACACGCTCGGCGACGTGCGCGCGGCCCTCCTCGCGCAGAACCTCTACCCGGTGAAGATCGAGGAGAAGCGCGGCGCGCTCCAGTTCGAGATCTCGCAGGAGAAGGTGAAGAAGAAGGAGCTGATGCACTTCACGCGTCAGCTCGCCGTGTTCGTGAAGGCCGGCATTCCGATCACCGAGGCGCTCGACATCATCGGTGACGAGACCGCCGACGTGGCACTGCGCCGCACGATCGTCGGCATGACCGAGGACCTGCGCAACGGCGGCACGCTCAGCGACGCCGCCAGGAAGCACCCCGAGGCCTTCCCCACCTACTACATGGGCATCCTGCAGTCCGCCGAGCTCACCGGTCAGCTCGACCAGACGCTCGACAACCTCGCCGGCTACCTCGAGCGCGAGCTCGAGACGAAGTCGAAGGTGATGAGCGCGCTGTCGTACCCGATGGTGGTCATGGTGCTCGCCGTCGTCACCGTCGCCGTGCTCGCCGGCTACGTGCTGCCGCAGTTCAAGCCGCTGTTCGAGGAGCTCGACGCCGAGCTGCCGCTCCCCACGCGGATGCTGCTCGGTGTGGCGACGCTGTTCTCCGAACTGATCTACATCCCGGTCCTGTTCTTCGTCGCCGTGGGCGCCGTGATGTTCTGGCTGTTCAAGACCAAGGGCGGCAAGGCCCCGAAGGACAAGCTGCTCCTGAAGATCCCGATCATCAAGGGCATCATCGAGTACGCCGTGCTCGAGCGCTTCTGCCGCATCCTCGGAGCGATGGTGAAGGCCGGTGTGCCGCTGCCGGATGGCATGAAGACCACCGTCGACTCGGTGGACAACACCGTGTTCGAGGCGCGGCTCGTCGAGGCCCAGGAGGTCATGCTCGAGGGCGGCGGCTTCGCCCGGCCGCTCGCCGACACCGGCCTGTTCCCCGGCGCCGCGAAGCAGATGTTCAAGGTGGGCGAGGAGACCGGCACCCTGGACGAGCAGCTCGAGGTGGCCTCGCTCTACTTCGACCGTGAGCTCGAGAGCCGGATCAAGAAGTTCACCACGATGTTCGAGCCGATCATGATCGTCTTCGTGGGTGTGATCGTCGGCTTCGTCGCCATGGCGCTCGTGTCCGCCATGTACGGCGTGCTCGGCGAGACGAAGAACCAGATGTGAGCCCGGCAGGGCACGGATCGTCCCCACACGGCGCACGAACCGGGCACCTGATGAGCACCGTCGACGAACTCACCGTGGTCGGGCTGCGCCGAGCCTGCGAGATCGGTGACGCCCACGCCGTGCGACCACGCCCGCGAGGCCGACGAGCGGTTCGGAGCGCTCCTCGACGACGCCTGACGGGCGACCCTCGACTCAGACGGTGGGCCAGATGCGGTCGATGATCGCGTCACCGACGAACACGGCGACCACCGTGCCGAGCGCGAGGAACGGCCCGAACGGGAGCGCCGTGCGCCGACCGGCACGACCGACGATCATGCCGATCACGCCCACGATCGACCCGGCCAGGAAGGCCAGGAACAACCCGACGGGCACGTACGCGAGGCCGAGCCAGCCGAGGTACGCGCCGAGGAGCGGCGACAGGCGCACGTCGCCGTCGCCCATGCCACCCCGGCTGAGCACGTGGACGGCCCACATGAACAGCGTGGCGAGCACGGCACCGAGCACCATCGTCCAGATCCGGCGGGGCTCGTCGTCCACGAGCGCCGCCACCACGAGCAGCGGTGCACCGATCGCGAGCGTGGTGTACGAGATCTCGCGCGGCAACCGCTTGATCCGCAGGTCGATCCAGCTGAGCGCCAGCAACCCGGCGACCAGGACGCAGAACGCGACGGTCTCCACGGAGTCCTCGAACCGCAGCACGATCGCCACGAACAACGCGGCCGTCCCCAGTTCAAGCACCAGGGGTTCGATGCCGATACTCGTACGGCACCTGCGGCACCTGCCCCGAAGTGCCAACCAACTGAAGACCGGGACCAGGTCGAGTGGGCCGAGGCGCAAGCCACACGCTCCGCACCGCGATCCGGGGGCGACGATCGATTCTCCGGCGGGGACTCGCTCGGTGACCACGGTGAGGAACGACCCGATCAGCAGCCCCGTCACGGCAGCACCGACGATCCAACCAGCCCCCATACGCCCCTTCGATCAGCTCGAACCGCTCCAGACACACCGCTCCGAGAGAGCGCAGAACGACGAGGTTAGCCGTCCATGTCGAATCCAGATCCGATGCTCGTGGCCCTGCTCGAGGCGACGGTCGCGGCAGGCGCCAGCGACCTCCACATCACCCCCGGCCGCCCCGCCACGGCGCGCCGTGACGGCATCCTCGTGCCGTTCGAGGGCGTCGACGTGCTGCAGGGCGCCGACACCGAGCGGATGGTGCTCTCCCTGCTCGACGAGCAGCAGAAGGCGCAGCTCGACGTGGCGCGCCAGGTGGACTTCGGCTTCGGTCTCACCGGCATCGGCCGGTTCCGTGCCAACGCCTTCAAGCAGCGGAGCACCTACGCCATGGCGTTGCGCGTGGTGCCCAGCCGCGTCCGCAGCCTCGACGAGCTCGGCGCCCCGCTCGCCTGCGTCGAGCTGCTCAACAAGCCCTACGGCCTCGTGCTCGTCGTGGGCCCCACCGGTTCGGGCAAGTCGACGACACTCGCCGCGATGATCGACAAGATCAACGCGACCAAGCCGTGCCACATCCTCACCATCGAGGATCCGATCGAGTACCTGCACTTCCACAAGACCGCGATGGTGAACCAGCGCGAGGTGGGCAGCGACGTGAACAGCTTCGCCGACGGTCTCCGCAGCGCACTGCGTGAGGACCCGGACGTCATCCTCCTCGGTGAGATGCGCGACCTCGACTCGATCTCGATCACCCTCACCCTCGCCGAGACCGGTCACCTCGTGTTCGCCACCCTGCACACCAACGACGCCTCCCAGGCCCTCGACCGCATCGTCGACGTGTTCCCGGCCGAGAAACGCGACCAGATCCAGATCCAGCTGGCCGGCTCGCTGCAGGGCGTCATCAGCCAGCGACTGCTGCCCGCCGAGGGCGGTGGCCGTGTGGCCGCCTACGAGGTGCTGATGGCCAACGACGCCGTGCGCAACCTGCTGCGCGAGGGCAAGGCCCGCCAGCTGCGCAACGTGATGATCTCCGGCCAGCAGGAGGGCATGCAGACGATCGAGATGGACCTCGCCCGTCTCGTCGGCTCCGGCATCATCAGCTTCGACACGGCGGCCGAGGTGAGCGCCTACCCGAAGGAGATCATGACGCTGGCGGCGACGCAGAAGGCGCAGCTGCAGGCGCAGGCGACGATCGCCGCCGGCCAGAGCGCATCGACCGGTTCGGGCCAGCTGGTCGGCCAGCGCTGACCCCTCGGCGCTCCCGGCCCGTCAGCTCCGCCCGGCCCCGCCACACACACCCCGTCCGCCACGTCACCAGAGGAGGGATCCACGATGGTCGCGAAGCAGTCCCCCTACAAGATGCTCGGCGGCGTGGTGCCCTGCCCCGGCGGTTGGCTGGTGCTCCCGGCACGCCTCGCCGCGGTGACGGTGATCGTCGAGGAGCCGATGGTGATGCCGACGCTCATCGACGTGCTCGAGTTCAAGCCGAAGTTCGAGGCGGCAGCGATCTTCGCACCCGTGGGGTTCGAGGACGAGCCGAACGGTCCGTTCCGGCCGTGTGACCGCGAGGCGCGTGACATGGTCGGCTGGCCGCGGCTCGCCGCGATCAAGCCGATCCCGTCGCGTGCCGCGCTCCGGGCGAAGACCCGCGAGGAGGCCCGCGAGCTCGAGCCGTGGCTCACCAACGACGACTTCCGCCGGATGAAGTGGATCCGCGAGGCCGAGCAGGAGTTCCAGCCGTTCCACCAGCGCAACTGGTTCGCCGCGCACCCCGACCTCAGCTTCTACGTGCTGAACGGGGACAAGCCGCTGACCAGCTCGCCGTACCAGGCCGAGGGCGTGTACGAGCGGATGAACCTGATCAAGTCCAAGCTGCCGGGCGTGGAGGACGCCGTGACGGCCACTCCGCCGGCGGGCGCGGCACAGGTCCACCTCCTGCAGGCCGCCGGCCTGCTGTGGACCGCCCGACGGGCTGCAGGTCGAGCCGTGAACCGGCTCCCCGCGGACCCGAACTGGGACAACTCCGGACTCCGCATGGAGCTCGTGCGCTGACGACCCGTCGGCGCGGTCCCCGGGCAGCGCGCGAGGTGTGAGCAGCGCTCGGCGCACGCGAGGTCGCTTCCGACACCTCGACGGCGGATGATGGAGCGCTTCGAGTGCCACGTACGCCCCGAGTGCCGACGTCCCACCGGGAGCGCCCACGACCCTCGGATGGACCGCTGCCACTCGGATGGACCGCTGGCACGCGGATGAGCCGCTGGCACTCGCGCCGGCGGGCGGCGCGTGCTCGACGGCGATCCTGGGTGCAGACGCGGACGAGGCCGGGCCCGAAGGCCCGGCCTCGCCGATGACGGTTGGTTCCGACCGCTCCGAGGGGAACCTCGGTGGTCGGGAGTCGGTCAGCGACCGATCAGACGCAGGGACCGCCGGCGGTGGCCGTCAGAGCGCCGGCGGCGCTCACCTCCCAGTTGGGCGAGACGTCACGGAGGAAGCCGGCAGCGACGAGGGTCTCCTCGGGGGTGGCGCCGATCGCCGTGGTCGTCGCGTCGTTGTCGGTCGGGATGGCGGTGCCGCCCTCCTGGGCGAAGTACGCCTCGGACGCGGTCTCCAGCGTCTTCTGGTCGGCCGCGCAGGCGCTCGTCTGGCCCTGGTCGGTGATGCCACGGACGGCGAACACCGTCACCGTGGCGAGGATGCCGAGGATGACGATGACGATCAGGAGCTCGACGAGGGTGAAGCCCGTGTCCTTCTTCTGCTCGGCCTGGATCTCGATGCTG
>WLDE01000249.1 GCA_009704985.1 Actinomycetota bacterium | reverse complement strand
CCGCTCGACAGTCCGATGCCGTAGGTGAACAGGGCCAGGCCCACGCTGCCCACGACCTCGGGGATCGCGAGCCGCTCGTCGATCGCGGAGAGGGCGAGGCCGGCGAACAGGGCGCCGGCCGGGCCGAGCGACACGCCCCGCACCCGGATCGCCCCGAGGGCCGCACCGCACGCGAGGACGACGAACAGCAACGCGACGGGATGGTCGACGAGCAGGTCGATCATGCGTCGCGCCGATCGCACTCGCTCACGCCGGTGACCCTACGACGGCCCCTGGCTCCGTGCCCTCCGACCTTGGTCCCGTTCTCAGCGGCGAGGCTCGATGCGCGATGCGGCCGCCACCGCCGCTCATCGCTCATCGCGGGTCGGGGTAGGTGGCGTCGCGGCGGGCGTCGTACGCTCGGGTGCGTGAGCGACGAGAAGCGAACCGATTCGGGCATCGAGGTGAAGGCGCTGTACGACGCCTCCGATCTGGCGGGGTGGGACCCGGCCGTGCAGCTCGGTGCGCCGGGCCAGCCGCCGTACACCCGCGGCGTCTACCCCACCATGTACCGCGGCAAGCTCTGGACGATGCGCCAGTACGCCGGCTTCGGCACGGCGGCGAGCACCAACGAGCGCTTCAAGTTCCTCCTCGAGGCGGGCCAGACCGGTCTCAGCTGCGCCTTCGACCTGCCGACACAGATGGGCTACGACAGCGACCACCCGCGTGCCGAGGGCGAGGTCGGCAAGGTGGGCGTGGCGATCGACTCGATGGCCGACATGCGCACCCTGCTCGGCGGCCTGCCGCTCGACAAGGTCTCCACCTCGATGACGATCAACTCGACCGCAGCGATCCTGCTGCTGATGTACGAGCTCGTCGCCGAGGAACAGGGCGTGCCCGCCAGCGCGATCAGCGGCACGATCCAGAACGACCTGTTGAAGGAGTACATCGCCCGCGGCACGTACGTGTACCCGCCGAAGCCGTCGATGCGGATCATCACCAACATCTTCGAGTACTGCGCGAAGCACGTCCCGAAGTGGAACACGATCTCCATCTCCGGCTACCACATCCGCGAAGCCGGCTCCACGGCGGTGCAGGAGATCGCCTTCACGATCGCGAACGGCATCGCCTACGTCGACGCGGCGATCGCCGCAGGCCTCGACGTCGACGCGTTCGCCCCGCGGCTCAGCTTCTTCTGGAACGCGCACAACAACTTCTTCGAGGAAGTGGCGAAGTTCCGGGCCTCGCGGCGCATCTGGTACAAGCTCATGACCGAGCGCTACGGGGCGAAGAAGGAGAGCAGCAAGCTGCTCCGCTTCCACACCCAGGTCGGCGGCTCCACGCTCACCGCGCAGCAGCCGGAGAACAACATCGTCCGCGTGGCCGTGCAGTCGATGGCTGCCGTCATGGGCGGCACGCAGAGCCTCCACACCAACGGCTACGACGAGGCGCTCAGCCTCCCCACCGAGCGGGCGGCGCGCATCGCGCTGCGCACCCAGCAGATCATCGGCTACGAGAGCGGCATCGCCGACACGCCCGACCCGCTGGCCGGCAGCTACTTCGTCGAGACGCTCACCGACGAGATCGAGCGACTCGCGATGGAGTACATCGCCCGCATCGACGAGATGGGCGGCGCGGTGGAGGGCATTCTCGCCGGCTTCCAGCAGGACGAGATCGAGCAGGCCGCATACGAGTACGCGAAGTCGATCGACGACGACGAGCGCGTGATCGTGGGCGTCAACAAGTTCACGGTGGACAACGAGCCCGAGCCCGAGGTGTTCCCGATCGACCCGTCGCTCGAGCGTGGCCAGCGGGAGTCGCTCGCCGCCTACAAGGCCAACCGCGATCACGACCTCGTGAAGGCCCGTCTGCAGGACGTCGCCGACGCCGCGCGCGGCACGCAGAACCTGCTGTACCCGATGAAGGAAGCGCTGCGTGCAGATGCAACCCTCGGCGAGGTCAGCGACGCCCTCCGCGAGGTGTTCGGGGTCTACCAGCCGGGTCGATGAGCCGGCTCGCCCGGGCCCGTCGTCGGGCGTGGCCGTGTCACGCCCTGCCGGTACGGTGCCGGACGTGACCGAGGGACTGGCGACCGGTGCGGACGGCATCACGCGCTGCTGGTGGTGTGGCGACGATCCGCTCTACGTGCGTTACCACGACCAGGAGTGGGGCCGGTCGGTCACCGACGACGTGCGCCTGTTCGAGAAGCTCTGCCTCGAGGGGTTCCAGTCGGGGCTCGCGTGGATCACGATCCTGCGAAAGCGCGAGCACTTCCGTCGCGCGTTCGACGGCTTCGTGCCCGAGCGCGTCGCCGCGTTCGGGCACACCGACGTCGAGCGGCTGATGGCCGACGCCGGCATCGTCCGCCACCGCGGCAAGATCGAGTCGACGATCAACAACGCGCGGCGGATGCTCGAACTGGTGGAGCGCGAGGGCAGCCTGGCCGCGTTCGTCGAGGGGTACCGGCCGACCGATCGCGCACCGATCCGCTCGATCGCGGACATCCCGGCGTCCACCCCCGAGTCGACCGCGCTGTCGAAGGAGCTGAAGCGCCGGGGTTGGAGCTTCGTCGGCCCCACCACGGTGTACGCGTTCATGCAGGCCATGGGTCTGGTGAACGACCACGTCGTGGGCTGCCACGCCCACGCCAGCGGCCGCTGAGCGGGCCTCGCGACGCGGCCCGCGTCAGGCGCCGGGTTCGGTGAGCGAGAGCAGGCGTGCGACGCGGTGGTCGTCGGGGCCGAGGTACCGGACGAGTGTGCCGGCCACCCGCTCGACGTCGAGTGTGCCGGCCGCCACCATCTCCTCGAGGTCGGCCCAGTCCTTCGTGCGGTCGAAGAACGCCTTGAACACGGCAAGGTCGGAGCACCCGAGGAACGCGACCTCGTGCTCGGCGAACCGCTCACGGCGTGTGCGCAGCGCCGCCTGCCGATGGAACTCGGTGGTGTCGAGGAACACGTCGACCGGGGTGCCGTCCCACCACAGGCGGGCCTGCCCGGTGTCGAGCAGTTGCCGGCGTGCCGGTTCGTCGCACCGGACTCCCACTGGCAGCGCCGCGAGCACGTCGTCGGCACGATCGGCCGGGACGAAGACGTTGACGTCGATGTCGATCGTGCCGCGGGCTCGCTGGGTGCACCAGGCGAGCGCGAGCGCGCCGCCGAAGGCGTGGGGAAGCCCGGCGCCGTCGAGGGCCGCACCGATCGCCACGATGCGGTCGACGAGCCGGAGTCCGCTCATGATCGGCGCCCGAACACGGGGGCGCGCAGCTCGGCGTCGTGGCGGGCGGGGAACTGCTCGGCCAGGTCGAGCACGGCCTCGAGTTCGGCGCCGCGGGTGGGGTCGGCGATCCGGCCGACGATCGCGACGTCGAGGACGCTGCCGGTGGCTCGCACGAGCCGGTCGAGGGTGTCGGCGGAGGGCGTGAGTCGTCGGTGTTCGTAGGCCGACCAGGTGGCATGCGACGTCCCTGCCGCCGCGGCGGCGGCGCGCAGCGACTGCCCGGCGCGGTGGCGGCACTGCCGCAGGAGGAGCGACCCGTTCATCGGCGCGCATGGTATCGGATCCGATACCACATCGCTCGAGGTGGATCGGACGCCCTCGTCGACGGCCTGGCGCGGTCAGCCGGCGGCGAGCGTGTCGAGCGCCTGCGCGGTGAGGCGCTTGTAGTCGAGCTTGCCGTTGGGGGCGCGGCCGACGGAGTGGATCGAGAGCACCCGCTTGGGCGCCTTGTAGTGCGCGAGGTGGGCCTTCACGTGGGCGACGAGCGCTGCCTCGTCGACGTCGTGGCCGGTGTGGGGTTCCACCAGCGCGGTGATCGCCTGCCCGAAGCGCTCGTCGGGCACGCCCACCACCGCGGCGTCGGCGACGGACGGGTGCTGCTTGAGCACCTCCTCGACCTCCTCGGGGAAGACCTTCTCGCCACCGGTGTTGATGCACTGGCTGCCGCGCCCGTACAGGATCAGCGTGCCGTCGGCGGCCACCTCGGCCCAGTCGCCCGGGATGCTCCAGCGCACCCCGTCGACCAGCACGAACGTGGCTGCCGACTTGGCCTCGTCCTTGTAGTACCCGACCGGCGTGCGGCCGCGCAGGGCCACCCGGCCTCGCTCGCCGCTGCCCGGCTGCACCTCGCGGCCGTCCTCGGTGAGCACCTTGGTGTTGGGGCCGAGCGAGAACGTGGCGGTCTTCGCCGGGGCGCCGGCCGACTCGGCGGTCGTGGTCTGGCTGGCCATGCCGATCGCCTCGCTGGAACCGAGGCTGTCGATCATGATGAGCCGCTGGTTGTGGCGCAGCAGCCCCTGCTTGGTCTCGGTGGCCCACATCACGCCGCTCGACACGATCACCCGCAGCGACGACACGTCCCAGCGGTCGGGTTCGGCGTCGAGGGCGCGCAGGATCGGCTTGGCGAACGCGTCGCCGACGATCGACATCGAGTTCACCCGGTGGCGCTGCACGGTGTCGAGCATCTCGACCGGGTCGAAGTGGCGGCCCTCGAGCGTGACGACCGAGCCGGCGAGCGCGAGGTTCCACATCGCGTTGAACGCGCCGGTGCCGTGCATCAGCGGTGCGGCGGGCAGGTTGCGCGGGCCGGGCTTGGCGATGCGCTCGTCGAAGTCGTCCCAGCCGGGGGCGGGCGGCAGCGGTCGCTTCGAGGGCGCGTCGAGGCTGCCGATCATGTCGTCCTGGCGCCACATCACGCCCTTGGGCATGCCGGTGGTGCCGCCCGTATAGAGGATGTAGAGGTCGTCGGGGGAGCGGCCCCACGACGGCACGGTGCGCCCGGTGGCGAACGCCGCGGCGGTCTCGTACGGCACCGCCCAGTCGGGGCACGGGCCGCTGCCGTCGTCGACCCAGATCCAGGTGTGCACGCCCGGCACCCGGGCCCGCAGGTGCTGGCAGCGGTCGGCGAAGGTGCCGTGGAAGATCACGGCGACGGCGTCGGCGTTGTCCCACAGGTACACCAGCTCGTCGTCGCTGTAGCGGTAGTTGGTGTTCACCGGCACGAGCGCGGCCTTGAACAGGCCGAACATGCTCTCCAGGTACTCGGGGCAGTTGTACAGGTAGTGCGCCACCTTGTCCTGGCGCTGGGCTCCGGCGGCGAGCAGGGTGGCGGCGATGCCGTCGGCCCGCCGGTCGAACTCGGCCCAGGTGCTGGTGCGGTCGCCGCACACCTGGGCGATCGCGTCCGGGAAGCGGTCGGCGTTGCGTTCCCAGATCTCGGCGAGGTTCCATCCGGCGGCGGTCATCGTGGCGAGGCTAGCCAGAGGGTCCGGCCCGCCCGAAGGCCGGGTCCGTGTGGGTCACTACAGTGGCCGCATGGACTTCGAACTGCCGGCGGCGGACGATCCACGTCGCGCCGAGGTGCGCGCCTGGCTGGCCGAGCACCCGAACCCCTCGGGTCGTGAGCTGGCCGAGGCCGGTCTCGTCGCTCCCCACTGGCCGCGGCCGTGGGGCCTCGACGCCGACCCGATCCACCAGCTGATCATCGACGACGAGCTGTCCCAGGCGCGGGTGCGCCGGCCGGTGAACCCGATCGGCATCGGCTGGGCGGGCCCGACGATCCTGTACGCGGGCACGGAGGCGCAGAAGGAGCGCTACCTGTTCCCGCTGCTGTCGGGCGAGGAGTTCTGGTGCCAGCTGTTCAGCGAACCGGGCAGCGGCAGCGACCTCGCCAACCTCGGCACGCGGGCCGTGCGCGACGGCGACGAGTTCGTGGTGAACGGCCAGAAGATCTGGACCAGCGGCGCCCAGTACGCACGGTGGGGCATCCTCATCGCCCGCACCGACCCGGACGTCCCGAAGCACAAGGGCATCTCGTACTTCGTGTGCCCGATGGACGCGCCGGGCATCGAGATCCGGCCGATCACCGAGATGACCGGCGGGCACACGTTCAACGAGGTGTTCTTCACCGACGTGCGCATCCCGGCCGACCACCTCGTCGGCGAACTGAACGACGGGTGGCGGCTCGCGAAGGTGACGCTCGGCAACGAGCGCGTGTCGCTGAGCACCGGTGGCGTGCTGTGGGGCAACGGGCCGACGGCGCTCGAGGCGATCGAGTCGATCCGTGAGGCGCACCCCGACGGTGTGCACGACCCGCTGCTGCGCCAGCGCATCGCCGACGTGTTCATCGAGCACACCCTGCTCGACCTCATCCGCCTGCGCACGCTCACCGCGGCGCTGAAGGGCGAGCAGCCCGGCCCCGAGGCGAGCATCCGCAAGATCCTCGCCGACGAGCACGGCCAGCACGTGATGTCGCTGGCACGCGACATGATCGGCGCCCACGGCATGCTCACCGGGGGCGACGGCAGCGAGGCGTTCGTGCCCGGCACCGACACCAAGGGCCTCGGTCCGGAGAAGCCGGCCGGTGGCCTCGCCCACCCCGGCTGGTACGACGGCTACATGTTCAGCCAGGCGCTCACGATCGGCGGCGGCACGGGCGACGTGCAGCGCAACATCGTGGCCGAACGGGTGCTCGGGCTGCCCCACGACGTGAACGTGACCGCCGGCCTCACGTGGGCGGAGGCGCAGCGCGCCGCCGGGCGCTCGTCGTGAATGCGGCGGCGGCCGGCGTCGGGGCAGGTGGGGTCGACCTCGTCGAGGCGGCCGAGCACGTCCAGGAGATCGTGGAGGCGCACGCCGACAAGTGCGAGCAGTCGCGGCGGCTGCCCAAGCGCGTGGTGCAGGCACTGCGCGACGCGCAGCTGTTCCGGATGTGCGTGCCGCGCGACTACGGCGGCCCCGAAGCCGATCCGATGACCATGGTGCGGGCGATCGAGAAGGTGTCGATCGCCGACGGGGCGGCGGGCTGGTGCACGATGATCGCCTCGACGACGTCGTCGATGAGCCTGTTCCTCGATCCCGAGTGGGCGCGGGCGATCTACGGCGACCCGAAGGTGATCACCGGCGGTGTGTACGCCCCGAACGGCACCGCCGTGCGCGACGGCGACGGCTGGCGGGTGACGGGACGGTGGCAGTGGGGGAGCGGTTCGCAGCACTCGCAGTACCTCACCGGTGGCACGGTCACCGACGGCGGCGAGTTCCACCTCATGTTCCTCGACGCGGCCGACGTCACCATCCACGACACGTGGTACACGGCGGGGTTGCGCGGCACCGGGTCCAACGACTTCAGCGTCGACGGCGCCTACGTCCCGATGGG
>WLDE01000024.1 GCA_009704985.1 Actinomycetota bacterium | reverse complement strand
GGCCGCCGCACGCGAGCGGCGCGGACCGCACCGGGTCGAGGTCGCCGAGCGGTTGCAGGTACTCGCGGTGGGTGACGAGCATCTGCTCGGCGTAGCCGCCGTCGCGGAACAGGCCCGCCTCCGCGCCGTCGGGGCAGATCATCTCGTGGCCCGTCTCGCAGATCCAGCAGTGGCGGCACCCCCAGGGCGCGTACACCATCACCGGACCGAGGTCGTGGTGGACGCCGGTGACCTCGTGCCCGGGGATGAGCGGCAGCGGGCTGCCGAACTGGCCGTCGACGACGTGGATGTCCGAGTGGCACACCCCGCAGGCGGTGACGTCGATCAGCTCCTGGCCCTCGCCGGCGACGGGGGCGGGTCGGTCGACCACCACCAGGGGCTGCTGGTAGGCCTGCAGCTCGACGGCCTTCATCGTGGGACCTCCAGGGACGGGTGGGCGTGCGTGACGGGTGTGGCGAGGGTGGCGAGGGCGGCGAGGGCGGCGAGGGTGGCGCTCATGGCAGCGGCCGCAGCAGGAGCGGCCCGATGCCGTGCCAGGGCGCCGGCTCGGCGAGCTCGAAGCGGGGATGGCGACGGATCATCTCCTCGAGCGCCACGTTCACCTCGCGGCGGGCGAGGTTGCTGCCGAGGCATCGGTGCGCGCCGGCGCCGAAGGCCATGTGCGGGTTGTGGGCGCGGTCGAGGCGGATCTCGTGCGGGCACTCGAAGCGGTCGGGGTCGCGGTTGGCGGCGCCGAACACCACCACCACCCGCTCGCCGGCACGCATCGGGACCCCGCCGATCTCGGTGTCGCGCCGCAGGGTACGCGCCATCGCCTGCACCGGCGACAACGCCCGCAGGAACTCCTCCGCCGCGGCGGGGATGCGTGCGGGGTCCGCGGCGAGCGCCGCCAGGTCGTCGGGGTGCTGCGCGAGGAACCACAGCCCGGCCCGGATCGTGCCGGCGGTGGTCTCGAGACCGGCGACGAACAGGAGGTAGCAGATGTCGAGCATCTCCTCGTCGTCGAGCGGGCGACCCTGCACCTCGGCGGCGAGCAGGCCGGAGATCACGTCGTCGCCCGGCTCGCGACGGCGCAGGGCGATGAGCGCGCGGAAGTAGTCGTAGACGTCGGCGGCGGCCTGCCGGGCGACGGTCTCGTCGTCGGTGCGGGCGAACACGATGTCGTCGACCCACTGGTCGAAGCGGTCGGCGTCCTCCACGGGGAAGCCGCAGTACTCGCTGAACACCATCGACGGCAGCATCCGGCAGTAGGGCGCCGCGTCGAACACCTCCTGGCCCTCGACCTGGTCGAGCAGCTGGCGGGCCAGCTCGCGGGTTCGTGGGATGAGCCCGTCCATCCGCTGGGGGGTGAAGAACGGCAGCAGCAGCTGCCGGTACGGCGTGAGCGCAGGCGGGTCGATGTCGAGCGGGATGAGCGGTCGGTCGGTGCCGAACGACGGAAGGATCATCGACGGCGCGACGGAGAAGGTGTCCCAGTCGTGCTCGGCGGCGTGGACGTCGTCGGCGCGCACGAGGCTCCAGAAGCCGCCGTAGTGGTCGCTCCACGAGACCGGGCACTCCCGGTGCATGCGCTCGTAGTCGTCGAAGATCGTGTCGAGCGCCGGGCCGTGGAAGTCGAAGTCGTACCGCGGACGGTGGGCGTCGGTCGCGGTCGACGGATCCGTCGCGTCCCCGCTGCTGGTCATCGGCCCTCCCCGTGTGCCGTCGGTGTCGTCGGTGTCGTCGGTGTCGTCGGTGTCGTCGGGTGGACGTCCGAACTCCGCGACAGCGCCCCCCGGCGGCAGCGATGACGCTATCAAATATCAAAGATCACCTCAGCGGTCGGCGCGACGATCGCGTGAACGCCGTGTGCGACGCGCACGGTCGCGGCCCGCCGGCACAGGGAGACCGGTGTCAGCGGCGGCGACGTCGCTCGGCGGCCGCCGCGACGAGCCAGGCGAACAGCGGGTCGTCGTGGCCGTCGTCCATCATCTCCGGGTGCCACTGCACGGCGATCCACGGCCGGTCGGTCGCCTCGATGGCCTCGACGGTGCCGTCCTCGGACCGGGCGGTGACCGTGAAGCGCGGCGCGACGCGGTCGATGGTCTGGTGGTGCAGCGAGTTCACCTCGATCGGGCGCCCGTACAGCCGTGCGCACACCGACCCCTCGGTGAACTCGACGTGGTGGATCGTGGTGTTGGGCGCCTTGTCGAAGTGGGCGTGCTCGGGCACGTCCTGGTGGAGCGTGCCGCCTCCGTGGACGTTCAGCAGCTGCAGACCGCGACAGATGCCCGCGACCGGTAGGTCGTCGGCATCGGCCAGGGCGAGCAGGGCGAGCTCGAGCTCGTCGCGCTCGGGCTCGTTGGGGTGACCGTCGAGCGGGTCGGCGCCGTAGTGGGCCGGGTCGACGTCCGCGCCACCGGGAAGGAGGACGCCGTCGAACACCCCGCGGTACTCGGCCGGATCGGCGTCGAACGGTAGGTGCAGCGCGAGGCCGCCCGCGTGCAGCACCCCGCGTGCGTAGTCGGCGAAGTACAGGTCGAGGTCGACGCCCGACAGGCTGTCCGGGAAGTCGGCGATGTGCGCGCCGCGCTTGCGGCGGCCGGGCAACGCGATCACCGGACGGGTCACTGGACGGGTCACTGGACGAGTCACGGAGCCGATGCTACGGGGCCGGACATCCGGCCCCGCCCCGCGCCGCTGATGCCGGGACGACCGACCGAGGTGCTCGCCGACGGCGGCCCGGGACGGATCGGGGCCGGATGTCCGGCCCGGTCGGGACGGAAGGCCCTGCTGACCGCCGGTGCCCGGCGCGACCATGCTGGCATGACAGGTGGGAGCCACGCCCCGGATCCCACCTGTCATGCAGTTCTCGTGCCGCCCAGGAAGGAGCGATCATGTCCGTCTCGCTGCAAGGAGTCGTCGCCGTCGTCACAGGTGGTGCCCGTGGCATGGGTGCGCAGCACGTGCGGGCGCTGGTCGGTGCCGGCGCCACGGTGATCGCCACCGACGTCCTCGACGCCGACGGCGCCGCGCTCGTCGCCGAGGTGGGTGAGCGCGCCGTCTACCGCCACCTCGACGTCACCGACGACGCCGCCTGGCGCGTGCTCGTCGCCCAGGTGGAGGAGCAGTTCGGGCCGATCGGGGTGCTCGTGAACAACGCCGGCATCGTGACGTTCGGGCCGATCGACGTGATGACCCCGGACGTGTGGCAACGCACGATCGACGTCAACCTCACCGGGGTGTGGCTCGGCATGCACCACGTCGTGCCGTCGATGCGGCGCGCCGGCGGCGGCAGCATCGTGAACATCTCCTCGACCGCCGGGCTGCAGGGGTACGCCAACCTCGGCGCCTACGTCGCGAGCAAGTGGGGTGTGCGAGGGCTCACGAAGACGGCGGCGCTGGAGCTCGGGTCGTCGAACATCCGGGTGAACTCCATCCACCCCGGACCGATCCGCACCCCGATGATCGCCGGTCTGTCCGACGACCTCGCGCTGGCGCAGCCGATCCCGCGAGTGGGTGAGCCCGAGGAGGTCACGGCACTGCTGATGTTCCTCCTGCAGGACGCCACGTACTCCACGGGCCACGAGTTCGTGGTCGACGGCGGCGCGGTGATCGGGCAGGTGACCCCGGTGGGACCCGCCGACGACTGATCAGGCCTCGCTGATCCGCCAGCGGTAGTTGCCGACCTGTGTGTTGTAGACGAGGTCGGTGTCGCGCTCCTGCCAGCCCTCGGTGCGGAAGCAGATCTCCCGCAGCGCGGGTGCCGGATCGCCGAACACGTCGGTCGCCGGGGCACGCCCGGTGGTGATGCCGAGCGCCGGGTCGATCGCCACACCGCCCGAGATCAGTGTGACCTGCTCGCGCAGGAAGCCGAGCGGCACGTCACCGTCGATCGTGAACAGCAGGCACAGGTGGCCGAACCCGTCGAGCGGCTCGGACGGCGTGATCTCGATGCCGCCGTACTCGATCATCTCTCCGAGACCCGGGGCCGCAGAGGGGTCGGCCTCGGTGGTGGTCGGCGCCGCCGTGGTGGTCGGCGGGTCGGTGGTGGCCGCCGCCGTCGTGGCGACGGTGGTGGTGGCCGTGGTGTCGTCGTCGCCGCCGAGCGTGCTGATGCCGGCCACCGCGAGCACCGCCCCCGTCGCGGCGCCGACGAGCACGACCGGGAGCCACCCTCGGCGTCGCACGGGTGGGGTGGGCACCGCCACCACCGGACGTGGTCCGTCGGCGACGCGCTCGAGGCGCTTGCCCACGGCTGCCGCGGTGCGGTCGAGCAGGTGTTGTGCCGCGTCGACACGGGCGGCGTCGAACACCACCGCACGTTCGTCGTCGGGCGTGACCGGCGACCGGCGCGGCGCCGGGCGCGGGGCCGGCGCGAGCAACCCGAACCCGGCGGGTGGTCGCAGCACCGCAGGGTCGGCCGGCACGCGATAGGTGCCGAACGCCGCTGCAGCGTCGACGTGCTCGAGTTCGATGCGGGCGAGCGCCCACTCCAGGTCGGCGAGGTCGACGGCGTCGTGATCGCCCCAGCGCGCCTCGCGGGCTCGTCGCTGGAAGGCGCGGCGAGCCTCGGCGAGCGACGCGCCGTAGGGCAGGCCGAGCAGCACGTACGGATTGCGCCGGTCGTCGCTCATCAGAGCATCCTCATGCTGGCGCGTCGGATGTCGCGCACGATCCGCAGGAGGTCGTCGATCTCGCGGGCGATGGGTGCGCCGGTGACGTGCGGGCGGAACTCGCTCAGCACGTCGTCGGCGGCGATCGCGTCGTCCAGGATCGGCTCGAGCTGGGTGCGCAGGAGCGCGGCGTTCTTGCGCAGACGGGGGTCGCGTCGCAGCCGGCGGTCGAGGTCCTCGACGGCGCGCACCATCTTGTCGATCACGATCTCGAGGAACCGCACGTGGCACGTGGCGAGCCGCTCCCAGGCCACGTCCATCACCGTCCGGACGTGTGCCGTGGGTCGCGTCTCGAGCCAGTGGGTGTCGGCCTCGGCGAGCAGCGTGAGGTAGCTGTCGGGCGGCGGGTCGTCGCCGCGCTCGGTCTGCGCGCTCACCGCCAGCACGGCCAGCGGCGCCAGCAGGGCCTGCTGCTCCGGGGTGACGGGCATCTTCCGCTGCACGGCGAACAGCGCGAAGAGCGCGCTCGAGCCGTCGTCGTCGAACACGTGCCGTGCGGCGGTCTCGACGGTGCGGTCGCGCTCCGCGAACACCCACTCGGGAGGGCTCGCCGAGCGGAGCACGAAGGTGAGCGCGTCCACGAACTCGCGCGGGCCCGTCGCTCGCGCCTGGAACACCTTCAGCTCGAGCGACTGCCGGTGCGGACTCGCCGCGAGATGGGCGGGACGCGCCAGCCAGTCGCGGTCGAGGTTCGACTGCAGCCCCAGGATCGCGCGGAGCACCCCGGGGTCGACCGGCTCGACCACCAGCTCCCGGAGAGCGTCGATCAGCGCCGGTGGCACCGGCCGGTGGCGTCGGACCGTCCACGGCAGGTCGTCGGTCGACCACAGGTGCACGGCCCGCATCGCCGCGGCGCAGCGGAGCTCGGGCGACGACGACTCCCGGACGAGTCGAGCCAGCTCGAGTGCGGCGGACTCGGGGTCGAGGCTGGACGCGACGATCGCGAGGTTCACCCGCAGCGGGACGTCGTCGGTGCCGCCGATCGCGCTGAGCAGGGTGTCGCGTGCGGCCTCACCGTCGCCGCGCTGCCAGTGCGCGAACGCGATCAGGTTGAGCGCGTCGCGGCGCTGGTGGTCGTCGGCCGCCAGCCGGTGCGCGTGGTGCCCCGTCTCGAGTGCCGCCTCCCACGCGCCGACCACCAGGTGGTCGAAGGTGGCGCGGAGCGCGTACCAGCCGACGAAGCGCTGTGTGGCGTGGTCGAGGTCGGTGCCCCACGTCCACAGTGGCACGTCGAGGCGGGCGGCGAGCAGCGGCCACAGCGACGTGTCGGCCACGAGCTCGTCGGTGAGGTGGGCCGCGGTCGGCGACTCGAGGAAGGTGGCCAGGTGCTCGGCGCGCACCGGGTCGACGGACCGCAGGTCGTCGTCGACGCTCCCGGACTCGACGAGATGCACGATCCCGCGGACGTGCGGCCCGGCCAGTGCCGCGTCGATCTCGTCGAAGCGGCCGGCGGCGAGACGTCGCCGATCCCGCTCGGCGCCGAGGCCGAGCTGGTCGACGTCGTCGTCGGAGAGCGCCTCGGGACGGGTGCGGGCCACCACGTGACGTCGCTGCTCGTCGGACAGGGTGGCCGGATCGAGCGGCGTGCCGAGGTCGATCAGGTCGTCGAGCACGGAGAGCGAGACGTTGGGGCCGACGTCGAGCGGCTCGGCGAGCTGGGCGCCGCGCAGCGCGAGGGCTCGGGCCACGCTGGGGGACGCACCGCCGACGTGGCGCAGCTGCTCGGGCAGCTCCTTGTCGGGCTCCAGCAGGAACCGCGCGAGCGGCGTGATGCCGCACGCGACGCTGACCTGCGCGAGTCGCTGGGTGGCCGAGCCGTGGACTCGCTTGCCGAGCAGGAACCTCGCGGCCGATGCCGCGTCACCCACCCATCGCTGCGACGCCCACCGCAGCACCACCGTGATCACCGCGTACCCGTCGAGTGGGAGTTCGCCCATGGTGCGGACCGCCGCGTCCCGGTCGCCGAGCCGCAGGTGACCGAGCGCCGTCCACCACGACACCTCGCCGGGGGAGAGCGGGAGCAGCGCCACGGCCTCGGGGCAGCCGGCGATGGCGAGCTCGCACGCGGCCCGTCGTGCGGCAGGGAGGTCGATGGCCGGGTCGACGCCGAAGCGGTGCGTGATCAGCGTCGGCTCGATCGCGCTGCCGCCCCAGCCCAGGAGCGCCTCGCTCCGGCAGGCGACGAGCGCCGCTGCCACGTCGGAGCGCAGGCTGGTGAGCCCCTCGACCGCGACGAACCCGGTGGGCGCGGTCGGGGTGGTGTCGACCTTGCGGCCGTCGGTGGTGACGAGGACGTCGCCGGCGTCCGACGACAACCACAGTGCGGCCGCGGCGGCACCGCCGCGGCCGATCCAGCCGATGCGGACGGTCTGCGGCCCGACGGTCACCGGTGGGCCGACGACGGTGTCGTGCTGGCACCTCGGGCAGACGTCGGCGGTGGTGCGGTGTCCGCAGTGCAAGCACGTCGCGCCGTGCAGCTCCGCGAACACGTCCTGCGTCAACCGTCCCCCTCGATGTCCTCGGGTGCACCTCGGTGGGGCACCGCCACTGCGGTCTGCCGGGTGCGGCGACACCCGGTCGGGGTCGCGCGCGAACGTCGTCGCCCCGTGGCCGCGAAGGCTAGTGGTGTTCCCACCGCCGGGCGGGGAGTCCTGGGGAACGACCCGGCCAGGGCATGACTGGCGCCCAGGACGTTCGGCCCAGTTCCTGGGTGCCGGTGAGTTCTCACCGACGCAGGTCAGCCGGAGATCCTGGCACCCAGACGGGGCTCGCTGTCGTGCGACCGTCTGCGGTTGCGGGCCTCAGGCGTCGACGATCTCGAGCCGGACCCGCTTGTTGCCCTTCCCCTTGTTCTCGAGCTTCACCACCCGGATCCGGCCGACCTCCGCCGTGGAGCGCACGTGGGTGCCGCCGTCGGCCTGGCGATCCAGTCCGACGATGTCGACGACGCGGATCTCCGGGACCGACTCGGGGATGAGCGACACCTTGGTGCGGATGAGGTCCTCGTCGGTGACGGCCGTCGACCGCGGCAGGAACGACACCTCGATCGGCCGGTCGGCGGCGAGTTCGTCGTTCACGAGTTGTTCGACACGCGGGCCGAAGCCCTCGGGCAGCGGGTCGAACTCGAAGTCCATGCGGGCGCTCAGCGGCTCCATGTTCCCGCCCGTGACCGGCACCCGCCACTCGTTCCAGATCACCCCGCACAGCACGTGCAGCGCGGTGTGGGTGCGCATCAGCCGATGACGCCGGTCCCAGTCGAGGGTGCCGCGCACCGTGTCGCCGACCGTGGGCAGCGGCCCATCCGCGACCGTGTGCCACACGAGGTCGCCCTCCTTGCGGACGTCGGTGACGGTGAGCCCGGCCAGCACCCCCGTGTCGTGGGGCTGGCCGCCGCCGGTGGCGTAGAAGACGGTGCGGTCGAGCGCGATCGCGTCGTCGCGCACCGCCACCACCGTGGCGTCGACGTCGGTGAGGTAGGCGTCGCGGAGGAAGAGCAGCTCGCTGTGCATCGGGTGGATTCTGGCAGCCGGTCATCGGTGCCGGGCGGGGATAGCGTGGCGTCGATGGGCCGCTTCGATCCCGCGGCGAAGGCCGCTCGCCTCGCGCAGCAGGTGCGCACGACCGACTGGAAGGGTCGCGCCAAGCAGGCGGTGCAGACGCTGAAGGACGAGTACGAGGCCGGCAAGCGCGGCGACGACACGCCGGCCCAGCCGATCTGGGCGTCACCTCGCGAGCAACTCGACGCGGTGCTCGGCCTCCTGCGCTCGGCCGCCCCGGCCCCGGCCCCGGCCACCGCCGCCGACCCCGCCGATACCGCCGACACGGCGGACGTCGAGCGCGACGAGCGTCGGGTCGAGCCCGTCGAGCTGGCGGACGACCGACCCGCCCAGGACGCTGCGGCGTTCGACGCCGACGCCGACGAGGTGGCCGAGGCGCTCCGGCGCGTCGACTGGACCCGGGTCCGGGCGGCGACCGCCGAACGCAGCTCCGACGCCGCACGAACGGTGCGGGCCATGGCCGAGCAGGTCGACTGGACCCGGGTGCAGCCCGTGGCCGCGCAGGTGTCGAGCGCGCTCATCGCCGCCGTGGCGTCGGGTCAGCTCGGCGTGGGTGGTCGCCTCGGCACCACCGTCGCCCGCGCGATCGTCGACCAGGGCGGACTCGGCCAGCACGTCGCCGCTCGCGTGGCGTCGCAGCACCTCGCCGTCCCGGCCGAGCTGCGTCGGGTGATCGACGCCACCGCCCGCGACGCCTGACCGCCGGCGACGCCCGACCGCTGATCGCGACGACCCATCGCCGGGTCCGGTCGTGCGACCCGTGGCGGTCCGGCCGACCCTCAGACGGGCGTGATCAGCTGGTCGACCGGTGCGAACTCGTCGGTGAGCACCCGGGCGTCGCCCACGAACGCGTCGATCCCGGCGGGATCGTCGAGCACCTGGTCGTCGTCGCCACGTGCTGCGTTCGCGGTGCGGATCGCGTCCGTGGGCAGCGGTGCGTCGCTCGCGACCACCACGAAGTTGCCGCCCTCGTCACCGGCGATGCGCGCCGCGGGTGCGACGACGGCGACGTGGGCGAACACGTCGCGCAGCGTGGCGACCTCCGCCCGGACGAAGCCGAGCGGTCCGCCGTCGATGAGGTTCAGCGCGTACACGCCGCCCGGCCGCAGGGTGGCGCGGATCTGCTCGACGAACTCTCGGGTGGTGAGGTGCCAGGGCACGGCCTCCCCGCCGAACGCGTCGCCGATCACCAGGTCGGCGCTCGCCGGGTCGAGCGCCCGCAGGTGCACCCGGGCGTCGCCGGTGCGCACCGTGGTGGTCGGGGTGGGCACGAGCCCCAGTCGGTCCTCGGCCAGTTCGACCACGGACGGGTCGAGCTCGAACACGACGTTGGTCGAGCCGGGCCGGGTGGCTTCGAGGTACCGCGGCATCGTGAACCCGCCACCGCCCACGTGCACGGCGTCGAGGGTCCTCGTGCCTGGTGCGAGCGCCTCCACGACGTCGCCGAGGATCTGGGTGTAGCCGAACTCGAGGTGCGTCGGGTCGGCCAGGTCGACGTAGGAGTTCCGCAGCGAGTCGAGCAGCAGCACCCGTCCCGTCGGCCGGTCGGGGTCGACACGCACCTCGGCGCAGAAGTACGTGCTCTCGACGTCGCACGGCCCGGGAGCCGCGAGCGCGAACCCCGACGACGCGACCACGGCGACCAGGGTGGCCGCGACCGCACGCCGATCGCCCGGTCGGCCGAGCGACAGCCACAGCGCGAACCCGAGCGCCACGAGGCCCACGCCGAGTGCGATGACCACCGGCGTGGTGGGGAACGTCGCGACGAACACGAAGCCGGTGACGAACACGGCGACCAGCGACCCGGCGGTGCCCATCGCCGAGAGGCGTCCGACCACGCGGCCGGTCTCGTCGACGGTGGCCAGGCAGATCTTCACCACCATCGGCGTCACGGCGCTCAGCACCGCCGACGGCAGCAGGAACGACACCGAGGCCAGCAGCACGATCGATCCGATCGCGCCGTCGGCGCTCGGGCCGAACAGGCGGATCAGCGGGACGGTGAGCACCGCGAGCACGCCACCGGCGGCGACGACGAAGGGCAGCAGCGGTCGCGGGTCGCGGCGGTCGGCGAGACGGCCCCCGAGGAACGTGCCACCGGCGATGCCGGTGAGCACGACGCCGATGATGCCGGTGAAGGTCTGCAGGGTGACGCCGATGTAGGGCGCGAGCAGGCGCCCGGCGAGGATCTCGAGCACGAGGACCGCCCCCGAGGCGACGAAGACGGTGAAGGAGGCGAGTCGGCTCGTCACGGCGCTGCGACCGTAGCGCGAGCGACCGCCGACCGACCGCAGCCCCGGCCCCGGGACCGCCGTGACGTGACCGATGCCCGCGGGCCGCCCGCGCCGCCCGGTGGGTACCCTCGCAGTCGTGCCCGCGCCGTCACCGTCCCCGACGTCCGACACCACGCTGCTCGCCCTCGCGCGCCGCCGCGGGGTCGTGGCCGTCGCGGTCTCGGTGGCATCGGCCCTCGCCCTCGCCGCGTGCAGCGGCGGTGGTGGCGGGAGCGGAGACGAGGTGGCGGTGTCGCTCGGGGAGCCGATCGTCACGGAGGTCGGCAGCCCCGCTGCCGACGTCGCCGGGGCGACCGGCGGCACCGGGGCTGCGGGACCCGCGACGGGCGCCGGTGGGTTCGAGCGGGTGGTGCCCGGCGGCGACTGCCGGTGTGCCGACGGCAGCGAGTACGCGTTCTGGGTGCGCGACGCGGACCCGTCGAAGGTGCTGTTCTTCCTCCAGGGCGGTGGGGCGTGCTTCTCGGCCCTCACGTGCTCCTTCACCAGTGGCGCCTACCAGGTGACGGTCGACGGTGGCGATGATCCCACGGGCGATCCCGGCATCTTCGACCTCACCGACCCGCGCAACCCGTTCGCCGACTGGAGCATGGTGTTCGTGCCGTACTGCACCGGCGACGTCCACCTCGGCGACGCCGCGGCGGACTACGGAGGGCTGGTGGTCGAGCACCGCGGCGCGGTGAACGCCCGCGCCGCGCTCGACGAGCTGGTGCGCCGTTTCCCAGATGCGACGGAGGTGGTGGTCGCGGGCGAGAGCGCCGGGGCCGCACCGGCACCGCTGTACGCCGGTCTGGTGTCCGACGGGCTCCCGGGGGCGCGGATCACGGCACTCGCGGACGGCGCCGGCGCCTACCCGGACGTGCCGACCGTGAACGCACTCATCGGTGGGTTGTGGGGGACCGAGCGTTCGATCCCTGACTGGCCGGTCAACGAGGGACTCACCGCCGCAGAGTGGAGCTTCCCCGGGATCGCCGTGCAGACCGGGCGGCACGCCCCGGACGTCGTGCTCGCGCGACACGACTACGCGTACGACCGCACCCAGGTGCTGTTCGCGGCGCTGGCCGGCATCGGGTCGGACGACCTGCTCTCGCTGATCGACGCCAACGAGCGACGCATCGAGGGCGACGGCGTGCCGCTGCTCAGCTACGTGGCCCCCGGTGACGACCACACGGTGCTCTCGGACGAGGCGTTCTACACCCAGACCGTGGAGGGGGTGGCGCTCGTCGACTGGGTCCGTGCGCTGATCACCCGTGACGGCGACGTGGGCGACGTCCGCTGCTCCTCCTGCGACTGACCGACACGACGTTTCCCAGCTCGAGCACGACTCCCCGTCGGGCCGGGTGCACCGTGCCGGCTCGACGTTTCCTGTCCGACCGGCGGTGTGCAAGGGTGACGACATGCCGTACAACCAGCTCGGGCGGGTGGTGCACGACGCCGACGCCCACATCATGGAGACGCCGTCGTGGCTGCGTGACCACCTCGACCCGTCGCTGCGCGGCCGGGTCGATCCGCTCAGCCTGTCGGGCGGCAACGAGCTCCGCCAGACCGGTGATCCGGCGGAACAGCTCACCGATCTCGACACCACCTTCCGGCGCCTCGCCGAACGGCACGCGTCCGAGGAGTACCGCGCCGTCGAGGCCGCCGAGATCATGGGCCGCAAGAACTTCGCGGCGACCGGGTCGTTCGTCCCGGCCGACCGACCGCGTGCGCTCGACCTGCTGGGCTTCGCGAGCCAACTCGTGTTCAACACGTTCCACAACCGACGGCTCCGCGACTGGGAGCACGGCGGCGACCTCGACCTCGCCTACGGCGCCGCCCGGGCACACAACCGCGGCATGGTGGAGTTCTGCGCCGTCGACGACCGGTTGCTGCCCACGTGCTACGTGCCGCTCGTCGACTTCGACCGTGCCCGCGACATGGCCGGCGAGGCGATCGCGATCGGCGCCGCCGCGCTGCTGGTGGCGAGCAGCTGCCCGCCCGGGCACTCGCCGAGCCACCGCTCGCTCGATCCCGTGTGGGCGCAGGCCCAGGAGGCCGGCATCCCGGTGGTGTTCCACGTCGGAGGGACCGGCGACCTGATCGACCCCGCGTACTTCCGCAACGGGCTGCCGATCCCGCCCGACTTCCACGGTGGCGAGGAGAACTTCCGCTCGGTCGACTACATGGCGATCCCGTTCCCACCGATGCAGACGCTGGCGACGATGCTGTTCGACGGGGTGCTCGACCGGTTCCCGTCGCTGCGGTTCGGGGTGATCGAGCAGGGTGCGATCTGGGTGCCCAGCTGGATGCGCCAGATGGAGAGCGCGTTCGAGGCGTTCCACCGCCACGAGGACCGCGTCCGTGCCCTGTCGCTCCGACCGAGCGAGTACGTGCGGCGTCAGATGCGGTTCACGCCGTACCCCACCGAGGACGTGGCGTGGATCATCGAGCAGGCCGGGACCGAGGTGCTCATGTTCAACTCCGACTACCCCCACGTCGAGGGCGGTCGTCGACCGATCGAGCGGTTCGAGCGGAGCCTCGGCGACGCCCCCGAGCACGTGCGCCAGGCGTTCTACTGCGACAACTTCCTCGACCTGATGGGCGCGGCCGGGCGACACCTCGCCGTCGCGGCCTGATCACGCGGACGACCCTGCGATGACCACCCGAGCACCTCGCGAACCGGACCTGCCTCCGGTGCCGCTCCCCGTCCTGCACCCCGACACGCTCGCGGTGAGCGCCGGCCGGCCGACCGCGATCGGCGACCCGCTCAACCACCCGATCGTGCTCGCCTCCAACCTGCGCGGCGAGGAGGGCGCGTACGCCCGCACCCACGGGCTCGCCACCTGGGAGGGACTCGAGGACGCGGTCGGCGCGCTGGAGGGCGGCCGGGCCACGGCGTTCTCCACCGGCATGGCGGCTGCGTCGGCGTGCCTGTTCGCGCTCGCCCCGCGCGTGCTCGTGCTGCCGACGTCGTCGTACCTCGGCGTGCGCGCGCTGGTGAACGATCTCGTCGAACAGGCACGGATGCTGGTGCGCTTCGTCGACGTCAGCGACACCGCCGCCGTGGTCGAGGCCACCGACGGCGCCGACGTGGTGTGGGTGGAGACACCTGCCAACCCGACCCTCGACGTCGCCGATCTGCCGCGCATCGTCGCCGCCGCACGGCGCCACGGCGCACGGGTGGTCGTCGACAACACGTTCGCCACGCCGGTGTGCGCCCAGCCCCTGCGCGACGGCGCCGATCTCGTGGTGCACAGCGGGACGAAGTTCATCGGTGGGCACAGCGACCTGATGATCGGGCTCGTCGTGGCAGCGGACGAGGTGCTGTTCGACCGGGTGCGGCACGCCCGTCTGGTCAACGGCGCCACCCCGGGTGCGCTCGAGGCGTTCCTGGCCCTGCGCGGCGTGCGCACGCTGCCGCTGCGGATGGAGCGAGCGCAGTCCAACGCGCATGTGCTCGTCGACCGGCTCCGTGCGCACCACGCCGTCGCCGAGGTGCGCTACCCCGGGTTCGGTGCGATGGTGTCGTTCGTGGTCGGCCCGCCGCCGGTGGGGGACGCCTCGATGGGCGACGCCGTGTGCCGCTCGGTGCGGCTGCTGGTGCCGGCCACCTCGCTCGGTGGCGTGGAGACGACGATCGAGCGTCGTCAGAAGTACGCCGGGGACGCGCACGTGGCCCCCGGTCTGCTGCGGATGAGCGTGGGCATCGAGCACGTCGAGGACGTGTGGGCCGACCTCGCCCAGGCCCTCGACGTCGCGGCGGCGTCCGCCTGCGGCTGACGGGTCCGGTGCGGTCCCGCAGTCCCCGGGTCAGCCGTCCCCCGGGTCAGCGGGCGCGGAGGTCGGCCAGGTCGGGACGTTCGTCGAGGAACTGCGCGACGTACCAGCAGGTCGGGATCACCGTGCGACCCGACGCGCGCACGGCCTCCAGCGCGTGCTCGACGAGCACCGCGGCGAGCCCGCGCCCGCGCATCGACGGGTCGATCACGGTGTGCGGCAGCTCCACCGAGGCGCCACGGTCGACGTAGTCGGCGATGCCGACCACCGTGCCGTCGACGAGGATCTCGAAGCGCGACGCCTCGACGTTGTCGATCACGACGGGCGTGCCGCCCGAGGCGGAGGTGTCGCCCGGTCGTCCGCTCACCAGCGCTCCCAGTGGACGACGTCCTCCACCGCCCGGCGGCGCACCGGTCCGAACCGTCCGACCGGGTAGCCGACCGGCACGAGCGCGTAGATGCCGTGGTCCTTCGGCACCCCGAGCACCCGGCGGAAGTCGGCCTCGCGGAACAGGTGCCAGATGGTGAGCGTGGCACCGAGCCCGTGGGCCCGCGCGGCGAGGAGGAGGTTCTGCACGGCCGGGTAGATGCTCGACGCCTCGCCGAGGCCGCCGGCGGCGCGGGCGCCTGCGGCGAGGTGGCGCAGCTTGGTCGGTCCGAGCGAACGGGCGAGGGCGACGTTGCCGCGCACGTCGAGCAGGGTCGACAGCCCCGGCGAGGAGCGCTGGTAGCAGGCGGCGATCAGCGCCGGCGTCTCGTGGAAGTGCTCGGCCTGGTAGCGCAGCGCGTCTGCCATCCGCGCGTGCCGCTCGTCGTCGGTCCCGGGCACCACCGTGCCCATGAGCTTCGTGTAGGTGTCGACGACGTCACGCCAGAGCTCGGCCAGCTCGGCCATCTGCGCCCGATCGGTCACCACCACGAAGCCGTAGTGCTGGGCGTCGGACCCGCTCGGGGCCCAGGTGGCGGCGCGCACCAGTTCGAGCAGCACCTCGCGCGGCACCGGATCGGGCTTCAGCCGGCGCATCGCCCGCATGGTGGCCATCACCTGCAGCAACGGTGCGTCGGCGCCGACGGGGATCGGCGCGTCGGGAGCCTGCGACAGCTCGGTCGCGTCGGCCCGGGTGGGACCTCGATCGTTCGCCATCGGAACAGTGTGGCCGATGCCGGTCGGCCGTGCGACGGCGCGCCGATTCAGGCCGGGGAGCCGGCGGTGGCCGTGCGGGTGGGGCCGGCGAGGCGGAGCCGGCTCTCGAAGTCCTCGTGGTTCAGGTAGGCGCCGCACAGACGTCGCGTGCCGGTGTAGGCGGTCCGCCCGTGGAGCACGCGCCAGTTGTCGAACAGCAGCGCCTCGCCCGGCCGCAGGACGTGCCGCCACTGCAGCGACAGGTCGTTGGCGAGCAGGTCGAACGCCTGCAGGGCCCGGTACACGGCGACCATCTCGTCGTGGGGCAGCACGAACGGTGCTCGGTCGGCGTTGTTGAACGACACCTGCACCAGCTCGCCCGTGTGGTCGTGGCGGAACACCGGACGCGCGGCCACGAGGTGCGAGCCGTCGCCGAGGTACTGGCCGGGGATCGCGACGCTCGCCAGCAGTGCGTACTGCTCGGGCGAGCGGTCGCGCAGCTCCTGCGCGATGCGGAAGCCGTCGACCATCGTGCTCTCGCCACCCTCGCCGTCGAAGTACAGGCAGTGCAGCATCTGCAGCCCCGGCGCGTCGTGGGAGTAGGTGCCGTCGGTGTGCGGGCGCAGCTCGAGGTTGGTGTAGGCGGTGTCGGCCTTCGACATGTCGGCGGTGAACTCCCAGAACCCGCCGAAGATCGTCTCGCGCACGTACCCCACGCGGCGCGCCAACGCCTCGGTCGCCTCGGCGGTCGCCGGCGTGCCGGTGACGATGCAGAAGCCGTAGCGGGCGACGAGCTCGAGCCAGCGGGTGACCCCGTCGTCGGCCTCCATCACCTCGTCGTGGTCGATGCGCGGTGTGTCGCGGATGGCGTCCGCGTCCCACAGCACCCGGTCGCGGTCGATGCGCGCCGTCGGTGCCGATGGGGCGCGGAACCGTTCGAGGAAGGCCACCGGCAGTGCGGCGCGGTCGCCGTCCGCCCACACCACCACGAGTTCGTCGCCCTCGACGTCGGCCGCTGCCGCCGGTGCGAGGTCGACCGACAGGCCGGCGGTCCACAGCTGGCGCTGCTGGGTGACCGGGTGCAGCGTGGCCTCGTCGTGCGCGTGGTCGCGCAGCCAGATCCAGGGGTGGCTGCTGGTCACGCCGTCGTCCCAGCCGAGCTCGAGTCGGTCGTCGTGGCGGGAGATCCGCGAAATGCCGGTCATGATGGAAAACGGTATCACCGTTCAGGAAACCCCAGCCAGGGTGGGTCGGCCGCGGCGCGACGGGTGAGCGCCCGACGAGGTCGCGCCACGGTCGTGCCACCGTTCGGTGGTGGGGTACGGTTCGGCGCATGAGCACGGGACCCACGAGCACCAAGGACGTCGAGACCGTCGAGCGGTTCATCGCCGCGCCGGCAGAGAAGATCTTCGATCTGCTCGCCGATCCGTCACGTCACCGGGACATCGACGGGTCGGGCACCGTGAAGGCGTCGCCCGACGGCTCACGTCGCCTCGCGCTCGGCGACCGCTTCGGCATGGACATGAAGATGGGCATCGGGTACTCGATGGTGAGCACCGTGATCGAGTTCGACGAGAACCGTCGCATCGCATGGCAGTCCACCTCGCCGATCAAGGTCCTCGGCCTCGTCGTCGGCGGCCGCATCTGGAGGTACGAGCTCGAACCCACCGAGGGTGGCACGCTCGTGCGCGAGAGCTGGGACGTCAGCCAGGAGCGGATCAAGGCGATGGTACGGCCGATGCGGGCCAAGACCCGCGAGAACATGGAGAAGACCCTCGCCCGCATCGAGGAGCTCGTCACCGCCTGAGCGATGTCCTGAGCGATGTCCTGAGCGGTGCTCGGCGTGCCCGACCCGGCGCGTCAGGTGATGCTGCAGGAGTTCGGGATCACGAGCAGCGGCAGCGGATCGATCGCCGGCGCACGCTGGCCACCCGGGTGCACCTCGAAGTGGAGGTGGTAGTTGCCGGGACCGGGGTTGCCGGTGTCGCCGACGTAGCCGATCACCTGCCCGCGGCTCACGGTGTCACCCAGTTCGAGGCCCGCCGCGAACGCGGAGAGGTGGGCGTAGAAGAAGTACGTGCCGTCCCCGGCGGTGAGCCCCCAGGCGTTGCCGGACAGTGAGGCGGAGGCGTCCGCCTGGTTCACGAGCACTCCGTCCGCCACGGCGTACACCTCCTGGCCGAGGGTTGCCAGGATGTCGACGCCCTCGTGACGGCGGCCCCCCGAGCGCAGGTCGCCGAAGTTGTCGAGGATGTCGCAGCGCGGCGACGGGCCCATCGGGAACATGATCCGCCCGGCATCGGCCACCAGGCCGAGGCGGCGGGCCGGGGCGCCGACCGTGGCGCCGCGCTCGATGGGGATCGGTGCCGCGGCGGCGAATCCGACCGCCGGCGGCCGGCGGGTGGCGAGCGCGCACACGCATCCGACCACCGAGGCGACGGTGCCGACGAGCAGGGTGCGCCGCGAGGCGCGTGACGGTTGCTGCATGTGCTGCGTTCTCCGGAGGCTCGACCGAGCCGTCCGCCCAGCCGGGAGGCTAGCGACGGTCGACCGTGATGTCGACCGCGGGCCGGGCACCCGAGCACCCTCTCGGGTGGCCTCTCACCCGCTTCTCACCTGTGGCGGGTCGGCGCCTCACCTTGCGGTCGCACGATGAGCACATCTCAGCGGACACCCCGTCCGTCGGGACCGGGCCACGGCCCGACCCCCCAACACCCCTCCCGAGACACCGAGGACTCCACCATGAACAAGAAGCTCATCACCAGCGGCCTGCTCGCCGGCCTCATCGCCGGCTCCGGTGCCGGCCTCATCCTCCAGAGCTCCGGCTTCGCCGGCGCCGCCAGCTCCGCCGCCGTCGTCACCGACGACACCACCGCGACCGACTCCGGCACCGACTCGAGCACGGACTCCGGCACCGCCACCGGCACCGACGCCCGCCCCGACCGCACGGCACGTCTGACCGAGATCCTCCAGCCGCTCGTCGACGACGGCACGATCACCGCCGCCCAGCTCGAGGCCGTGGTCACCGCACTCGACGCGGCCGGCCCGATGCGTGGCGGCCACGGTGGTCCCGGCGGCCACGGTGGTCCTGGTGGCCGCCACGGGGGCGGCATCGGTCGTGGCGCCGAGGCAGCGGCCGAGGCGCTCGGACTCACCACGGACGAGCTCCGCACCCAGCTCGAGGCGGGCCGGACGCTCGCCGAGGTGGCGACGGCCCAGGGCGTCGACGTGCAGACCGTGATCGACGCACTCGTGGCCGAGGCGCAGGAGCACATCGCCGAGCACGTGGCCGACGGCGACATCAGCCAGGAGGAGGCCGATGCACGGCTCGCGGACCTCACCGAGCGGATCACCGAGATGGTGAACGAGGGTGGCCGCATGGGTCGTGGCGGTGACCGCCACGGCGACGCCGACTCCGACGCCTCCGACGCCTCCGACTCCGACGCCTCCGAGACGGCCGACGCAGCCTGATCACGAGCGACGCGGCACACGGGGCTCGGGTGAGCACAATGGTGGACGTGACCACCAGGAACGGATCGAACGGAACCGCCGGACCGATGGGCGCCACGGTGCTCGTCGTCGACGACGACCGTGCGATCCGTGAGTCGCTCGCCCGAGCCCTGGAGCTCGAGGGCTACGGCGTCGAGCTCGCCTCCGACGGCGCCGTCGCCCTCGCCGCCATCCGCGACCGCAGGCCGGACGTCGCGATCCTCGACGTGATGATGCCGAACATCGACGGCCTCACGGTGTGCCGGGTGCTGCGGGCCGAGCGCGATCGGCTGCCGATCCTGATGCTGACGGCCCGCACCGAGACCCCCGACCGGGTCGCCGGTCTCGACGCCGGTGCGGACGACTACCTGCCGAAGCCGTTCGAGCTCGACGAGCTGCTGGCCCGCCTCCGAGCGCTGCTGCGTCGCACCCGACCCGACGAGGGCGACGCCACCCCGGGTGGCCTGCTCCAGGTGGCCGACCTCCGGGTCGATCCGGCGTCGCGGCGCGTGTGGCGCGGCGACGACGAGATCGAGCTCTCCAAGACGGAGTTCGACCTGCTCGAGCTGCTCGTGCGCAACAGCGGGATCGTCCTCGACCACACCACGATCTACGAGCGGATCTGGAACTACGACTTCGGACCCGATTCGAAGAACCTGGCCGTCTACATCAGTTACCTCCGCCGCAAGATCGACACGGGCGACCTCCCGAAGCTGATCCACACCGTCCGCGGCGTCGGCTACACGGTCCGGTCGCAGTGAGCCTGCGCGTCACCTTCGCCGTCGCGATGGTCACCCTCGCGGCCGCGGCCACCATCGCGGTCGGCGCGGTGAGCTACCTGTCGACCGGACGCGAGCTGCGCGCCCAGGTGGATGCCTCGTTGTTCGACGCTGCGCAGCGGGTGGCGAGCGGCATGCCGATCGTCCCCGGCCGCTTCCCCGACGACGACCGCGACGGCCGGTACCGCTCGTTCACCCAGATCCTGGTGCAGGTCATCGACGCCGACGGCGACATCGTCCAGTCGCCGCGCAGCGGCGATCTCCCCGTGACCGAGCGGGTGCTGGCCGTCGCCTCCGGCGATCAGCCCCGGCGGAGCGCCCGCCAGGACGTGTCGATCGAGGGCGACCGGTACCGGATGCTGACGGTCGCGATCAACGGCGGGGGAGCGGTGCAGTTCGCCCGCTCGCTCGAGGAGACGGAGGCCGCGCTCGACACGATCCGCAACCGCACGCTGGTCATCGTGCTCGGCTCGTCGGTCGCCGCGGCGCTGATCGGCATCGTCATCGCGCAGCGGGTGACCCGCCGGCTCATCCGGCTCACCGACGCCGCCACCTCCGTCGCCGCGTCGGGGGATCTCGACGTGAAGGTGCCGGTCGACGGCTGCGACGAGACCGGTCGTCTCGGCGAGGCGTTCAACGAGATGCTCTCGTCGCTCGCCACGTCGAAGCGCGCCCAGCAGCAACTGGTGCAGGACGCCGGCCACGAGCTGCGCACCCCGCTCACCAGCCTGCGCACCAACGTGCGGGTGATGCAGCGGTTCGACGAGCTGGCTCCGGCCTCCCGCGAACGGCTGCTCGCCGACGTCGAGTCCGAGACCCGCGAGCTCACGTCGCTCGTCAACGAGCTCGTGGAGCTCGCGACCGACCGCCGCGACGACGAGGTGCCGGCGACCGTGGCGCTCGCCGACGTCGTGTCCACCGTGGCCGAGCGGGCACGCCGCCGTTCCGGCCGGGAGATCGTCGTGCGCGCGGACGACAGCCGGGTGGTGGTGCGTCCGATGGCGGCCGAGCGAGCCGTGTCGAACCTCGTCGAGAACGCGCTGAAGTTCAGCGACGGGCCGGTCGAGATCGACGTCGAGCGCGGCAGCGTGCGCGTGTCCGACCGCGGGCCGGGGATCGACGGCGACGACCTGCCGCGGATCTTCGACCGCTTCTACCGCTCCGACGCGGCGAGGGCGCTGCCGGGCAGCGGGCTCGGGCTCGCCATCGTGCGCGACATGGCCGTCGCCCATGGCGGGTCCGCGACGGCCGCGAACCGCGACGGCGGTGGGGCGGTGATCGGGTTCACGCTGCCCGCCGTGTCCGATCTCCCGCCGCCCCTCGCCTGAAGAACGCCCCCCGGGGGTGTTGACATCTCGCGTCCGCCGTGGGATCGTGGCCGGGTTCGCTGTAACGCCGTTATCGGCAGGGTGCCTGCCGAGCGATCGAGCCCCGGGGAGGCTTCCGATGTCGTCGACCGACACGTCCATCTACCTGAACGAGAACTACGGACCGGTGCGTGAGGAGGTCACCGCGTTCGACCTCCAGGTCGTCGGTGAGCTGCCGACCGAACTGAACGGCCGCTACCTCCGCAACGGTCCCAACCCGCTGTCGGACCCGGATCCCGCCACGCACCACTGGTTCATGGGCGATGGCATGGTGCACGGTGTGCGTCTCCGCGAGGGCCGTGCCGAGTGGTACCGCAACCGCTACGTCGGGAGCACCACGCTGCAGCGCACGCGTGGGCTGCCCGAGATCCCGGGCCGGAACTGGAACGACTCGCCCGGCGGACCGAACACCAACGTGGGCGGGTTCGCCGGCACCACCTGGGCGATGGTGGAGGCCGGCGGCTGCCCCGTCGAGCTCACCTACGACCTCGAGACCGTCGGCCGCAACGACTTCCACGGCACCCTGCCGGGCGCCTTCACCGCGCACCCCAAGGTGGACCCCGACACCGGTGAGATGCACGCGATGGTCTACGCGTGGCCGCAGTGGATGGATCATGTCCAGTACGTGGTCGTCGGCGCCGACGGTCGTGTCCGCCGCACCGTCGACCTGCCGCTGCCCGGCATGACCATGCTCCACGACATGTCACTCACCCAGCGCTACGCGGTGGTGTACGACCTGCCCGTCACCGTCGACTTCGACCTCGCGTTCGCCGGGCGCTTCCCGTTCCGCTGGAACCCCGGCTACGGCAGCCGTCTCGGCCTGCTGCCCCGCGAGGGTGCGGCGGAGGACACGGTGTGGGTCGACGCCCCGATCTGCTACTCGTACCACCCGATGAACGCCTATGACGTGGTCGGCGGACCCGACGACGGCAAGGTGATCATCGACCTCTGCGTGTACGACCGGATGTTCGACAGCGACATCCTCGGTCCCTTCGGTGACGGCTTCGCCCGGCTCGAGCGCTGGACGGTCGATCCCGTGGCCCGCACGGTGTCGACGGTGGTGATCGACGACGCACGCTCGGAGTTCCCGCGCCATCGCGGCTCGCTCACCGCGAAGCCCTACCGCTACGGCTACTGCGCGTCGCCGTCGCTCGACCCCACCTGGCCCACGTTCAAGTACGACCTCGTGACGGGCGAGAAGCAGGTGTTCGACCACGGGCCGGGCCGCAGCGCCGGTGAGCCCGTCTTCGTCGGCCGCCAGGGCGGCACGGCCGAGGACGACGGCTGGCTGATCACCTTCGTCCACGACGCCACCGACGCGAGCGCCGAGCTCGTCGTCATCGACGCACAGGACTTCGCCCGCGGCTACGTCGCGCAGGTGCGCCTGCCCCAGCGGGTGCCCTACGGCTTCCACGGCAACTGGGTGAGCGACCGCTCGGTGCCCGAACCCGCCTGACCAGCACCGCACGGCCCGCCACTGGACCTGCCGCCCGTCACCGATCGGCGGGCGGCGGGTGGTCAGTGGGTCGGTGCCTGGGCGCGGCGCACGATGCGGGGCACGAGCCGCCGCGGCATCAGCCGTGGCGAGAACGCCTGCACCCGATTGGTCGCGCCCGGGATCACGATGGTGCGCCCGCGCATCATGGCCCGCACCGCCACCGTGGCGCACTCCTCGGCGGTCATCAGCGTCTTGCCGCGGACGAGCTTCGAGCTGCCCATGTCCGCGCCGGACTGGAAGCCGGTCGCGATCGGGCCCGGGCACAGCGCGGTCACGGTGACACCGGTCCCGCCCAGTTCGTCGGCGAGCGCCTCGCTGAGCGACAGGACGAACGCCTTCGTGGCGTAGTACCCGGCCATCAGCGGTCCGGGCATGAACGCCGCGGTCGACGCGACCTGCAGCACGCGACCGCTGCCTCGCGCCACCATGGCCGGGAGGAGCGCGCGGGTGAGCTCGGCGAGGGCGACCATGTTGAGCTGCAGCATCTGGGTGAGCCGCGCCGGGTCGGCCTCGACGAAGGGGCCGTAGTGGCCGACGCCGGCGTTGTTCACGAGCACGTCGACGCGGCGGTCGCCGAGCTCGGCGACCAGCGCGGGCACGGCACCGGGCACGCCGAGGTCGGACGCGAGCACCATGACGGACGTGCCGTGGGCGGCCGCGAGCTCGTCGGCGACGGCGCGCAGCTTGTCGGTGCTGCGGGCGACCAGGACGAGGTCGTGACCCTCGGCGGCGAGCCGGCGGGCGATGGCCTCGCCGATGCCGCCGGACGCGCCCGTGACCAGCGCGATCGGACGGTCGGCGGGCCCGGCAGGGGTGGCAGGGGTGGCAGGGGTGGACATGGGTGCTCCTCTCGGGGGCGTGGGTCGGTGACGGTGGCGCGGCGTCAGCGACGAGCGGCAACGACGAGCGCCTGCACGGCGTGCAGCAACTCGGTGCGCAGGTCGATCGCGAACGCGGCGAGCGAGGGGTGGGCGAGGACCTCGGCGACGACGGGTGAGGGATGGGCGTGGTGGTGGAGGCCGACGGTGACGGCCTGGAGGTGCACCAGCAGGCGGACGGCCTCGGCCTGCGGGCAGTCGAGGCGCTGTGCCAGCAGCCCGGCCGTCGTCGTCGTGCGCGTCAGCAGGAACGACTTGAACTCGTGCGCCGTCTCGCGCGGGACGTTGCGCTCGAGCACGGACGACATCAGCGACAGCAGCCGCAGCATCCGCGGGCGCTCGAGCAGCGAGTCCACGAGCAGGGTCGCCACGTCCGGTGCGCCACGGCCCGACGGGTCGACGGCCAGCAGCGCGTCGACGGCGTCGAACCAGCTGCGGTACTCCTCGGCGATCACGGCGAGCAGCAGTCCCTCGCGCGTGGGGACGTAGCGATAGAGGGTGCCCTTGGCGAGCGCGAGCGAGGCGGCCACCTCGTCCATCGTGAAGTCGTCGATGCCGGTGCGGTCGAACACCTCACCGGCCGCGTCGAGGATCGCGGCGCGCCGCAGTTCCTTGTCGGCGTCGCTGCGAGCTCGGCGTGGCACCGGGCCATCTTAAGTGACGCAGCGTCATTTTCAACCCCTCGCCCGAGGTGAGCACCTCTGCGAGACTGCCGCTCATGTCCAGCGACCCCTCCCTCGCCGCCGACCACGACGCCCCAGCCCCCGGCACCGCCGACCACCGGGCCCGCGACCACGACGCCACGATCGCGGCGTTGAGCCTGGAGCAGAAGGTCGCGCTGCTCACCGGGGCGGACGGCTGGCACACCGTGGCACTCCCGGGTGTGCCCGTGCTGCGGTGCAGCGACGGCCCGGCGGGCGTGCGCGGCACCTCCTGGTCGGGTCCGGCGTCGGCGTCGTTCCCGTGCGGGACCGCGCTCGGTGCGAGCTTCGACCCGGCGCTGGTCGAGGAGGTCGGCCGCGCCCTCGGGCGCGAGGCGCGCTCCAAGGGCGCGCAGATGCTGCTCGCCCCCACCGTCAACCTCCACCGCACGCCCATCGGCGGTCGCAACTTCGAGTGCATGAGCGAGGACCCCACGCTCACCGCCCACCTCGCCGTCGCGTACGTGCGCGGCGTGCAGTCCGAGCGCGTGGCCGCGTGCATCAAGCACTTCGTCGCGAACGACACGGAGTTCGAGCGCATGACGATCTCGAGCGAGGTCGACGAGCGCACGCTGCGCGAGCTCTACCTGGTGCCGTTCGAGGCCGCCGTGCGGCCGCTCGACGAGGGCGGCGCGGACGTGCGCTCGATCATGAGCAGCTACAACCGCGTCAACGGTCGCTACGTCCCCGACGACAGCGGGCTCATGCGCTCGCTCCTCCGCGAGGAGTGGGGCTTCGACGGGGTGGTCGTGAGCGATTGGTTCGCGCGTATGGACACCGTCGCCTCGGCGCTCGCCGGGCTCGACCTCGAGATGCCCGGACCCACGCGCAACCGCGGCGAGGCGCTGGTGCGCGCCGTGCGTGACGGCGAGGTCGACCCCGCGCACGTCGACGAGTGCGTCCGCCGGCTCCTGCGGCTGTTCGAATGGTCCGGCCTGTACGACGGCGTCGTCGCCGGCGAGGAGACGACCGACGACGCGCCTGCCACGCGTGAGGTCATCCGGCGCGCGGCCGTCGCCGGCACGGTGCTGCTCGTGAACCGCGAGCGCTCCGACGGCGCGCCGGCACTGCCGCTGGCGCCCGGCGTCTCGGTCGCCCTCGTGGGGCCCAACAGCGCCCGCGGGAAGATCCAGGGCGGTGGCAGCGCGCAGGTGCGCGCCAACCGTCCGGTGGGCCCGTTGGAGGCGCTCGCCGCACGCGGCGTCACGGTGCGCCACGAGGAGGGCTGCCGGATCGACAAGCGCCTCCCGCCGGTGCGCGGCACGTTCGACGTCCTGTACCGCGACGTCCACGGTGCCACCGCGGAGGGGCGCCTCGACCGCCTCACCGTCGTGTGGACCGATCCGCCGTCGGCCGAGATCGACGGCGACCACTTCGCCGCCGACCTCCGTGGCAGCTTCGTCCCCGACACCACCGGCACGTGGACGTTCGGTCTCGTCGCCGCCGGTCCGGCCACGCTGCGCGTCGGCGGTGAGGTGGTGGTCGATCTCCCCACCGCGGTCACCGGTGGTGCGCTGTTCGGCAACGCGAGCCCGGAGATCCGCGGGACCGTGGAGCTGCAGGCCGGCGTGGAGGTGACCGTCGAGGTCGAGCTCGGCCTCTGGCACAGCGTGATGATGCGCGGGCTCATGGTCGGTGCCGCCGGACCGGAGACCGGCGACCCGATCGACGCCGCGGTGGAGGCGGCGGCGGCGAGCGACGTCGCCGTCGTGGTGGTCGGCACCAACGCCGACTGGGAGACCGAGGGCGAGGACCGCACGACGATGGCGCTGCCCGGCCGTCAGGACGAGCTCGTCGCCCGCGTGGCCGCCACCAACCCGAACACGATCGTGGTGGTCAACGCCGGCTCGCCGGTCACCATGCCGTGGCTCGACGACGTCGCCGCCGTGCTGCAGGTGTGGTTCCCGGGTGAGGAGTTCGGCAACGCGCTCGCCGACGTGCTGTTCGGCGATGCCGAACCGGGCGGCCGGCTGCCGATGACCGTGCCCGCACGCCTCGAGGACACGCCGGCGTTCCTCTCGCATCCCGGCGAGCACGGCGTCGCCCGCTACGACGAGCACCAGTTCATCGGCTACCGGTGGTACGACGCTCGCGGCATCGAGCCGGTGTTCCCCTTCGGCCACGGCCTCGGGTACACGTCGTGGGACGTCGCGCACGCCGAGCTGGAGGGCTCGATCGCGGACGGTCTCACCGTGCGGGTCGATCTCGCCAACACCGGTGCACGCCCGGGCACGACGGTGGTGCAGTGCTACGTGGAGGCGCCATCGGACGGGCCGCGCCGACCGCGCCGCGAACTGCGCGGCTTCGCCAAGGTGCACGCGGCGCCGGGCGACACCGTGACGGCGGAGATCTGGTTGCCCGAGCGGGCCTTCGCGGTGTGGGACGTCTCGCGCCACGACTGGGTCGTGCCGTCGGGGGTGTACCACGTGCTCGTCGGCGAGTCGTCCCGGTCGCTGACGGCGGCCGGTTCCGTCGTGTGCTGACGCCGCGGCGCCGGCCTCACCCGACCGGGTGGGGTGCTCCGACACGCCGTCGTGAAGTACGCGCGTAGGTCCTGCGCGACAGGGACCTTGGGCCCTCTCGGCGCCCCGTCGGTCGCGCCCACGATCGACCCCGACGTCACAACGGGTGCCGTCGGAGAACAAGGGGTCGAAACAGATGAAGCGCCGGACATTGGACATCGCGTTCAGCATCGGCGGCCTGGTGGTCGCCGCCCTCCTGCTCGTGTTGGGCCTCGTGCTCACGAACCAGGCGGACTTCGCCAAGGGCTACGTGCACGACCAGCTCACCGACCAGCAGATCACCTTCACGGCCGCCGACCGGTTGAGCGAGGACGAGGCCGCCTCGGCGTGCCTCGTGCGCTACGCCGGCACGCCGCTCGACAGCGGTGCGAAGGCGGAGTGCTACGCCAACGAGTACATCGCCCTCCACATGAGGGAGAGCGCGATCGAGGACGGCTACCCGGGTGAGACCTACGCCAGCATCGGTACGGCCCAGCGCCAGCTGCGTGCCGACCTGCAGACGGCCACCGACGCCGGCCAGCCCACCGAGGCCATCCAGGCCGAGCTCGACACGGTCAACGCACTCCGCGACAGCATGTTCCGCGGCGAGACGCTGCGCGGCCTGCTGCTCACCACCTACGGCTTCAGCATCTTCGGCGAGCGCGCCGAGCTGGCCGCCATCATCGTCTACCTGTTCGCCGGTCTGATGGCGCTGCTGTCGATCGCCGGCCTGGTGCACGCCTTCACCACCAAGAAGGACGAGACGGTGCTGTTGGTCGCCCACGAGCCGGTGAAGGAGCCCGAGCTCGTCTGACGGACCGACGGACGGACCACGAGGTCCGTCCGGCCCACGAGGTCACCGCTCCCCCCGGCGGGACCGAGTCCCGAGCGATCCCCGGCCACGTGCCGGGGATCGCTCGCGTCCGGGGGTCGCCCGCGTGCGACAGTGGCGTCGTGCCGCTCCGACCCGCACGGTCCACCGACACCGACCGCCTCGCGGCGATCCTCGCCGCCACCGGGGCGGAGCTGCCTGCGTCGCTCGACGCCTACCTCTCCGTCGTCGTCGATCACGGCCAGTTGCTCGTGCACGAGGACGCACCGGGCGCCGCCGTGAGCGGGTTCGGTGGCGTCGTTCCGCTCGACGACGGTGGCGCGCTCGTGACCGACCTCTTCGTCCACCCGGCGGCGCAGGGACGCGGTGTGGGCGGGACGATCCTCGACGCACTCCTGACGGGTCGCCCTCGGCGCACCACGTTCAGCTCCGGCCACCCGGCGGCCCTGCCCGCGTACGCACGCCGCGGGATGGCGCCGCGCTGGACACTGCACTACCGGAACGGTGTGGTGCGCGACGTCGCGTCGCTCGACATCGCTCGCGACTCGGCCCGCGGTGTGGTGGTCAGCGAGGTCGATGCACCGCGTGCGGTCGCCGCCGAACTGCTGGGCCGGTCGTGGCTCGTGCGGTGGTTCGCCGACCAGGGGGCGCGATGTCTGGAGTTGCGCGCCCCGACCGGGGACGACCTCGTGGGTGCGGCGATCGTCGCCGGGCAGCCCGACGGCACGCACCGCGTGGAGCGGCTGGTCACGATCGGCGATGCGTCGGCTGCCACGGTGGCCGTGCTCGCGTGGATCGGTGTGGGTGCGTCGGTGACCTGCTGCGTGCCGGCGCACTCGTCGGCGGACGAGGTGCTCGAACGGGTCGGGTTCCAGGTGGTCGACGCCGACACCTGCTGCAGCACCGAGTCGGACCCGTTGCCGTCACACCTCGTCGCGCTGCACCCCGGCCTCGGCTGAGGTGGCCGTCGCCGCGAGCGCGATCGCGGACGTTGCCTCCGGCGCCGGCTGCGACACGTCACCCTCCGGAGGCCAGTAGGGCGAGGTCGCTCGCGCCCGGTCGATCTCCGCGCCGATCAGGGCCACGGTCGCGTGCAGGCTCAGCCAGGCGAGCAGCGCGATGACGGCGGCGAAGTCGCCGTAGACCGACTCGGCGTTGGCCTGTGACCGAGCGATCACCGCCGTGCCCACCACCTGGAGCAGCGCGAAGCCGACGCCGGCGAACACCGCGCCGCGCCACACGGTGTGCCACGCGGTGTCGGCGCTGGTGAGCCACCGGTACATGACGGCCAGCACCGCGGCGTTGAGCGCCGCGGCGGCGACGGTGAGGAGCACGTTGCTCAGTGCCGGCAGCCCGGCGGCCGTCACCACGGTGGTCAGGAACGCACTCGCCGCCTGCGCCGCACCGAAGATCGCCACAGCTCCGAGGGCGCGCAGCCGGGTCTGCACGAACGAGTGGCGCAGGTCGATCGGCACCTCGTTGGTGTTGTCGAGGCCGCCCTGCAGCGCCACGAACGCCTTCATCCCGCTCCACAGTGCGACGAGCAGACCGGCGACGAGCAGCACGGCGCTGCCCTGGAGCGCCTCGGGCTTCGACGTCAGGGTCGGCCCGATGAGCGGCAACCGGGCGAGCGCCGAGTCGACGATCGACGCCTGCAGCTCGGGGTTGTCCTGGAGCACGAACCCGAGCACGGTGGTGAACACGAGGAAGAGCGGGAACACCGAGATGAACCCGAAGTGCGACACCAGTGCCGCGCTGCGGCCCGTCTGGTGGAGGCGGAACCCGTCGAGCGTGCCCACCATGGTGTCGACGAGGTGCGATCGGCGTCGCAGGGTGATCACGCGGGGGTGCTGCGTGAGGGGTCGCCGCGTCTTCCGCTTCGATCTCCCGGCCACGGAACCGATGGTAGACGCGCCTCCACCGGATGTTCCCGGCCGTCCCGATCGGGTCAGGCCGGGATCCGCCAGTCGATCGGCGCCAGCCCCGCCTCCTCGAGCGCCGCGTTCGTGCGGCTGAAGGGACGGCTGCCGAAGAACCCCTGGTGCGCGCTCAGCGGCGAGGGATGCGCCGACTGCACGACGACGTGACGGGAGGTGTCGACGAGCGCCGCCTTCCGCCGGGCGGGTGCCCCCCACAGCAGGAACACGACCCGCTCGGTCTTCGCGTTCACCACGCGGAGCACCTCGTCGGTGAAGGTCTCCCACCCCTTGCCGTGGTGCGAACCGGCCGCGCCACTGCGCACCGTGAGACACGTGTTGAGCAGGAGCACCCCCTGCATCGTCCACGCCTCGAGGTTGCCGTGACCGGGCGGATCGACGCCGAGGTCGTCGTGGAGCTCGCGGAAGACGTTCTGCAGCGACGGAGGCGGCGCGACCCCGCGGCGCACGGAGAAGCACAGGCCGTGTGCCTGGCCGCGACCGTGGTACGGGTCCTGCCCGAGCAGCACCACCCTGGTCGCGGCGTACGACGTGAGGTGGAGGGCGGCGAACACCTGGTCGGCGGGTGGGAACACCTCGGCGCGGGCCCGCTCGGCCGCGACGAAGGCCTGCAACTCGGCCCAGTACGGCTTGTCGAACTCGCCCCGCAGCAGCGGGTTCCAATCGGTCGTGCCCACGACGGGCGATTCTGGCACCACAGGCCCGCCGGCGGCCGGACCGGTCAGGTGCGCTCCGGGTGCGCGTCAGGTGCGCGTCGGGTGCGCTCCGGTGCGGTCCGGTGTGCGCCGATCAGTCGTCGTCGGTGCTACTGCCGCTGTTCCCGCTGCCGCTGTTCCCGCTGCCGCTGTTCCCGCTGCCGGTGGCGTCGTCGTCCGAGGTCGTGCTGGTGCTGTCGTCGTCGTCGTCGTCGGTGGTGGTGGGCCCGCTGCCGCCGCCGGGCGTGGTGCTGCTCGGGGCCGAGGTGCTGGTCGAGGTGGTGGGCGACGTCGAGGTGGTGGGCCGCAGGGTCGTCGTCGGGCTGGTCGGGCTCGTCG
>WLDE01000248.1 GCA_009704985.1 Actinomycetota bacterium | reverse complement strand
GAGCACAGCGCCCGGAAGACGTCGCGGGTGCCAGTGATCTCGGATGCCCGTGCAGGATCCGTGCAGGAAGTCGGTGCGTTCCGCACGTGAGCACTCCGGCCTTCCCGGCCCCCTGGCACCGGTGACACCCGAGCGACGACCTCCCACCAAGTAGCTACACTCAGCCGCATGAAGGTAGCCACATCAACGCGGATCGAGGTCGGCGTTCGAGATCTCAAGAACAATCTCAGCCGCTACCTGGATCAGGTCGAGGCAGGCGTCGAGATCGTCGTGACCGATCGTGGACGACCGATCGCCCGCCTCAACGGCATGGCGGACCAGTCGAACGACAAGCTGGCTGCGCTGATCGAGGCCGGCCTCGTCCGGCCACCCACGTCGAAGGTGCGCCAACGGCCGGTGCCACTGCGCTCATCCGGTTCGGTCAGCGACTTGGTGGCCGAGCAACGTCAGTGATCACCTACGTCGACACGTCCATGCTCATCAAGCTGCTGATCGACGAAGCCGGCACTGCCGAGGCCGCTGCGATCTGGGACGAGCCCGACGTGCTGGCCACCGTCAGGGTCGCCCACGTCGAGGCTCGCGCTGCGCTCGCAGCGGCGCAGCGACAGCGTCGGATCTCCCCGGCCGTGTTCCGGAGCGCGGTCACCGGGCTGGAGATGCTGTGGTCCCAGCTCTCCGTGGTCGAGATCGACGACGATCTGATGCGACTGGCCGGCGATCTGGCCACGACGCACGGCCTCCGCGGATACGACGCAGTACATCTCGCAGCTGCCCACCTCGTGGGCGCCGACGTGTTCAGCAGCGCCGATCGCCGCCTCTGCGAATCAGCGAGTTCAGCAGGCTTCCACGTCGCGAACCCGATCGAGGCCGCAGACCCGTTCGAATGACGGCTCGCCTGCGTGCTGGAGGCTCCGCTCGATGGCGCAGCGAAGGACGACGTCGTCGTCGAACGGAGTGCGGCCGCTCGCCAGAGCGAGGTTTCCGGGTGCCAGCGCCCGCCGCTGACCAGCGCTGGTGACGTATCCGTGGCGCCCAGGAATTCGGCCTTCGCGTCCTGGGTGCCGGCACCCAGATTCCACCAGCGTCGGCGAGGACTCACTGGCGCCCAGGAGTTCGGGCGCGGAGTCTCGGGTGCCAGTGATCTCGGATCTCCAGGAAGTTCGTGCGAGCGTGGCACCCGGAAACGCCGGGTGGCGGCGGCGAGTGGTGCCCGGGGTGGGGTTCGAACCCACACTCCCTTGCGGGAAGGGGGGTTTAAGTCGCCCAGGAGTCGTCCGGCTGGTCCTGTGGATTCCGTTTGCCCAGCTCAGGTGCGGTGCGCCCGTCCGTCGAGTCCGCCCGGTGGGGCCCCTTTCGGGTGGTGCCGGAGAATCCCGTGCAGGATCTGTGCAGGAAATCGATGCGGTTTCGCGACGGGCCAAGTCGGCTCGCAAGCTTCCCGGCACCGGGAAGAATCCGAGCGACAACCTCCCACCAAGTAGCTACACTCGATCACATGAAGGTAGCCACATCAACGCGGATCGAGGTCGGGGTTCGCGACCTCAAGAACAACCTCAGTCGCTACCTCGATCAGGTCGAGGCAGGCGTGGAGATCGTCGTGACCGACCGCGGTCGACCGGTCGCCCGCCTCAACGGCATGGCGGACCAGCCGAACGACAAGCTGGCTGCGCTGATCGAGGCCGGCCTCGTCCGGCCACCGACGTCGAAGGTGCGTCAACGGCCGGTGCCACTGCGCTCATCCGGTTCGGTCAGCGACTTGGTGGCCGAGCAACGACAGTGATCACCTACGTCGACACGTCCACGCTCATCAAGCTGCTGATCGACGAAGCCGGCACTGCCGAGGCCGCTGCGATTTGGGACGAGCCCGACGTGCTGGCAACGGTGAGGGTCGCACACGTCGAGGCCCGCGCTGCGCTCGCAGCGGCACAGCGACAGCGCCGGATCTCCCCAGCCGTGTTCCGAAGCGCGACCACTGGCCTGGAGGTGCTGTGGTCGCAGCTGTCCGTGGTCGAGATCGACGACGATCTGATGCGACTGGCCGGCGATCTGGCCACAACCCACGGCCTGCGCGGGTACGACGCCGTACACCTCGCAGCGGCCCACCTCGTGGGCGCCGACGTGTTCAGCAGCGCCGACCGCCGCCTCTGCGAAGCAGCGAGTTCATCGGGCTTCCACGTCGCCAACCCAATCGAGACTGCCTCACCTCCGGCCGAGACGGAGTCGACAATAGAAGTCGCAGCGGGTCCGACGACCTCGAACACGAAGGACTCCGGTGTGCTCGGCATCCCCGTGCCGACCACGGCACAACGACTCGGTGACTCCCGTGATGGCCATCGCATCAGCGGGTACACGATCCAAGAACTCACGGCCGCATACAAGGACTGGATGTCGACCGATGGCTGGATCTTCGATGCGGAGTACAGCCAACTCGACCCGTACCTGTCCGAGGAGCGCCCACACATCGGGTACATCACTCAGTCCATCTACGTGAAGCCGACCGACCCGCCGACCACGATCGCCGTCATCATCGGCAACTTCGACGGCAAGCCCGGCAACAAGAGAGACCTCAGGGTGTATCTGACACAGACACCAGACGACGAGCTTCCCCGCCGTTCCATCGAACTGCGATGGGCTGACGACACTGCCTGACCCGGGCCGGTCAGCTCACTCGGCCGCGTCGTAGAACGGCAACGCTCGATGGTCCCGGGAGACACACGAGGACGTCGACCGCAGAGCGACCGCGAGCGGCGATCGCAGCGATCTCGTCGGCCGCCATCACCAAGTCGGCGACTCGATGAGCGTCGGCCCGACTCACAGCTTGATTGCGTCGTTGCGGATCTCGGCGTCTCGATCGAGCAGCGCCCCTTCCGACACCACGTCGACGTCCACACCCAGCAGTTCGGCCAGCGCCGCTTCCAGGTGCACCAGATCAAGCAGCGAAGTGGACGACTCGAACTCGACGAGGAAATCGATGTCGCTATCCAACGTGGCCTCACCCCGAGCGACCGAGCCGAACACAGCAATCGAACGGCCACGATGCCGACGCACGAGATCGAGAATCTCCATGCGGTTCCGCTCGACGATCGAGCGCAGATCGGGACGAGCAGCCATGGCCACACCGTACGACCCCGGTCAATAGAGAGCGGATCCGCCCTCGCAGCGAGCCGCGCGGCAGCCATCAGCCGCGACAAGCACCGCCGTGCGCGGCGTCATGCCCGATCTCGGTCCAGTCATGTGCATCTTTGAGGCAACAACGGCGAATTCCACATCTCACCGCCGGCCGTCGTTGTCGCGTTCCGAAGACTCGGCGAGCAGCTGCACGGGAAGCGCAATCACCGCCCGACACGCATCGAGGAAGCCACGACGTGTCATTGAGTTCGCTGCTCCCTTGTCCAGCCCCTTCACCTCGAAATCCTGCAGCAAGATGGGCGCCTCGGCGGACTCCTCAGCTTCGAGGGCGCTGAGCAATTCAGCGTCGGCCTCCTGCTGCACCTTGCGACGCTTCTGTTCGTTGTCGAGCTGGATGCCGGCCGCCTCGTACTTCGTCTTCGTTCCCTGATACCACGCGTACCGCACGCCGACGGCGGCGACGATGAAGGAGCCGATGACTGGCAATGACTGATCGCCGATCAATGCGATCGCCAACGGACTCGACTTGCTCACTGAAGCGACCCGCGGGATTTCTTCGCTCCCGAGGTTCAGCCGAGTGACCAGCCGCTCAAGGCGCAAGAGAAGGTCAGCCAGCGCGACGAGGTTCTCGCTATCGCCGGCCATCGGCATCGTCAGGACGAGCTGAAAGGGCGCGTCGTCGCCCGCAGTTCGCAGGCTTGAGCTCGTGTCGAAGACAAGATCGGCGCGCCCCGCGGTCGGGTCGTTCCTCGTAACAGTTGCCGTGCGCTCGATTCCGGTCGCAACGAGGTGAAGCACGACGGAGGTCCCAGCGGTGGGAGTGACTTCGCCGCTGACCGAAGCTGCAGCAGTCCCGAGAGATTCGACCGTGACGGAATGCCACCGAGCGTCGAAAAGTAGGAGACCTGGGAACGGTCGACGCACTTCTGGGTACTGGGCGCGCATGTCATCTGACCACGCCGCCTCGCCCGCGACGGCGAGGTCGAGGCGGTTCTGCGTCAGATACGACTTGTACCCGTACCGCTGGAGCTTCCTGAAGTGGGTCATGCTGCGCGGCTGAAGCTCACGTAGTCCAAGGCCTCGGAGGTGCTCGTTGATCTCGTCGAGTTCGATGTGCCCGTCATGCTCAAGGAACAGCCGATAGCCCTCCGCACCGTCGATGGGTCGAGCTTGCGTCACCACGTCCCCGATGCTACGTGAACGTCCCAAACCGCCTGAGACAACCTCTCATTCACGCCCACCGCTGACCTGGCCCGTACCTCCGGCTGTGGGCTGGTGGGTGGTCTCGCACTTCGTGAGTGGGCTTCGCCCGGTTGCTACTGATCGGTGAGGATCAAGACGGCGCGCACTCCGGGTGGCACGGGTTCGGAGATGAGTGATGGCGTCCAGGTGTCGAAGCCATCGATTCCTGTGAGTTCGGCGACTGCGAACGTCCATGGCGTGGAGCCTTCGATCGGCATGAGCATGGCCTCTTCGACCTCGCGTGTCGCAGGCAGCACACCGGCGATCGCGACTCCGTCATCTCGGAGTTGTTCGACTTGCTGTGCGACGCTTTCGCTGCCTGCGGGGGTCGTCGAAGCATCCACAACGAGGAGTTCTCCGATGCCCTGTCGGACCAGGGGTGGCGACGCCGCTTCCCACGGTGCGCTGACGAGATCGGTGCCGAGCACGACGATGACATCAGCGCTGTCGAGCATGGCGTCGGTGAGCCCTGGGATCGCTTGGCCGTGGAGGTTCTCTCCGAATGGGATCGGCACTGCGTCCATCATTGACAGCGCGTTGTAGGTGGCAATCGGCGCGTCGTCGTGGAAGTAGATGGCGGATTGCGTGTTGATGACCCCGTCGACTGCGTTGGTCGGGTCGACGGTGGTGAACCCGTTGTCGCCGAGCGCTCGGGCGAACGACGCTGCGAGGCCATCAGTGCCCGAGGCGTTGACGACGAGCACGGTCCCGTCGATCTGCATCGCGATCGCGAGTGCTGAGCCTTCACCCACGGAGATCGTGGAGGTCGGAACGATGCTCGCCGGGCTTGTATCCGGCACGCCGATCGGGCCCGCCGGCTGCTCATCCGACGCAGCGAGGAGGTCGAGCAGAGATCCGAGCCGCGCAAGGTGGTCGTCGGCGAGGTTGGTGGTCAGCAGGTGGTAGCCGGTGCCGTCAGCTGTCACCACCAGTGCCACGGCGACGTCGTCGTAGTGGAAGAAGCGGCTCGACCCTGCCGCTCCGGTGTTCGCTCCGTCGGCGACCTGAGGGGGCCAGATCCCGTGAATGACGGTGAACTCGGTGTCGCGTGCGGACGTCGGGTTGCTGAGATTCACATTTCGGAGCACTCCAAAGGCCTGTTCGCCGCCGATCTCGACAGGCACGCCGAGGAACTCGGTCAGTTGCTGCAGAAGTGCGGGCGACTCGCTGGGTGGCGGTGTCGGCTGAGCGAAGCCGGCGATCGAGGACTCCGACGGGAACGCCCCGGCGAACCGAACTGTCAGGTCCCGCCGTGAGGCCGGATCGAGGCCGAGGTTGTCGAAGCCGGGGCCGCAGTAGTCGCGCCGGGAATCAGCCATCGACGCCGAGCCGACAGCGCCGCCGCCGATGGGCGAGAGACCGCAGCGGACGCTCACGATCCGCTGGTCGTTGGTGATCAGGGTGACCGCGGAGGTCGACTCGTAGTAGTCGCCGCGGGTGTCGGTGAAGGTCACCACCTCCGATGTGTTCTTCCGCCCCTCGGTGCCGGGCCAGCCGATGCTCATTTCGAGGAGCTGGCGGGTCCCGGTGCGGAACGCCTTGAAGCTGAGGGACTGCGCTGAAGCGTCCGTGAGGACGATCTGGTCGAAGCCGTCCGGGAGTACCGACCGGATCGGCTGATACCACAACGGAGCGGCGGCCGGCACAAGTGACGTCGAGGCCGGCGGCGCACTCGCGGCAGGCTCGTCCTCGGCACCGTCCGGGCGGGCTGCCATCCACAAGCCACTGAGACCGACGAGAGCGATCACGGCAGCAGCGATCGTCAACGCACGGGCGGGCCAGCTTCCCTGCGTCCGTTCCTGGCCGCCTGCCGACAGCACGACCGGCGTAGCACGGTATGCCGTCTCGGTGGGTCCAGCTGCCGGCGCGGTCGGGGACTCTTCGAAGACCTGCGAACGCAACCACTGCCTTTCGTCATCGGTCAACGGTGCGACGTCGGGCCGAGCAGCCTCGAGGAGGTCCATGTCGCTCATTTCGATGCTCCTTGATCGGCGCGGAGGTGCGCACGGATACGACTCAGACGCGACCGGACAGTGCCGGCAGGAACCCCGAGAGCTGCAGCGACCTCAGCACTCGTCAAGCCCTCCCAGACCGTCAACAACAACACGTCCCGGTCATCAGGATCGAGCAACGCCACAGCCTCGAGGACCCGGTCCACATCCCGACGAGCGTCGAACCGGTCCTCCACCGCCAACAGCGGATCACCGACCACCGACACCGACGAAGCGCTCCGATGCTGAGACCGCAGCAACCGCTGTTCGGAACGCCAATGACGACGCAACAGGTTCGACGCGATGCCGTACAACCACGCACGCTCATGACCGAGCGACGAGTCGTACCGATCGAACTGCGCCAGCGCGACCCGAAACGTCTCAGCCGTGACATCACGAGCGACCTCACGACCTGCGCGACGACACACGTACGCGTGGATCACATCGACGTACTGCTCGAACCAGGCACCAACGACGCTCGCCGCCTCGCTGGCGGGCTGTGCGGCATCGGCGTCGAAGGTCACGCCCTACTCTTGCCCGCTCGACCGGGCGGTGTTCACAACCACCGCCGACACGCATCCTCACCCGAGCGAGTTCCCGTCGATGTTCCCGTCGATGTTCCCGTCGATGTTCCCGTCGATGTTCCCGTCGATGTTCCCGTCGATGCTCCCGTCGGTCCTTTCGGCGTTCCCGTCCCGGCTCTCGCGGCGCCTGGCCGAAAGGGCAACGACCTGGGTCGCTAGGAACTGGCGACCAGGCCGGCCTCGCCTGCAGTCGAAGACGGATGCGCCACGGCGTTTGGTCG
>WLDE01000247.1 GCA_009704985.1 Actinomycetota bacterium | reverse complement strand
GTCTCCTCGGCGGCGATGACCGGTCGCGGCCACAGCGCCTGCATCGCGGCGACGATCGCGACCGCTTCGTCGTCGGTGGGCGGCGGGGTGATCTGGGTGTCCATCGGGATGGTCCTCGCGCTCGGCCGGGCTCAGAGCGGCACGTTGCCGTGCTTGCGGCGCGGCAGCTCTTCGCGCTTGCTGCGGAGCATCCGGAAGCCGGCGACGATCTTCTGACGGGTCTCGGCCGGATCGATCACGTCGTCGACGTACCCGCGCTCGGCCGCGTTGTACGGGTTGGCGTACTTCTCGGTGTACTCGGCCACCAGCTCGGCCCGGCGTGCGACCGGGTCGGCAGCCTGCTGGAGTTCGCGGCGGTAGACGATCTCCACCGCGCCCTGCGGCCCCATGACAGCCAGCTCTGCGGTCGGCCACGCGTAGGCGAGGTCGGCGCCGATCGACTTCGAGTTCATCACCACGTACGCACCGCCGTAGGCCTTGCGGGTGATGATCTGGATCCGCGGCACGGTGGACTCGCAGTAGGCGTAGAGCAGCTTGGCGCCGTGGCGGATGATGCCGCCGTACTCCTGGTCGACACCGGGCAGGAAGCCGGGGACGTCGACGAAGGTGAGCAGCGGGATGTTGAACGCGTCGCACGTGCGCACGAACCGGGCCGCCTTCTCGCTCGACTCGATGTCGAGCACGCCGGCGAGGATCATCGGCTGGTTGCCCACGATGCCGACCGGCTGGCCGTCGATGCGGCTGAAGCCGCACACGATGCTCTTCGCCCAGTGCGGGAAGTACTCGAAGAACTCGCCGTCGTCGACCACCGACGCGATGACCTTCTTCATGTCGTACGGCTGGTTCGGCGAGGGCGGCAGGATCGTGCGGAGGTCCTCGCAGAGTCGGTCCGGGTCGTCTCCGGTGTCGACCCCCGGCGGCTCCTCGAGGTTGTTCGAGGGCAGGAAGCTCAGCAGGTAGCGGACGTCGTCGAGGCACGCCTTCTCGTCGGCGCTCACGAACGTCGCGACACCGGACTTGGTGGCGTGGCTCATCGCGCCGCCCAGCTCCTCGAGCGTCACCTCCTCGCCGGTCACCGTCTTCACGACGTCGGGACCGGTGATGAACATGTGGCTCGACTCGCGCACCATGAAGATGAAGTCGGTCATCGCCGGCGAGTACACGGCACCACCGGCGCAGGGGCCGAGGATCACCGAGATCTGCGGCACCACGCCGCTCGACAGCACGTTGCGGTAGAAGATCCCGCCGTAGCTGGCGAGGCTCACCACACCCTCCTGGATGCGAGCGCCGGCGCCGTCGTTGAGGCCGACGACCGGGGCGCCCACCTTCAGCGCGAGGTCCATCAGCTTGTGGATCTTCTCGGCGAACACCTCACCGAGGGCGCCACCGAACACGGTGAAGTCCTGGCTGAACACGAACACCTTGCGACCGTCGACGGTGCCCCAGCCGGTGATCACGCCATCCGTGTACGGCCGCTCCTCGAGCCCGGCCGCGTGCGCTCGGTGTCGGGCGAGGAGGTCGAGCTCGTGGAAGCTGCCCGGATCGAGGAAGTACTCGATGCGTTCGCGGGCCAGCATCTTGCCCTTCTCGTGCTGGCGCTCCACCGCCCGCGGCGAGCCGGCGTGATGGGCCTGCTCGCGACGCTGCCGGAGGTCCTCGAGCTTCTCGATCATGGGGTCACTCACGGGCGACCAACCTAGTTGCCGACCTGCGGCGACGTGCATTCCTGGCAGGCTGGGCCCATGACCAGCTTCCCCGGGCTGCCGCTCGACTCACCGATCGCGCCGATGCTCGCGAAGGCCGCCGAGCGCATCCCCGCGGGCGGCGACGGCGAGTGGCTCTACGAGCCGAAGTGGGACGGGTTCCGCTGCATCGTGTTCCGTTCGGGCGACGAGATCGAGCTGTCGAGCCGCAACGAGCGACCGTTCAACCGCTACTTCCCGGAGTTGCTCGCCCCGCTGCTGGCCGCACTGCCGGAGCGGTGCGTGGTCGACGGCGAGATCGTCGTCCCGGACGCGCAGGGACGCGGCCTCGACTTCGACGCACTCCTGCAGCGGATCCACCCGGCCGAGTCGCGCGTGCGCCGGCTCGCGGCGGAGACCCCGGCGTCGTTCGTGGCCTTCGACCTCCTGGCTCTCGACGACCGCTCGTTGCTCGACGCGCCGTTGCGTGAGCGGCGGTCGCTGCTCGGCGAGGCGCTCACCAGCGCGAGCCCCGGCGCCGGGACGGACGCGACCGGCGTGTACCTGTGCCCCAGCACGCACGACCACGCCATGGCCGAGCACTGGTTCGTCGAGTTCGAGGGCGCCGGGCTCGACGGCGTCGTGGCCAAGCGCCTCGCCGATCCCTACACCCCCGACAAGCGCACGCTGGTGAAGGTCAAGCACCTGCGCACCGCCGACTGCGTCGTCGCGGGGTACCGGATCCACAAGGACGGCAAGGGCGTCGGGTCGCTCCTGCTCGGCCTCCACGACGACACCGGTCGCCTGCACCACGTCGGTGTCACCGCCAGCTTCACCGCGGCGCGGCGCGGCGAGCTGTTGCACGAGTTGGCACCGCTGCTCGACGGTGCGCTCGACGAGCACCCGTGGCGCGAGTGGGCCGAGGCGCAGGCCCACGCCGAGGGTCGGCTCCCGGGCGCACAGAGTCGGTGGAACACCGGCAAGGACCTGTCGTGGGTGCCGATCCGGGTGGAGCGCGTCGCCGAGGTGACCTTCGGGCAGCTCGAGAAGGGCCGGTTCCGGCACGGGTCGACATTCCTGCGGTGGCGGCCCGATCGCGACCCGGCGAGCTGTCGCTACGACCAGCTCGAGGTCGCCGACCCGCGATCGTTCCACGACGTCGTGACCGGCCGCATCTGACTCAGGCGAGCACGAACGTCTTCGACAGCGTCTGGGTTCCGGTCGCGGTGGTGACGGTGACCTCCATCGTCCAGACCCCGGCCACGAGGAGCGGGACGCCCTCGGACTCCGGGAGCACCGCGGCACCGGTGCCGCTCAGCTCGGCCGGCATGGTGAGCACCACCGTGGGGGCGAGGGTGACGTCCGGCGGGCGGAACGTCACCTGCACCGAGCTGAGTCCGCTCTCGGGGGTGTCGACCTCGACGCGCACCCCGTTCGGGCCCACGCCACCGGTGAGGAACACCGTCAGGTCGGCGCCGGCGTCCTCCATCACGAACCGGCCCTGGTCGTAGGCGTAGTCCACACCGTCCCCGGTGTCGACGAGCCCGGCCGGCGTGAGCGACAGCATCCACGCGGTGAGCACCAGCACGAACAGACCGCCGGTCGCCTCGATGCCCGTGGCCCGCCGGAGCCGCGACGCCATCGGTGCCGTCATCGAGTCGGCCTTGCGCATCCGTGAGCGCACGAACTGCCGTGTGGCCACCGCGACGGCCACCATCGCCGCGACGAGCAGGCCCTTCAGCAGCACCAGCCGGCCGTGCGAGGTGTCGAGGAACGCGCCGCGGTCGAGGCGCCACGCGAGCACCACGCCGGTGGCGACGGTGACGATCAGCGCCGGCGCCGAGATCCGGCTGAAGCCGCGGACCGCGTGCACCAGATCGTCCTCGCCGGGTCCGGCCAGCACGACGCGGGTGAGCAGCACCACACCGCCCAGCCACACGGCCATCGCGAGCGCGTGCAGCACCCCGGCCGCGTAGCCGACGAGCACGAGGTCACCGCCGGAGCGGCTGAGCCCGAAGGTCGCCACGGCGAGCGCCGGAACCCCGATCGCCATCAGCTGCGACTGCTGGTCGAGGCACCGCTCGGGGCGCATCACCACCCACCCGCACCCGGCGACCAACGCCACGCGGGCGAGCGTGGCGAGGCCGGGCACCGAGTCCTTGAGGTCGATCCACGCCGTCGGGCTGAGCGACGCACCGACGGAACCGCCGGTCGTCTGTGCGGTCAGGAAGATCGCCACGCACACCGAGGCGAACAGGGCCACGACCCACACGGTGCGGAGGAACCGGACGGTGAGGATGTACTCGACGCCCTCGGGCCAGGCGACGACGATGAGCACGATCGAGCCGAAGAGCACGGCGACGGCGAGCGTGGCCACGAGCCGGGACAGACCGAGCGGTCCGCCGACGCGGTCCTCGTCGTCGGCCGTGGCCGCGTCGTCGGCGGCCGCGGGATCGGTCACGGGGGCCGTGCTGGTCGCCGTGACGGCGACGGTGGAGGCGGTCGCGGCCGGGTCGGTCGGGGCCACGGTCGCGGCGGTCGCGACGGGTGCGGCGTCGGCGGTGATGTTGAACGTGATACCCGCCGAGCCGTTCGCCGAGCTGTCGGGTGAGCTCACGTTCACGACGACGCTGCAGCTGCCCTTCGGGAACGGGTTGGGCACCGAGACCGTGGCGGTGAGCCGATCCGGGCTGACCGTCACCCCGCCGATGGGGAACGCCTCGCCGTTGCAGGTGGCGATCGCGACGTTGGTGGGGCCGAGTGGTTCGAGGAAGGTGAACGTCATCGACGTCGGCGACGTGGCCAGCGTCTCGTTGTTCGCGGGGACCGAACTCACCAGGGTGTTCGACGCCGACGCCGTGGGCGCTGCGAGCGCGCCGAGGGTCGCCACCGACAGCAGTGTCAGCAGCAGCCAGGCGAGCGTGCGTCGGGCGCGGTCGGAACGGGAAATGGCATGACCCATGGCGGTGGTGGGCCAACGCTAGTGGAGACCCGCCTGGTGCGAGGGGGCACGCCCCTCGTCACCAGGCGTGGTCTCGGGCCGGTCGCCGCCCGCTCAGGGGTTCGCGGCGAGGAACGCGTCCACGACGAGATCGCTCGTCACGTCGGGCACGAGGGTGTACACGGAGATGCCGTAGTCCTGCACCGTGGCGGTGAAGATCTCCCACACCGGTGACTCGAGGGCGCCGTAGCACACGATGCCGGGCACGCCGTTGGCGCTGGTGCGCAGCTCGCCGCCGTCGGGGCAGTCGATGTTCTTCCAGTCGGCCGGCATGTTCGGGGTGCGCGAGATGCCCACCCAGATGTCGGCGATCTCGCGGTTCGTGCCGGACTCCACCAGCGTCGCCACGCCGATCTCGAGCAGCTTCTCGTTCATCTCCGGCAGCGACGCGATCAGGTCGATCGTCGGCTGGTCGGGGGTGCCGGGCGAGAGGAAGAAGCCCGCCGGGGCGACGAAGATGGTGGTGAGGTCGACGACGGCGAAGTTCGCGGTGGTCGCGGGCGGCACCGTGGCTGCGGCGGTGGTCTCGGGCACGGTCGGGGCGACCGTGGGGGGCAGCGTGATCGGCGCGGCCGTGGTGACCGGGACGGTCGCGGGCACCGTCGTCGCCGCGGCGGCCTCGGTGGTCGTGGTGTCCGAACCGCTGTCGTTGCCACCGCACTTCGGGACGTCGAGGTCCTGGGCGATCTCGCCCTGGCGCTCGGTCGCCGCGGCGAGGTCCTCGAACGCCGCGTCCCGCTCGTCACTGCCGTTGGCGTCGGCGAGGTCCTCCACGGCCCGCAGCTGGTCCTCGAGCACGCCGATGAAGTCCTCGAGGTCGTTCGCGGCGTTCTCGGGCGGTGCGAGGGCCTGCAGCTCCTCGATCGCGCCGTTCAGGATCTCGGCGGCATCCGCGCTGAACGCGGAGACGTCGTCGTCGGTGGGGAGGTCGAGCCGTCCGAGGTCGCGCTGGGCGTCGCCGCAGATGTCGGAGAGCTGGTCGGCGAACTCGCTCTCGGACAGCGGGCCACCGCCGTCGTCGCCGCCGCAGGCGGCCAGGCCCAGTGAGACGACCGCGGCGATCGCCGCCCAGTGACGTGTGCGCATGAGTCGGATGTCCTCCCGTGAGTTTCGAGAGCGATCGAACGGGGCACGTCGATCGGTCGCGATGATGTGGTGTCATCGGCACGACGGGGCGGTGACGTGAGCCGCGGCCGTCCGAGTCGTGTCCGACACGTCGATCATGACGTCGTCAGGGGGCTGCGGTGACACCCGGACGTCGGATCCGACGCGAGGTCCACCCGGCCGGGGGTGACGGACCGCGCCGGCCGGGGGAGGCCCGCGCACCGCTTCGATAGGCTCCGACCGATGGCCACCCAAGCGCTCTACCGCCGGTACCGACCCCGCCGATTCAGCGAGGTCCGCGGCCAGGAGCACATCGTGCGGGCCCTGCGCAACGCCGTCATCAACCACCGCGAGGGTCAGGCCTACCTGTTCTCGGGTCCGCGGGGCACGGGCAAGACCACCTCGGCCCGCATCCTGGCCAAGGTGCTCAACTGCGAGCGGCCGGTCGACGGCGAGCCGTGCTGCGAGTGCGACTCCTGCCTCGCGGTCGAGCGGGGCACCAGCTACGACGTCCACGAGCTGGACGCGGCGAGCAACAACGGTGTGGACGCGATGCGCGACCTCATCGAGAAGGCGTCGCTCGGCACCCCCGGCCGCCACAAGGTGTACATCCTCGACGAGGTCCACATGCTCTCCAAGGCGGCGGAGGCGGCGCTGCTCAAGACCCTCGAGGAGCCGCCACCCCACGTGGTGTTCGTCCTGGCCACCACCGATCCGCAGAAGGTGAGCGACACGATCCGCAGCCGCACCCAGCACCTGCGGTTCCACCTGCTGCCGATGGACGAGCTCGAACAGCACGTCCGCTGGGTCGCGGCCGACGCCGGCCTCGACGTCAGCGAGGCCGGCATCCTCGCCGCGCTCGAGCAGGGCGGCGGGTCGGCGCGCGACACGCTGAGCGCCCTCGAGCTGCTCGCCACCACCGGCGGCGACGAGATCGACGTCGTGCCCTACGGCGAGTTCGTCGAGTCGCTCGTCGAGTTCGACCCGGGCCGTGCCCTCACCGCCGTCGCCCACGCCGTCCAGCAGGGTCGCGATCCCCGTGCGCTCACCGAGGACGTCGTCCGGTACCTGCGCGACTGCTTCCTGTCGCTGATGGCTCCCGAGCTCGTCGCGCTGCCCGACACCCGTGCGGCGGTGGTGGCCGAGCAGGCGGGACGGCTGGGTGCGGCCAAGGTGGTGAAGGCGATGGAGCGGCTCGGCGAGATCCTCGTCGAGATGCGCCATGCCCCCGACCCTCGGCTGCTGCTCGAGGTCGCGCTGGTGCAGCTGACCCACCAGCCGTCGGCGCACGACCTGGGGGCGCTGTTGGATCGGGTCGAGCGGCTCGAGCGCGCGCTCGCCGAGGGGGCGGCACGTCCGGCCGCAGCGCCGCCGGTCGCGGTCGACCCGGCGACCGGGCGGGTTCCGCTCGGT
>WLDE01000246.1 GCA_009704985.1 Actinomycetota bacterium | reverse complement strand
GGCATCGACGTGGACGACACGTGCTGCAGCAGTGGGGTGCTCCCGGGCGGCATGTGCGACCGGTCGCGCGCCCAGTGCCCCGGTCCAGGTGGATCCCAGCGGAACGTCACGGCGTCGACCTCCTCGTCCGGTTGCTCGTCCGGTTGCTCATCCGGTTGCTCGTCCGGCTCCCCGATCGCCGGTACGTCGACGGTACTCGCTCGGTCATGCGTCGAGGTGCACGACGTAGGCGACGAGCGGCGTGCCGTCGTCGGCGAGCATGTCGTGGGACGGCTCGCGCACGAAACCGTGCCGTTCGTAGAGCCGGATCGCCGCCCGCATCTCGGCGATGGTGTGGATGCGCACGCGCGGGCGGCCGAGGCGACGGGTCTCGTCGAGGCACCAGCGCACGAGCGCGTCGCCCACGCGCCGGCCCTGGGCCTCGGGGGCCACACCGAAGAACCGGAACGTGGTGGCGCCGGCGTCGTCGTGGTCGCTGTGCGGATGGTCGTGCGACGGCACGAACGTGAGGCAGCCGACGAGCTCCTCGCCGCCCTCGCCCGTCACGAACGCGGCCATCACGCACGAGTCGGTGACACGGTCGGGCACCCGGGCGAGCTGGGCGTCGTAGTCCGGGTCGGGTGGGTAGTCGTCCATCGACAGGTACGCGGTCTGCACGATGATGCCCGCTCGCTCGAGCAGGTCGAGCGGGTCGTCGGGGGTGAGGCGGCGGATCTGGATCGGGGTCATGGCACGCACGAACCTACGCTGAGGTGATGCACGACTCCCACCGGATTCGCACCCTCGACGAGCTCCGTCAGCACTACCGCCAGCCGTCGCAGCTGGTGGTCGACAAGGAGCGACCGGCGCTCGACGAGGCGTCACGCGAGTTCGTCGGCCGGTGCCGCTTCGCCGTGGTGGGCACCATGGACGGCGCCGGCAACGCGGACGTGTCGCCACGCGGCGGCCCGAGCGGGTGGGTGCGGGTGCTCGACGACCAGCACGTGGCGCTCGCCGACCTGAGCGGCAACAACCGGCTGGACACGCTCACGAACGTGGTGGAGACCGGCCGGATCGCGCTGGTGCTGGTGGTGCCCGGCCAGAGCGAGACCGTGCGGATCAACGGCAGCGCCTGGGTGAGCGTGGATCCCGAGCTGCTCGCCGGCTTCACGCTGCCGAAGACGCCGAAGGCGGCAGTGGTCGTCGCGATCGAGACCACGTTCGTGCACTGCGCGAAGGCGTTCCTGCGCAGCGGCATGTGGGACCCGGAGGTGTGGGCCGAACTGGCCGACACGCCCGACGGCGCGGCGATCCTGGCGTGCCAGCAGGTGGCACCGATCTCGGCGGAGCAGGTGCGGTCGCTGCTCGCCGAGGGCTACGAGGCCGACCTCGCCGCCGAACGCTGACCACCCCTCGCGACGAGCGAGGGACGGCGAGGGGTCAGGACATCTTCTCCTGCAGGCGACGGTCGAGCGCCGCGAGGAACTCCTCCGTGGTGAGCCACGGGGTGTCCTTGCTGATCAGCAGCGCGAGGTCCTTGGTCATCTCGCCCTGCTCGACGGCCTCGATGCACACCTGCTCGAGCGCCTGGGCGAAGGCGACGACGTCGGGGGTGCCGTCCATCTTGCCGCGATACGTGAGGCCCTGGGTCCATGCGTAGATCGACGCGATCGGGTTGGTGGAGGTCTTGTTGCCCTTCTGGTGCTCGCGGTAGTGGCGCGTGACGGTGCCGTGCGCGGCCTCGGCCTCGACGGTCTTGCCGTCGGGGGTCATGAGCACCGAGGTCATCAGTCCGAGCGATCCGTAGCCCTGGGCGACGGTGTCGGACTGCACGTCACCGTCGTAGTTCTTGCAGGCCCACACGTAGCCGCCCTCCCACTTCATCGCGCAGGCGACCATGTCGTCGATGAGGCGGTGCTCGTAGGTGAGCCCGGCGGCGTCCATCTCCGCCTTGAACTCGGTCTCGTAGACCTCCTGGAAGATGTCCTTGAACTGACCGTCGTAGGCCTTGAGGATCGTGTTCTTGGTGGACAGGTAGACCGGGTAGCCGCGGTCGAGGCCGTAGCGCAGCGAGGCGCGGGCGAAGTCGCGGATCGAGTCGTTGAAGTTGTACATGCCCATCACGACGCCGCCGTCGGCGCCGAAGTCGGCGACCTTCATCTCCACCGGCGCGCTGGCGTCGGCGGGCGTGTAGGTGAGCGTGACCGTGCCGGCGCCGGGCACCTTGTAGTCGGTGGCCTTGTACTGGTCGCCGTGGGCGTGGCGGCCGATGATGATCGGCTTGGTCCAGCCCGGCACGAGGCGCGGGATGTTGGAGATGACGATCGGCTCGCGGAAGATGACGCCACCGAGGATGTTGCGGATGGTGCCGTTGGGGCTCTTCCACATCTTCTTGAGGCCGAACTCCTCGACTCGGGCCTCGTCGGGGGTGATCGTGGCGCACTTCACCGCGACGCCATGACGCTTGGTGGCGAGGGCCGAGTCGATCGTGACCTGGTCGTCGGTGGCGTCGCGGTGCTCGATGCCGAGGTCGTAGTAGTCGAGTTCGATGTCCAGGTACGGGAGGATCAGCTCGTCCTTGATGAACTGCCAGATGATCCGGGTCATCTCGTCGCCGTCCATCTCGACGACCGGGTTCTTCACCACGATCTTGGCCATCTCGACCACCTTTCCACGCCGATCCATCGCGACGCACTTGTATGTGACTTGTACAGGATACCGGGTCGGGGTCGGGTGGCCCCTCACCGTGGCACTACCGTTGCGGCCCATGGCCACACCTGAACTCGTCCCGCTGTTCACCATCTCCGCCGCCACCACCATGGGCGGCATCGTCCCGAACGGCCCCGCCGGTACCCGGGTCATCGTCGACGCCAGCAGCGGCACGTTCGAGGGTGAACGGCTCCGCGGCACGGTGCACGGCCCCGGCGGCGACTGGGTCACGGTGCGCGCCGATGGCTCGATGCACCTCGACGTGCGCCTGCTGCTCAAGACCGACGACGGCGCCGACATCTACATGGAGTACAAGGGCATCGGCCTCGACGGTGCCACGCGCATCACCACCGCCCCGATGTTCCAGACCGGCGCCGAGCAGTACGCCTGGCTGAACCACGTGGTCGCCGTCGCCCGGGGCGCGAGCGCCGACGGCACCGTGACCTACGACGTGTACGAGGTGCGATGACCGATCCCGGGCGCGTCGCCGACAGCGTGTTCACCGATGCCGAGCGGGCGTACATCGAGACGCAGAAGGTGGCTCGCATCGGCACCTCGTCCCCGACCGGGCGGCCCGATGTCGCCGCCGTCCGGTTCCGGCTCGTGGGTGACGTGATCGACATCGGCGGCCGGGTGAACCCGGCGACGTACAAGTGGCACAACGTGGTGAACAACCCGCGTGCATCGGTGACGATCGACGACATCGCCAGCGAGGATCCCTGGGTCGTGCGGGGCATCAAGATCTTCGGGCGGGCGGAGGCGGTGGAGCGCGAGGGCACGACCGGCCGGATCCTGGTGCACCCCGAGGTGATCTGGAGCTGGAACGTCAACGAGGGTGCACCCACCTACTTCGCCGACATGATCGAGAAGCGGGTGGTGCCCCGCGCTGGGGGGCGCTGAGGGGGCGCAGCGCGAGGTCTCGGTCGGGCGGAATTCTCGACTCCGGGGGTCGGGAATAGGATGTCGCCATGACCGCCGTCGACGACACCGCCACCGCCTCGCTCCCCGACGGGTGGTCGATCGAGCCGCTCACCGGGTCGATCGGGGCGATCGTGCACGGCATCGACCTGCGCGGCGAGCTGTCCGACGCGCAGGTCGCAGCGGTGCGCACGGCACTCGTCGGGTACCGGGTGATCTTCTTCCGTGGCCAGGACCTCACGCCCACCCAGCAGGTCGCCTTCGCCCGCCGGTTCGGCGAGCTCACGCCGGCGCACCCGCTGGTCGGTGGCCTCGACGACCAGCACCCCGAGGTGCTCGTGCTCGACAGCGCCGACTACCCGCTCGGCGTGGGATCGCGCGGCAGCGGCACCAGCTACAACGACCGCTGGCACACCGACGTGACCTTCAGCGAGCGTCCGCCGACCGCCACGGTGCTCGCCGCCAAGGTGCTGCCGGCCCGCGGTGGCGACACCCTGTGGTGCGACCTGGTGGGTGCGTACGAGACGCTGAGCGACCCCATCCGCCGGCTGCTCGACGACCTCGTCGCGGTGCACGACGCATCGGCCACCTTCAGCCGGTTCCGCGACGACGACCCGAGCGGCCAGCAGAACCAGCGGCTCGCCCAGCTGCGGTCGGTGCGCCACCCGGTGGTTCGGGTGCACCCCGAGACGGGTGAGCGCGGCCTGTTCGTGAACGACACGTTCACGCGTGAGATCGAGGGACTGCTGCCCGCCGAGAGCGACGCGCTGCTGCGGTTGTTGAACACGCACATGGTGCAACCGGAACGAGTGGTGCGCTGGCGCTGGCAGCCCGGCGACGTGGCGTTCTGGGACAACCGCTCGACCGCCCACTACGCCACCGCGGACTACACCGACCGCCGCGTGATGCACCGCGTCACCATCGCCGGCGAGCGCCCCGTCGGCGTGGCCGGCAGCATCGACTGATCCTGCGGCGCCCCTGTCACACGGAGGGCCGTGCGGTGACGTCTTCGGGGCGTGATGTCCTCCACGGGTGAACCCGCCACCGAGGTCCGGCACACCGACGAGCCCCCGTGGGCGCAGGTGTACCGGGCCGAATCCCCACGGCTCATGCGACTCGCCACGGCGATCGTCGGCCCGGCCGATGCCTACGACCTCGTCGCCGACACCGTCGGCCGCGTGGTGCGACGGGCCGACCTCCACACCATCGACGACCTTCCCGCGTACCTCACCCTCGTCGTCGTGAACGGCGCGACCGATCGGGTGCGCAGCGACCGGCGTCGCACCGACCGCGAGGAACGGGCCGGACGGCTGATGGTGACGAGCTCGGTCGACCCGACGAACGCGCTCGACGTGCGCCGGGCGCTCGACCGGTTGAGCCCGCAGCAGCGGGCGATCGCCTACCTCGTCTACTGGGAGGACATGACCATCCCCGACGTCGCCCACCGGCTCGACGTCTCCGAGGGAACCGTGCGCCGCCAGCTGGCGCGTGCGAAGGACCGACTGCGTGAGGTGCTGAAGTGAACGATCTGCTCGACGACCGTCTGCGCACGATGATGCGCACCGCCACCGCCGACGCCCCCGAGGCGCCGACCGTGGACGACCTCCAGGTGATCACCGTGGTGAGCGCCGAACCCCGCCGGCGCAGCCTGCGCCCGATCGCCGCCGCAGCCGCCGTGATGGCTGTCGCCGCCGCCGGTGCCCTCGTGTGGTGGCCGAGCGGAAACGGTGGCCCGCAGCCCGCCGACACCCCGGACTCCACCGAGGCGGGCGTCGTGCCGGGCAGCTACCTCGACGCCTACTACCTCCCCACCGAACTCCCCGACGGCTGGCAGATCGTCGAGATGGGTCGATACACGAACGGACCGGTCGGCTACGTCGGTGATTCCGCCGTGTTCGAGACCCGCGACGGAGCTGGCCTCGCTGCGCTGTACCTGACCGAGGCAGCGTCAGGCGAGGTTCCCGCCTCCACAGAGGCCGCCCTCGATCCGGCCGTGGGCTCGGACACGGCGTCCGAACCGGTTCCCACCTCGGCATCGGACGCACTCTGGGAGCAACGGGATCGCTGGCTCACGTGGAACCAGGACGGGCGCTCGGTGGTGCTGACCCCCGCTGACGGCCAGGAGGCGACCGCTCGGTCGCTCGCCGCCGACTTGATCGCCATCCGGGACGGCGATCGCGTGAGGTTCCGCGTCGATGAGGACGCTGCCTGGGTGCAGACCGCGGAGTACCTGCTCGACGGTCAGACGATCGTCACCGGCGGGGCCAACTGGTTGCAGCTCGCCGACGACGACGGCACCGTGCATGTCGGCATCGAGCGCCCGATCGGGTTGGGCCTCAGCGACGCTGCGGCACCGATCCCCGGGGTCGAGGACGTCTTCTCCACGACCACCATCAATCGCATGGTGGTGCGGGCCGTCGGCGAGATCGAGATCACCGCCTTCAGCCCGAGCGGCTCGGCAAGCGTCGACGAACTCGTGTCTCTCCTGAAGTCGTTCGAGCCGGTCAGCGAGGAGGAGTGGCTCGCGGCTCGGCCGGATGCGAACGAGGTCGTCGCCGGGGCCACGGTGGTCGGCACCTTCGAACTCCTCGATCACACGGTCAACGCGCACCGTGAGGGCGGGATCAGCGGGGTGTGCGTCGAGCGGTCGGACGGGGTGTCCGGCTGTTCGCTCCTCCCTGGCGTCGGACTGGACGGCGAGCTGCCTCCTGCTGCGCCGACGGAGGGGATCCGGTTGTCGGACGGCTCCTGGGTGGCGGTCGGATCGATCGCCAACGGGCTCGAGCCGTGCGACGAGCCGCTGCTGCAGGGCGCCCGTATGGCCGCAGTGCCGAACGGCGACGTGCAGACGATGCTCGTCGTGCCGGCCGACCTCGATCAGTCGTTCACCTGCCCGCTGACGGGGATCCCCGACGGGCCGCCCACGGGCGCCGAGATGTTCATCGCCAACCCGCCCCTGGCCGACGACTGAACGCGACGGGTCGACCCCGCAGCCCGACCCCCTTGCCCGGCCCCGGTCAGGCCAGGGGGTTCGGCCACTCCCGGTCCTCGGTGGACTCGCCACGCTCCTGGATCGCCTTGCGTTCGGCGGCCAGGCGCTCGGCGAGCTCCTCGAGGTTGTCGGGCATCGCCGCGGCGAGGTGCTGCTTCAGGTACTTCGCCAGCGTGGGGCTGCGGCCCTGGGTGCTGACGGCCATGATCACCGGGCCGCGACGCTCGATCGCCGGGAGGATGAAGCTGCAGCGGTCGGGGTCGTCGACGGCGTTGCAGAACACCCCACGCGCCTCGCACTCGTCGAAGATCTGCTGCTGCACCACCGGGTCGTTGGTGGCGGCCACCACCAACCAGGCACCGTCGAGGTCGGCCGGCTCGTAGCGACGATGCACCTGCTCCACGGCGAGCGAGTCGAAGCCCTCCACGAACTCCGGCGACACCACCCGCACCGTGGCCCCCGACGCGAGCAGGCCCTGGGTCTTGCGCAGCGCGATCACACCGCCGCCCACCACCAGCACCGGGCGCCCCTCGAGGCGCACGACGATCGGGTAGCCGTCGTCGATGCGGCGTGCCTTGGCGAGGTCGGACGGGTCAGCCATCGAGGG
>WLDE01000245.1 GCA_009704985.1 Actinomycetota bacterium | reverse complement strand
GGCAACACCTCCGCCGGGGTGTCGGCCGGGGTGATGCAGAGCGGGTGGGACAACCGGATCAGCAGCGTCCTCATCGGTTGACGGAGCGATGAGCCGGTCCCCCCACCCCGCCGGACCCGACGACGTCTCGGGTCGCCCCGTCCCCTCCGTCGCCGCCGCAGCCGACCAGGCCGGCGACGGTGACTCGCTCCCCTCCTCGGGATCCGCCGACACCGAGGAGGATCCGGTCTCGCACCTCGCCCGCGGGCCGGAGTGCTGGCTCTGCGTCGCCGTCGTCGGCGGCGCAGGGCCGGCATGGAGCGAGCCGGTGCTCGACCGGGTGGTCGGGCCGGCGTTCGTCGGTGTGCCGGTGCTCGGGAGCGACGGCACGTCCGTCGTCGCGATCGGCACCGACCCGGACGGGGTCACGCAGGTGTGGAGCGGCCCTCCACAGAGGATGGAGGTGGTCGGCGAGGTGCCGCCGGGCCTCACGCCCGTGTCGATCACCCACGACGAGCGACGGTGGCACGTCGTGGTGTCCGACGGCGACGGTCGCAGCCGTCACCTCGAGACGGCCGACCTGGTGACGTGGCGGGAGAACCCCGACCTCGTCGAGGAGTTCCCGAACCTGGTGGTGCGCGGGATGGCCGCGACCGCCGCCGGACTGGTGCTGCTCGGTGAGGTGGTGGTGCGCGGACGGTGGGCGGGATGGACCTTGCTCGAGTCCGTCGAGGACGGGTTCCGCGCGCGTGAGCTGCAGTTCCCGGTCACCCCCGAGCACCGCGTGGTCGGCCCGGTGACCGTCGGCGACGACGACCTGGCGTTGGTGATCGCCTCACCGGGTGCGGCACTGCTCGCGCGCACCTCCGGCGGCGCGGGTGCGCGGGGATGGGCGGTGTCGGTGCTCGAGCCCGACGTCGCGCCCACGGTCGTGACGGGCGACGGTGGGCGGCTCTGGGTGGCCGGCCGCGATCCGGCCGGTGGATCACCGATGGTCGTGCTCGTCGGTGGGCGCGCGGTCCATCTCGACCGACGCGGTGGCGAGGTCGTGGCGGGCGTGATGCACCGGGGTGAGCTGGTGATCGCGCGCCAGCCGATCGACGTGCAGCGCGACCCGCCCGCGTGGCTGCGGGCGAGTGACGACGAGCCCGTGCGCGGATCCGCCGGCGGGTCCGCACCGGCACCGGTCAGGTCGGATCCCGAGGGGCCCGGACGCGACCGGGTCGCCGCCACGGGGCGGCGACCCGGCGCGGTTGCGTGGTCGTCTGGATGGTCGGCCGGTGACGGCCGCCCGGTGGCGATGCCCCCAGCGGGTCAGTCGAGCCCGGCGTACATCGACTCGATCTCGGTCGCGTAGCGGGCGTTCACCCCGCGGCGCTTGAGCTTCGAGGTGGGCGTGAGCAGGTCGCTGTCGGGCAGCCACTCCTCGCCGAGCAGCACGAACTTCTTGATCTGTTCCACCTGGGCGAACTGCTGGTTGATCTCGTCGACGCCGGCCTGCACCTCGGCCACGACCTCCGGGTCGTCGGCCAGCTCGGGCAGCGGGACGCCCTCCTTGCCATGGGCCCGGGCCCACACGGTGGCGGCCTCGGGGTCGAGCACGAGGATCGCCGAGCAGAACTTCCGGTTGTCGCCGATGGCCGCGGCCTGACCCACGAGCGGGATCGTCTTCAGCGCAGCCTCGAGGTTGGCGGGGCTGATGTTCTTGCCGCCGGACGTGATGATCAGCTCCTTCTTGCGGTCGACGATCTTCACGTAGCCCTGCTCGTCCATGATGCCGATGTCGCCGCTGTGCAGCCAGCCGTCGATGATCGTCTCGGCCGTCTTGTCGGGCTGCTTCAGGTAGCCCTGGAAGACGTTGCCGCCGCGGCAGATCACCTCGCCGTCGTCGGCGATGCGGACCTCGCAGCCCGGGACCTCCTGACCGACGAAGCCCGGCTTGTTCGCCTTCGGCGACCAGGTCATCGGGCCGCTGGACTCGCTCATGCCGTAGATCTCGCTGAGCGGCACGCCGATCGCGTTGAACCACTCGAGCACCGGCCGCGGGATGGCCGCTGCGCCGGTGACGCCCACCATCACCGAGTCCAGGCCGACGAGGGCGCGCACGTTGCTGAACGCGATCGCGTCGAGGAACGACCAGGTGTCGAGCTGCTCCTGGGTGGCCGTGCCGTTGCGCTCGGCCTCCTTGATCGCCAGCGCCGCGGCGAGGCCCTCGTCGAACTTCGCCTTGCGCTCGGGGTCGGCCGCGAGGGCGGCGTTCACGCCGTTGTAGATCTTCTCCCACACGCGCGGCACGCCGAACACGATCTCGGGGTGGACCTCCTTGAGGTACACGGTGAGCTGGTTGGGGTCGGGGCAGCAGTAGACGGAGTAGCCCAGGATCGCGCCCTGGTAGTGGCTCATCATCCGCTCGGCGATGTGGGCCATCGGCAGGTAGCTGACGGCGCGCTTGCCGACGAAGTCGGGGAAGTCGATGCAGCGCCGGAGCGCCTCCACCGTGTACACGACGTTGTACTGGCTGATCATCACGCCCTTGGGCGGGCCGGTGGTGCCGCTGGTGTAGATGAGCGTCGCGATGTCGTCGGGCGAGGTGTCGGCGGCGAGGGCGGCGAGGGCGGCCGAGCCGTGGCCGAGCAGCTCGCTGATGGGGTGGACGCCGTCGGGGCAGCCCTCCGCCGGCGGCTCGATGACGAAGATGTGCTGCAGTTCGGGCAGCTCGGCCTTCACCTTCAGCATCCGCTCCAGGAAGCCGGCGTCCTCGACGATCGCGATGCGGGCCTCGGCGTGGTGCGACAGGTACTGGATCTCCTCGGGCGAGGAGGAGTTGTAGATGCTGACGGGCGTGGCACGCACGAACTGGGCGCCGAGGTCGCACCAGTGGAAGTCGGGCCGGTTGCGCATCATCAGCAGCACGCGCTCGCCCGGCTGCACGCCGAGCGCCTGGAAGCCGGCGGCCACCTTGGCGGTCTGCTCGGCCAGCTCGGCGTAGGTCCACACGTTCCAGCTGCCGGGCGTGGCGTCCTTCAGCGAGTGGACCGCCGGCACGGAGCCGTGGGCGGCGACCAGCTCGAGGAACATCCGGGGTGCGGTCTGTCCGGAAACGACGGCATCGATCTCTGCGATGGTGCTCATGGGCCGAGATTGTCGCGCACCGGAGGCAGACCTGCGTTCACGTGCCCCCGAAGCGCCGGCCCGCGCCGGTTCTGCTCCGGTTCGGTTTCTCATCAGGGCCTCCGTCAGACTGCTGCGACCGGAGCCCGAGCGGAGGGAGCGCCACATGCCGACCGCGGTCATCGTCGATGCCGTCCGTACCCCTCTCGGGCGACGCAACGGCAAGCTGAAGGACTGGCACCCGGTGGATCTGGCCGCCACCACGCTGCAGGCACTCGTCGACCGCACCGGCATCGACCCCGGCGTCGTGGACGACGTGATCATGGGCTGCGTGATGCAGGTGGGCGAGCAGGCCGCCAACGTGGGTCGCAACGCGGTGCTCGCGGCCGGCTGGCCCGAGTCGATCCCGGGCACCACCATCGACCGCCAGTGCGGGTCGAGCCAGCAGGCGGCGCACTTCGCAGCCCAGGGCGTGATGGCCGGCGCCTACGACGTGGTGGTCGCCGCCGGAGTGGAGGTGATGACCCGGGTGCCGATGGGGTCGTCGATGGTGGACGGCAAGTTCGGCTTCCCGTTCGGGCCGATGGTCGGGGCGCGCTATGCGCCCGACGGCGGCCTGGTGCCGCAGGGCATCTCGGCCGAGCTGATCGCCGACCGGTGGGGGATCACCCGCGACGAGATGGACGCCTTCGGGGTCCGGTCGCAGGAGCGTGCCGCCCGGGCGACGGCCGAGGGCCGGTTCGACCGGGAGATCCTGCCCGTGCTCGCCGCCGACGGGTCGACGATGACCACCGACGAGGGGCTCCGTGAGACCACCATGGCGTCGCTCGCCAAGCTCAAGCCCGCGTTCCGTGCCGAGGACGACGGTGGCCGTGTCACGGCGGGCAACTCGTCGCAGATCACCGACGGCGCAGCAGCGCTGCTCATCATGAGCGAGGAGCGCGCCACGGCACTCGGCCTCACGCCCCGAGCCCGGTTCGTGAACTTCTCGCTGGCCGGCGACGACCCGCGGATGATGCTCACCGCGCCCATCCCCGCGACGCGGCGGGTGCTGGAACGCGCCGGTCTCACGATCGACGACATCGACCTGGTCGAGATCAACGAGGCCTTCGCCTCGGTGGTGCTCGCCTGGGAGCGCGAGCTGCACCCGGACATGGAACGGGTGAACGTGAACGGGGGTGCGATCGCGATCGGGCATCCGCTCGGCTGCTCGGGTGCCCGGCTGATGACCACCTTGCTCCACGAGCTCGAGCGCAGCGGGGGCCGGTTCGGGCTCCAGACGATGTGCGAGGGCGGGGGCATGGCGAACGCCACCATCATCGAGCGGCTCGCCTGAGCCGGGCCCGCCCGTCGGGCCTAGCCTGTGCACATGCCAGCGCTGTCGACCATCGTGTGGGTCGGGGCCGGGGTGCTCATGGGCGTCGTCCTGTGGAAAACCGGGATCGCGCTCCTGCGGAGCCTGACGACACCGTTGCCGCCTCCTCCGCCGCCCGGTGAGATGCGTCGGGTGAACGTCAGGTACCGCTGCAACGTCTGCGGCCTGGAGATCAAGCTCACGCTGGCCCCGGACGAGGATCCGCCGCCGCCGAAGCACTGCCTCGAGGACATGGATCTCGTCGCGCCGATCTACGACTGAGCCCGTCGACCCGAATCCGACCCGAATCCGACCCGAATCGACAGCGGATCGACAGCGGATCGACAGCGGATCCGTGATCGGCGATTCGTCCGTTCCGCATCGGTTCTGCTCACGACATCACAAGGACATCCACACCCTGTGGACAACCTTGTGACGAATGACAGCGATGTAACGCCGATGACATCGACTCGCAGCCGGTTCGTCACCTGACGTTCAGGTGAACCCCCCGGTTCGGGGGAGGCAGCCTCCTCCATCTGGAGTGGACATCCACACCCGGACCCACCGCCTGGGTGGAACGCGCCCCAGCGGGCTGGCGGGACGTGCCGCGGCGGTGGTCAGCGCCACTTGGTGGCCGTATACAGACCACCGAGCAGGAACGCGAGGCCGAACAGCACCGGCAGGTTCGTCTCCTGCCAGATCACGTAGCGCAGCAGGATCGTGAGTGCGCCGAGGCCGAGCAAGGAGAACATCAGCACCGGCACCCAGCGCGGGCTCTCGAGCTGTGCGCGCGACGTGGGCGGCGTGTAGCGAGACGAGGCCTCGACCGGTCGGCCGCCCTCGAACCCGTGTTCCTGCGCGTGCCCGTGACTCGCGAGACGCCCCGAGTCGCCCGGCCGGGTGCCCTTCGGGGTCACACGGCCACCGCTGGTCTTTCTCTTGGGAGGAGCCACGGGCCGCGAGTCTACGCTGTCGCGATGCCGGGTCCTCGGGTTCTCGTGATCGACAGCTACGACAGCTTCGTCTACAACCTGGTCCAGTACCTGGGGGAACTCGGCGCCGAGCCGATCGTCGTGCGCAACGACGAGCTCACCGTCGACCAGGCGCTGGAGGTGGCACCCGACGCGGTGCTGCTGTCACCCGGGCCGGGTCGCCCGGAGGACGCCGGCATCATCTGCGACGCGATCCTGGCCTTCGCCGAGCGCGGCACCCCGGTGTTCGGCGTGTGCCTCGGCCACCAGGCGATCGGCCACGTCTTCGGTGGCACCGTCGTGCGGGCCCCGGCACTGATGCACGGCAAGACCTCCCACGTCACCCACGAGGGCCTCGGCGTGTTCGCCGGACTGCCCACGCCGCTCACGGCCACCCGCTACCACAGTCTCGTGATCGACGCGAGCTCGATCCCCGACTGCCTCGAGGTCACGGCCAGCACCGAGGACGGCGTGGTGATGGGGGTCCGCCACCGCACGCTGCCGGTGGAGGGCGTGCAGTTCCACCCGGAGAGCATCCTCACCGCCGCCGGGCACGACCTGCTGCGCAACTTCCTGGCCGCCACCGTTCGCTGACCCCGGCCCGCCCGACCAGCCGGGTCCGACCAGCCGCGTCCATCGCGCCGCGTCCGTCGCGCCCCTCAGGGTGCGATGGTGGTGGTCGTCGTCGTGGTGGTGGTGGTCGTCGTGGTGGTGGTCGGCGGCGTGGTGGTCGTGGTGGTGGTCGGCGGCGTGGTCGTGGTGGTCGTGGCCGGTGCCACCGCTCGACCGACCGTGATGCCCACCGTGGTGCCCGGATCGACGAGGTTGCCGCCGGTCGGGCTCTGGCTCATCACCCGGCCGTCGTTGGCGTCGCCTGCCGGCACGTTCACGTAGGTGACGCTCGCGACGAGGCCCGCTGCGACGAGCTGGTTCTTCGCCTGCGCCTCGGTGAGCCCGCGCACGCTCGGCACCTGCACCTTCTCCACGCCGCTCGACACGAAGATCGTGATCGGCGACCCGGGCGCCAACTGCTGGCCGGCGGCCGGTTCGGTGCGGATGACGGTGCCGGCCGCGACCTCGGCGTTCACCTCCGGCTGGATGGTGACGACGAGTCCGAACGGGGCGCTCTCGAGGAAGCGCTTCGCCGCGTCCTGGGTCTGGCCCACCACGTCGGGCACCGGCTGCGTGGCGGGACCACCCGACATGATGATCGTCACCGCCTCGCCCGGCTTCAGCAGGTCGCCGGCAGGCGGGACGGTGCGGATGACGGTGTCCTTCGGGAGTTCCGATGCCTCGAAGGTGACGGGTTCCACCACGACGAACTGGGCCTCGGTGAGCAGCCGCTTGGCCTCCTCGAGGTTCTGGCCGGTCACGTCGGGGATCGGCTGCGGCTCGAGCGGCGGTTGGAAGAAGACCTGCACGGTCGACTCGGCCTCCACCACCGTGGTGGCGGCGGGCAGGATCTGCCACACCTGGTTCTCGGGGGTGTTCGGATCCGCAGGGTTGGCCTGGGCGACGGGCTCGACCACCAGGCCGAGGTCCTGCAGCGCCGTGACCGCCTCGTCGTAGAGGAGGCCGACGACGTCCGGGATCGTGACGGTGGTGGGCTCGACCACCTCCTCCTCGGCGTCGTCACCGGTGAGGCTGTTGTAGAGCAGCACACCACCGATCACGAGCGCGATGACCGCGATGAAGCCCAGCACCGCGTAGAGGCCGTTGCGGTTGGGTGGCTGCTCGTACGCGACCGGGACGGGCTGCTGGGGCGGCATCGGCGCCCGCTGCTGCGGCATCGCCGTGGTGCGAGCGTTCGCGGCGGCGTTGGCGTAGGCCGCGG
>WLDE01000244.1 GCA_009704985.1 Actinomycetota bacterium | reverse complement strand
GTAGAGCGGAGGACCGACGGTGCGACCGGTGATCGCCACCCGCACGGGCGCCTGCGCCTTGCCGGGCTTCATCCCGTGGGCGTCGGCGATCGGCTCGAACGCCGCCTTGAGGGCGTCGGCGGTCCAGTCGCACGTCTCGTACGCGGCGATCGTCTCGGCCAGGATGTCGGCGGCGTCCTCGGTCGCCCACGCCTTCGACAGGCTCACCTCGTCGTACTGCGGCGACGGCAGCATCAAGAAGTCGACGACGCCGGGCGCCTCCGACAGCACGGTGGCGCGCTGCTGTACGAACGGCGCCATCGCGAGGAACCAGTCCTGGTTCCACACGTGGCCGGGGTGTGCGTCGCGCCACTGGGCGATCCAGGGTTCGGCGGCCGCGGCGAAGTGCTGGGGCGACATCGCCCGGATGTACTCGCCGTTGAACGCGGCGAGCTTCTTCAGGTCGAAGAACGCCGGCGACTTCGCCACGTCCTCGAGCCGGAAGGCCGCCTGCATCGCCTCCCACGGCTGGATCTCCTGATCGCCGGGCGACCAGCCGAGCGTCATCAGGTAGTTCACCATCGCGTCGGCGAGGTAGCCCTCGTCGCGGTAGCTCTCGAGCGCCACCTTGTCTCGGCGCTTGGAGATCTTCTTGCGCTGCTCGTTCACCAGCAGCGGCACGTGGGCCCACACCGGCGGCGTGTGACCGAGCGCCTCCCACAGCATCTGCTGCTTGGGCGTGTTCGGCAGGTGCTCCTCGGCGCGGATGACGTGGCTGATCCGCATGGTGACGTCGTCGACGACGTTGGCGAGGAGGAACATCGGCGATCCGTTGCCGCGCAGCAGCACGAAGTCCTCGATGGTGGCGTTGTCGAACACGACGTCGCCGCGCACCACGTCGCGCACGACCGTCTGGCCCTCGGGCACCCGGAAGCGCAGCACCCGACCCGGTCCCGGGCCGAGCCCGAGGTCGCGCGACCAGCCGGCGTAGCCGGTGACGCCCTCGGCCTTCGCCCGCTCCTGGATCTGATCGGGCGTCATGTCGCAGTAGTACGCGGCGCCGCTCGCGAACAGACGCGCCGCCTCGGCCACGTGGTGCTCGGCGTAGGAGCTCTGGAAGTACGGACCCTCGAACGTGGGATCGTCGGCGTGGATGCCGATCCAGGCCAGCGCGTCGACGATGCCCTGGTTCCACTCGGGCCGGTTGCGCTCGGCGTCGGTGTCCTCGATCCGCAGCACGAACGTGCCGCCGAGCTGCTTCGCGAGCGCCCAGTTGTAGAGCGCGGTGCGGGCACCGCCGACGTGGAAGTAGCCCGTCGGTGAGGGCGCGATGCGGAAGCGGGGCGAGGAACCGGGGGCGTCCATGGCGCCCGTCACGCTATCCGCCGCTCCCCCGGAGCCGAGGGCGCGCCCGGTGCACGTGCGACCACCTCCTGGTCGACGTCAGCCGGTGCCGACGGTGGTGAGCACCAGGTTGCGCAGCTGGCGCAACGCCACCGACAGCGTGGTGACGTCGTAGGCGTCGGCGCGCCGGATCTCGGTGAACATCGACGCGGCGCGGGCCAGCACGCGCTCGTTGGCCACCCGCCACGCCTCCACGCCGCCGGTGTCGACGGCGTCGTCGCTGAGCTCGGCGAGGGCGTGCAACAGGTCGTCACGCAGCGCGTTGCGCGCCTGGGTCTGCCACCGGTCCGAGCGCGGCAGTGCACCCACCGCGTCCCACAGCCAGCCGACGTCGAGGGCGTCGAACAGCTCCCAGTACGTGCGTGCCACGGACATCACGTCGAGGTGCTTGCGCTGCGCCTGTTCGATCACGTCGAACGTGGTGTGCAGCAGCGGCCACATCGCCGACCGTTGCGCCAGCTGCTCGGGGACGCCCGAGGCGAGCCGGCTCGCCTCCAACGCGAACGTGAGGTCGCGCATCCGTCCGGTGAGCACCTCGTCCTGCGCCACCGCGAGGCGAGCCAGCGGGGCTCGGAAGGCGGCGACGGTGTCGGCGATCGGGACCGGCGGGCGACGGTGACGGAGGATCCAGCCCACGCCGCGCTCGAGGAGCCGGCGCAGTTCGAGGAACAGCTCGACCTGCACGTCGAGGCGGACGTCGGCGCCGAGCGCCTCGATCTGCTCCCACCACGGCACGGCGTCGAACACGTCGCGCGCCGCGATCCAGGCTCGCGTCACGTCGACCACGCCGACCCCGGTGTCCTCGGTCGTGCGGTGGTCGAAGCTGATGCCCGACAGGTTCACCATCTGGTTGCCCACCTGGGTGGCCACGATCTCCCGGCGCAACCGGTGCCGTGCGATCTGCTCGCCGAAGCGCTCGCGCAACGGAGCGGGGAAGTACCGGACCAGCTCGGGTTCGAGGTACGGGTCGTCGGGCAGGTTCGACTGCACCATCAGGCCGATGTTGGTGGTCTTGGTGTAGGCGAGCAGTACGGCGAACTCGGGCGTGGTGAGGCCGTTCCCGGCGGCCTGGCGCTCGGCGATCTGCTTGTCGGTCGGCAGGAACTCCAGCGAGCGGCTGAGCCAGCCCTCCGACTCGAGGGTCGCCAGGTAGCGGGCGTGCACGTTCACCATCGGCAGCGCCTGCCGGCGGGCGATCGCCAGCACGAGGGTCTGGGCCCGGTTGTCGTCGAGCACCTGCTCGGCCACCTCGTCGGTCATCGACGCGAGCAGCTCGTCGCGCTCCGCGAGGGTCATGCCGGTGCTCGCCATCACGTCGGACAGCAGGATCTTGATGTTCACCTCGTGATCGCTGCAGTCGACGCCGGCCGAGTTGTCGATCGCGTCGGTGTTCACGAGCCCACCGGCGAGCGCGTACTCGATGCGTCCGCGCTGGGTGAACCCGAGGTTGCCGCCCTCGCCCACCATCCGGCAGCGGAGCTGGTTGCCGTCGACGCGCAGGCCGTCGTTGGCGCGGTCGCCGACCTCGGCGTGGGTCTCGGTGCTGGCCTTCACGTAGGTGCCGATGCCGCCGTTCCAGAGCACGTCCACCGGTGCCCTCAGGATCGCCGAGATCAGCTCGTTCGGGGTGAACGTCGACCGGTCGGTGGCGAGGACCTTCTGCATCTCCGGCGACAGGTCGACGTGCTTGGCGGTGCGCGGGAACACGCCGCCGCCCGGCGAGATGATCGACCGGTCGTAGTCGTCCCAGCTGCTGCGCGGCAGGGCGAAGAGCCGGGCTCGCTCCGCGTACGACTCGGCCGGGTCGGGATCGGGGTCGAGGAACACGTGCCGGTGGTCGAACGCGGCCACGAGCTTCAGGTGCGGCGAGCGCAGCAACCCGTTGCCGAACACGTCGCCGCTCATGTCACCCACGCCGACGACCGTGAGCGGGTCGCGATCCGCGTCCTTGCCGATGGCCCGCGCGTGTCGGCGCACGCTCTCCCACGCACCACGCGCGGTGATGCCCATCGCCTTGTGGTCGTACCCGGCGCTGCCACCGCTCGCGAACGCATCGCCGAGCCAGAAGCCGTACCGGGCGGAGATCTCGTTCGCGACGTCGCTGAACGTGGCGGTGCCCTTGTCGGCCGCCACCACGAGGTACGGGTCGTCGCCGTCGTAGCGCACGGTGTGCGGCGGCGGCACGACCTCGCCCCCCGCGATGTCGTCGGTGACGTCGAGCAGACCACCGACGAACGCCCGGTAGCAGGCGACGCCCTCGGCGCGGTACTCCTCGGGGGACGACGTCTCGCGCTTGGGCACGAAGCCACCCTTCGCGCCCGTGGGGACGATGACGGCGTTCTTCACCATCTGCGCCTTCACGAGGCCGAGCACCTCGGTGCGGAAGTCCTCGCGACGGTCGCTCCACCGCAGGCCGCCGCGGGCGATCGGGCCACCGCGCAGGTGCACACCCTCCACCCGCGGCGAGCAGACCCAGATCTCGTACATCGGCCTGGGCAGCGGCAGGTCGGGCACCTTCGACGGGTCGAGCTTGAACGCCATCACCTCGCGCCAGGTGCCCGGCTCGTCGCCGGGCCGGAACACGTTGGTGCGCAGCGTGGCGTCGACGAGCGCGAGCAGGGCGCGCAGCGTGCGGTCGTCGTCGAGGCTCGGCACCGCGTCGAGCATCGTGGCGATCCCCTCGCGGAGCTCGGCGTCCCCGCCGTCGGCGTCGCGCCGGTCGGCGAGCGCGGGATCGAAGCGGTGCTCGAACAGCTCGACGATCCGGCGCGTGATCGCACCGTGGCGGACGACGGCCGACTCGATGTACTGCTGGCTGAACGGGAACCCGATCTGGCGCAGGTAGCGGGCGTAGGCGCGGACGACCTCCACCCGGCGGGCGGTGAGGCCGGCGGCGAGCACGAGCCGGTTGAACCCGTCGGCCTCCACCGTGCCGCGGAACGCGGCCTCGAAGGCCCGGCACAGCTCCGCGGCGACCGCGGGGTCCGCCAGGTCCGCTCCCGCGGGGACGACGACCCCGACGTCGTGCAGGTGCACGTGCCGCTCACCGTCGAGCCGGAACACGAACGCCCGCTCGTCCTGGGCGCGCATCCCGAGGTGGTCGAGGAGCGGCAGCAGGTCCGCGAGGGGGATCGCCGCGCCGTGCCGGTACACCCGGAACCGCCACTCGTCGGCGCCGGACTCGGCGAACTTGAACACCGCCGACGCGACGTCGCCGCCACGGTCGGCGAGGTCGATCACGATCGGCAGGTCCAGCGCTGCGGTGGGCGGGTGGTTCAGCTCGTCGTAGCCGGCGGGCAGCACCGGAGCGATCCGGTCGAGCAGGTCGGCCGCAGCGCCTCGCGCCGCGAGCTCGGAGCGGGTGGCGGCGAGCCAGTCGTCACTGGCCTCGCCGACCGCGGAGGGGAGCACCATCGCGTTGCCTTTCCAGTCGGTACGACGCCGTTGTCGCACGTCAGGGAGCCCAGTCTGCCACCTCGCCGGAGTCCGCCGACCGCTGTGTACCGTCGGGATGTGATCACGGATCTGCTGTCCCCCGGCGTCGCCCGCGATCCGTTCCCCGTGTACCGCGCCCTGCGCGAACACGCTCCGGTCACCTGGCTCCCCGAGCACCGCGCCTGGTTCGTGGGCACGCACGCGGCCGTGCGCGAGGCGTTCCACGCGCCCGAGCTGTCGAGCGACCGCCTCACCCCCGTCGAGCGCCGGCTCGACACCCACCGTCGGGCGCTGCTCGGCGACACGTTCGAGCTGCTGCGCGGCTGGATGGTGTTCCACGACCCGCCGCAGCACGATCGGCTGCGCGACCCGGTGCGGCGGGCGTTCACCCCGCGACGGGTGGACGAGCTCCGACCGTTCGTGGCGAGGGTGGTCGACGACTGCGTCGACGACCTCCGCGCCCGACTCGACGACGGTGAGACGGTCGACGTGCTCCGCGAGCTCGCGTTCCCCGTCCCGGCGATCGTGATCGCCGAGCTGCTCGGTGTCCCGGCGTCGGACCGCGACGACTTCGCGACGTGGAGCCGCGACCTCGCCGTCGTGGTGTTCGGCACCACCGCCGACCCGAGCCGTGCCGAGCAGGCGGCCCGAGGCACCCGGCGGTTCGCCGAGTACTTCACCGCGCTGATCGCCGACCGTGAACGCCACCCCGGCGACGACCTGATCTCGGCGCTCGTGGCGGCGCGCGACCGGTCGGACCCCGCCCTCGGAGCGATGGAGCTCGTCGGCGCCTGCACACTCCTGCTGTTCGGGGGCCACGAGACCACCACGGGTCTCATCACGCTCGGGACGCACACCCTCGGCCGGCACCCCGACGCCCGCGACCGGCTCGCAAGGCAACCCGAGTCGATCGCCACCGCCGTGGAGGAGCTCCACCGCTACGACGGGCCGTCGCGGGTGATGGTCCGCGTGGCACGCACCGACCTGCAGCTCGCCGGCACCGGGATCGCCGAGGGGCAGACCGTGTACCTCGGGCTCGCGTCGGCGAACCGCGATCCCGCTGCGTTCACAGAACCGGACGAGCTCCGGCTCGACCGCCCCGACGCCCACCGGCACCTCGGGTTCGGGCACGGACTGCACCACTGCCTCGGCGCTCCGCTCGCCCGCCTCGAGACCCAGCTCGCCGTCGGCGCCCTCGTCCGACGGCTCGGACCGTGGGAGCTCGCGCTCGACGACGACGACCTCACCTGGGGCGGTTCGGTGCTCGGTGGCGGTCCCGGCTCGCTGCCGATCGTCCGGGGGTAGCGTGGCCGCATGAGCCGTCACGCCGTCACGCGCCGCGAGGCGCACCCGGGTCACCGCGAGGTGTCGGGAGGTCTCGCCCGAGCCTCGGTGTTCGGGATGAGCGACGGGCTCACGAGCAACGTGCTCCTCGTGATCGGCTTCGCCGGCAGCGGTGCCGACGCGAGCGTGGTGCGGCTCGCCGGCATCGCTGGCGCGGTGGCCGGCGCGGTCAGCATGGCCGCCGGCGAGTGGATCAGCATCTCCGCGCAGAACGAACTCGTGGAGCGCGAACTCGAGGTCGAGCGACGCGAGCTGGGCGTGAACACCGAGTCCGAGCAGCGCGAGCTCGAGGCGATCTACCGCGACCACGGCATGGAGCCCGACACGGCTCGCCGCGCCGCGGCCGACGTGATGCGCGACCACGACCGCGCACTCGGCGTGCACGCCCGGGAGGAGCTCGGCGTCGACCCCCACGAGCTGCCGTCGCCGTGGTCGGCCGCCGTGCTGTCGTTCCTGTGCTTCGTGGTGGGTGCCGCGCTGCCGGTCCTGCCGTGGCTCGGTGGCTCGGGCACCGCGGCGACCGTCGCCTCGATCGTGATCGGCGTGATCGCCGCAGCCGGGCTCGGCTGGACGATCGGCCGGTTCGCCGAACGCAGCCGTCTGCGGGCGGCGGTGCGCCAGGTGCTGATCCTCCTGGTGGCATGTGTCATCACGTGGAGCATCGGCAAGGCGCTCGGCGTCAGCGTGTCCTAGGTTCGTGCCATGACCACCCAGTTGAACGTCCTCGGCGAGGAGCTCCAGCCCTGCTCGTTCGACCCGCTCACCGGCTACTACCGCACCGGCTGCTGCGAGAACCGGGGGGACGATCCCGGGATGCACGTCGTGTGCGCCGTGATGACCGACGAGTTCCTCGCGTTCTCCAAGCGGGCCGGCAACGACCTGAGCACCCCGATGCCGCAGTACGGGTTCGCCGGGCTGAAGGACGGCGACCAGTGGTGCCTGTGCGCCAGCCGCTGGCAGGAGGCGCTCGAGGCCGGCGCCGCACCGAGGGTGCGCCTGGCCGCCACCCACCTCTCGGCGCTGGAGTACGCGTCGCTCGCCGACCTCACCGCGCACGCCGTCGACGCCTGACCGGTGCCCGACCGCCGCCCGACCGG
>WLDE01000243.1 GCA_009704985.1 Actinomycetota bacterium | reverse complement strand
CCCTCCCGACCGCGATGTGCTCCGCCTGCCGCTCCGCGGCGGGCGACGACGATCTCCAACACGACGGCCGCCACGTAGAAGGCCAGCCCGAGCAGGCACGCGCCGCCGACGTAGGCCCACCCCTCGGCCTTCTTCGACGTCGCGAGGTTGGAGGTGATCTTGTTGCCGAGTCCGTTCTGCGAACCACCGAAGTACTCGGAGACGAACGCGGTGATGACGGCGAGCGGTGCGGCGATCTTCAGCGCCGTGAAGAAGTAGGCGATGGCATTGGGCACGCGCACACGCCGGAGGATCTGCCAGTCGCTCGCCGCGTACGAGCGCATGAGCTCGAGGTGCGTGGCCTCCACCTGACGCAGGCCACGGGTGACGTTGACGAGGACGACGAAGTACACCACCAGCGTGACCATCAGCCGGCGCGGCACCTCACTGGTGATCGCGAACATGTTGTTGAACACTGCGACGAGCACGAAGATCGGCACCGCGTTCAGCGCGACCGACAGCGGGGTGACGATCTCGTCGAGCAGCTTGAACCGCAGCAGCACGAACGACATCAGCACACCCAGCGTGGCCCCGACGAGCAGACCGACGAGGGCGTTCCCGCCGGACACCCGCATCGCGGCCCAGATCAGATCGACGTTGTCGACGAAGCGGCCGAGGATCTCCGAGGGCGGGACGAGGAAGTAGGGCTGGATGTCGAACGCCGACACGGCCGCCTCCCACATACCGAAGAACAGCGCGCCGAACACCAGCGGTGGCAGCACCACCTGGGCGGTGGTGCTGAGGGAGTTCAGCGCGGCTCGCTGGCTCATCGGTCCTCGATGCCTCGCGCCCCGCCGGTCATCTCCACGCCGCGGAGCGCTTCGCGCACGGCGGTGATCCGGCCGTAGAACGCCGAGTCCTCACGGGTGCCCTCGTCGCGCTCGCCACCGAGGTCGACGTCGATGATCTCGGTGATCCGGCCCGGGCGGGGCGACATCACCACCACACGGTTCGACAGGTACACCGCCTCCGGGATGCTGTGGGTGACGAACACGACCGTCGTGGAGGTGCGCGCGCAGATCTGCAGCAGCTCGCTCTGCATGTGCTCGCGCGTCATCTCGTCGAGCGCACCGAACGGCTCGTCCATCAGCAGCAGCGGCGGGTGGGCGGCGAGGGCGCGGGCGATCGCGACGCGCTGCTGCATGCCACCGGACAGCTGCCAGGGCATGTGCGACGCGAAGTCGCCGAGCTTCACGAGCTCGAGCATCTCCAACGCCCGCGCGCGGCGCTTTGCCTTGTCCCAGCCCTTCAGCTCGAGCGGCAGCTCGATGTTGCGCACGACGCTGCGCCACTCGAACAGACCCGACTGCTGGAACGCCATGCCGTAGTCCTGGTCCTGGCGCGCCGTGGCCGCCGGCTTGCCGTTCACGAGCACGGTGCCCGAGCTCGGCTCGAGCAGGTTCGCGATGAGCCGCAGCAGGGTGCTCTTGCCGCACCCCGACGGGCCGATGAGCGACACGAACTCGCCCGGTGCGATGCGCAGGTCGACGTCGACGAGCGCCTCGACCGCGCTCGACTTGCCGGCGTTGAAGATCTTGTTCAACCCGGCGATCTCCACCGCGTGCACGGCAGCGACTTGGTTCGTCATGATGTCGTGTCCTTCACGAGGTGGTTTCCCTGGGTCGGTTGCGCATGAGCAGGGCGTCGATCCCCGCGACGATCGCGGCCATCGTGAGGCCGAGCAGGGCGGCGCCGAAGATGCTCGTGAAGACCTTGGTCGGCTCCGACGTGGCCTGGCGCGAGTACTCGATGATCAGGCGACCGATCCCGCCCTTCAGGCCGATCGAGATCTCGGCCACCACCACGCCGACGACCGCTCCGGCGCCGCCGAGCTTGAGCGCCGGGACGATGTAGGGCACCGCGCTCGGGAAGCGGAGCGTGATCAGCGTGCGCCACCACGACGCGGCCAGGCTGTCCATGAGTTCGAGCGAGGCGGGGTTGGCCGACTTCAACCCGCGCAGCGTGCCGACCGCCACCGGGAAGAACGCGAGGAACGCGCCGAGCAGCGCCGCGGACATCCACCTCGGCCACACCCAGTCGCCGATCTGGAGCTTGCCGCCCCAACCGGCCACGAGCGGAGCCAGTGCGATCAGCGGCACCGTCTGGGAGATCACGAGGTACGGCAGCACGGCCCGCTCGGCCAGCCGGAACCGGCTGAGCACGACGGCGATCGCCATGCCGAACGCGACACCGACGGCGAAGCCGACGAGCGCGATGCGGAACGAGTACCACGCACCGCTGAGCACCACCTGCAGCACGGTGTCACCGCCGGTGCGCTGCGCGGGGTCGAACATGCCGCCGATCATCGACCAGACGTGGGGCATCACCTGGTCGTTGGTGCGCGGCAGGATGCCGAAGCCCAGGATCTCACCGCCCTTCTCGGGCCCGATCGCCTTGTAGCCCTCCCAGAGCACGGCGACCAGGAGCATCGCCACGCAGAACATGACGACGGGACGCAACCGTCGGCTCATGTGCCGTCCCGCTCCCCATTGACGCGCTCCCCCATGACGCGCTCCCCCACGACGGCGTCGAGCATCAGGTCTTGGCCTTGACGTGTTCGGCGACGGCGGGGAGCACCTTCTCGCCGTACGCGGCGAGGGTGTGGTCCTTGTCGTCGTGCTGCAGGTAGATCGAGAACTGGTGGACGCCGAGGTCCTTCAGCTGGCGCATCCGCTCGATGTGCGTCTCGATCGGGCCGACGATGCAGAAGCGGTCGACGATCTCGTCGGGCACGAACGAGGTGTGCGTGTTGCCGGCCTGGCCGTGCTCGTTGTAGTCGTAACCCTGCCGGCCCTTGATGTAGTCGGTGAGCGCCTGCGGCACCACGCCGGTGTCGCCGTAGCGGGCGACGATGTCGGCGACGTGGTTGCCGACCATGCCCCCGAACCAGCGGCACTGCTCGCGCCCGTGGGCGAGGCCGGCCTCGGTGCCGTCGGTGACGTACGCGGGTGCGGCGACGCAGATCGTGATCGACTCGGGATCGCGGCCCGCCGCGGCAGCGGCGGCCTTCACGGCACCGATGGTCCACTCGGCGATCGACAGGTCGGCGAGCTGCAGGATGAAGCCGTCGCCCACCTCGCCGGTGAGCGCGAGCGCCTTCGGGCCGTAGGCCGCGACCCACACCTCGAGCTCGCTCTTCGACGCCCACGGCAGGCGCAGCTCGCTGCCCTTGTAGTCGACCGCCCGCCCGTTCGCGAGCTCGCGGATCACGTGGATCGACTCGCGCAGCGTGACGAGCGTGGTGGGCGCGCCGTTCGTGACGCGCACCGCCGAGTCGCCGCGGCCGATGCCGCACACCGTGCGGTTGCCGAACATCTCGTTGAGCGTGGCGTACACGCTCGCGGTGACGGTCCAGTCGCGCGTGGCCGGGTTGGTGACCATCGGGCCGACGATCACGTTGCGGGTCTCGGCCAGGATCTGGCTGTAGATGACGTAGGGCTCCTGCCACAGGATGTGGCTGTCGAAGGTCCAGACGTACTGGAAGCCGTAGGTCTCGGCCCGCTTCGCCAGGTCGACGACGCGGGCCGAGGGCGGGGTGGTCTGGAGGACGACACCGAAGTCCATGATCCGTCTCCGTCCGTCAGCGGTTCTGCGGGAAGCCGAGGTCGACGGTGCTGCTGCGCGGGTCGGGCCAGCGCTTCGTGACGACCTTGGTGCGGGTGTAGAAGTTGACGCCCTCGGGGCCGTACATGTGCTGGTCGCCGAACAGCGACGCCTTCCAGCCGCCGAAGCTGTAGTAGCTGACGGGCACGGGGATCGGCACGTTCACGCCGACCATGCCGACCTGCACGTCGAACTCGAACTGGCGGGCGGCGCCGCCGTCGCGGGTGAAGATCGCGGTGCCGTTGCCGAACTGGTTGGCGTTGATGAGCGCGAGGCCCTCGTCGTAGCTGGCCACGCGGGTGACCGACAGCACCGGGCCGAAGATCTCGTCGTCGTAGCACTTCATGCCCGGCTTCACGTGGTCGATCAGGCTCGGCTTCAGGAAGAAGCCCGCCTCGGGCACACCGTCACGACCGTCGATCACCACGGTCGCGCCCTCCTCGGCGGCGCCGCCGATGTAGCCGGCCACCTTGTCGCGGTGCTCGCCGGTGATGAGCGGCCCCATCTCGTTGTCGGGCTCGCTGGCGGGGCCGACCTTGATGTCGGGGACGCGCGCCTGGATCCGCTCGACGAGGGCGTCGGCGACGGAGTCGACCGCGAGCACGACGCTGATCGCCATGCAGCGCTCGCCGGCCGAGCCGTACGCGGCGCTCACGGCGGCGTCGGCCGCCATGTCGAGGTCCGCGTCGGGCAGCACGAGCATGTGGTTCTTCGCGCCGCCGAGTGCCTGCACGCGCTTGCCGTTGCGGGTGCCGGTCTCGTAGATGTACTTCGCGATCGGGGTGGAGCCGACGAAGCTGATCGCCTGGATGTCCGGGTGGTCGAGCAGCCGGTCGACGGCCACCTTGTCGCCGTGCACGATGTTGAACACACCGTCGGGCAGACCCGCCTGCTTCAGCAGCTCGGCCAGGAACATGCTCGCCGAGGGGTCCTTCTCGCTCGGCTTCAGCACGAACGTGTTGCCGCACGCGATCGCGTTCGCGAACATCCACATCGGCACCATCGCCGGGAAGTTGAACGGGGTGATGCCGGCCACCACGCCGAGCGGCTGCTTGATCGAGTACACGTCGACCCCGGAGGATGCCTGCTCGCTGTAGCCACCCTTCAGCAGGTTGGGGATGCCGCACGCGAACTCGACGTTCTCGAGGCCGCGGGCCACCTCGCCCAGCGCGTCGGAGAGTACCTTGCCGTGCTCGGCCGACAGCAGCGAGGCGATCTCCTTGCGGTTCGCCGCGATGAGCTCGCGCATCTGGAACATCACCTCGGCGCGGCGCGACAGGTTGGTGGCGCGCCAGCCGGGGAACGCCGCCTTGGCCGTGGCGACGACGGCGTCGACCTCCTCGACGGAGGCGAAGTCGACGGTGGCCTGCTGCTCACCCGTGGCCGGGTTCCAGACGGCGCCCGACCGGCCGGACGTACCGGCGACGACCTTGCCGTCGATCCAGTGGCTGATGCGGTTCATGCGGAGCTCCTTTGCTCGCGAGAATGCGGTGGGGGGCGACGGCCGGGCGACGGCCGTCGGTGGTTCGGGTGGGCGGCTCCCGGGGTCGAGCGCCGCCGAGGTTCGGACCGGGTCAGACGAGGTACTGCGACAGGCCGCGCTTGACGAACTGGCCGTGACCCTTGCGACCGAGGAACTGGTCGTTCTGGATCAGCACCTGGCCACGGCTGAGCACGGTGTCGACCTTGCCGTCGATCACCCAGCCCTCCCAGGCGCTGTGGTCCATGTTCATGTGGTGCTTGTCGTTGATGCCGATCTTGGTCTTCGTGTTGGGATCCCACACGACGACGTCGGCGTCGCTGCCGGGCGCGATGACACCCTTCTTCGGGTACATGCCGAACATGCGCGCCGGTGTGGTGCAGCACGTCTCGACCCACCGCTCGAGGCTCAGCTCGCCGGCGACGACGCCCTGGTAGATCAGCTCCATGCGGTGCTCGACACCGCCGATGCCGTTGGGGATCTTCGAGAAGTCGCCCAGGCCGAGCTCCTTCTGGTCCTTGAAGCAGAACGGGCAGTGGTCGGTGGACACGACCGCCAGCTCGTTCATCCGCAGGCCCTTCCACAGGTCGGCCTGGTGGCCGTGGCCCATGATCCCGATGTAGTCGGGGTCGTGCATCTTGGAGCGCACCGGGGTGGAGCACACCCACTTGGCGCCCTCGAAGCCGGGCTGGCCGAGGGTCTCCTCGAGGGTGAGCCAGAGGTACTGCGGGCAGGTCTCGGCGAACACGTTGCGCCCGTTGTGGCGGGCCGCGGCGACCTCGTTGAGCGCGTCGCCGGCCGACATGTGGACGATGTACAGCGGCACGTTGCCGGCCACGTGGCTGAGCACGATGGCGCGGTGCGTGGCCTCGGCCTCGAGCGGCGACGGGCGCGTGTAGCTGTGGTACTTGGGGTCGGTCTCGTTGCGGGCGAGCGCCTGCTGGACGAGCACGTCGATCGCGATGCCGTTCTCGGCGTGCATCATGATCACCGCACCGCACTCGGCGGCGGTCTGCATCGCCTTCAGGATCTGGCCGTCGTCGCTGTAGAACACGCCCGGGTAGGCCATGAACAGCTTGAAGCTGCTGATCCCCTCGTGCTCGGTGAGGTACGTCATCGCCTTCAGCGACTCGTCGTCGACGCCGCCGATGATCTGGTGGAAGGCGTAGTCGACGGCGCAGTTGCCGCCGGCCTTGCGGTGCCACTCGGCGAGGCCGTCGAACACGTTCTCGCCGTAGCGCTGCACGGCCATGTCGACGATCGTGGTGACGCCACCCCAGGCCGCGGCGATCGTGCCGGTCTCGAAGGTGTCGCTCGCGAAGGTGCCGCCGAAGGGCAGCTCCATGTGGGTGTGCACGTCGACGCCGCCGGGGATGACGTACTTCCCCGCCGCGTCGATGATCGTGTCGCAGCCCTCGTCGGTGAAGAACCCGGGGGCGCCGAGCGCGGTGATCGTCTCACCGTCGATCAGCACGTCCTGCGCGATCACCCCCGTGGTCGAGATGACCTTGCCGTTCTTGATGAGCGTCTTCGCCATGTGGCTCCCCTTCCCTGTGACGCTTCCCTGTGACGCTTCCCTGTGACGCTTCCTGTCACGCTCGATGTGCTGGCCGGTGCCGCCGAGGCGGCACCGGTCGACCAGCCGGATCAGTGCTCGACGAGCTCGTCGTACGCGTCCGGACGGCGATCACGGTAGAACGCCCAGCGGTCGCGCACCTGCCGGATCTTGTCCAGGTCGAGGTCGCGGATGATCAGCTCGGGCTGGTACGGGTCACCGACGTCGCCGACGAACTTGCCCTCCGGGTCGACGAAGTAGCTCTGCCCGTAGAAGTCGTTCTCGCCGAGCGGCTCGATGCCGACCCGGTTGATCGCGCCGACGTAGTAGATGTTCGCCACGGCGGCCGCCGGCTGCTCGATGCGCCAGAGGTACTCGCTGAGGCCGCGGTGCGTGGCCGACGGGTTGAACACGATCTCGGCGCCGTTGAGGCCGAGCGCCCGCCAGCCCTCGGGGAAGTGGCGGTCGTAGCAGATGTACACGCCGACCTTGCCGACCGCGGTGTCGAACACCGGGTACCCACCCGTGCCGGGCTTGAAGTAGAACTTCTCCCAGAAGCCCTTGGTCTGCGGGATGTGCTGCTT
>WLDE01000242.1 GCA_009704985.1 Actinomycetota bacterium | reverse complement strand
CCGGTGCCGGCGACCGGTGCCCACGCGTGATGGCGCCGGGCCGGCCGCAACCGACGGGTCGGGTGAGCCGGGCGCCTCGGCGAGCATGTGCCGCATCGTACCAATGGCCCCGGTGGCCCGTCCGGCGCCGCCGCGATGCCCTCGAGCGTGCTCGCGCGTGAACTCGGCCGCTGCGTTGTGGCCGACCTGATCGCCTGACACCCTGGAGGCCCATGTTGCAGGTGCAGGACGTCTCGGTGGAGGTGGGCGGTCGATTCGTCGTCGAACACGCCAGCTTCACCGTCATGCCCCGCGACAAGGTGGGCCTGGTCGGCCGCAACGGGGCCGGCAAGACGAGCTTCTTCAAGGTGCTCGGCGGCGAGGTGGAGCCCACGCTCGGCAAGGTGGTGCGCAAGGGCGGGTTCGGCTACCTGCCGCAGGAGCCGCGCATCGCCGGTCACCTCGAGGGCCGCAACGCCGTCACCCACATCCTGTCGGGCCGTGGCATCGACGAGGCGATGGAGCGCATCGAGAAGCTCCGCATCGCGATGGAGGAGGATCCGAGCGACCGCAACGTGGCGCGCTACAGCCGCGCCCAGGACGAGTTCGCGTCGACGGGCGGCTACTCGGCGGAGAGCGAGGCCCGGTCGATCGCCAACGGCCTCGGGCTGAAGCCCGACCGCCTCGAGCTGCCGATCGGTGTGCTGTCGGGTGGTGAGCGGCGCCGTGTGGAGCTGTCGCGCATCCTGTTCGCCGGCAGCGACGTGCTGCTGCTCGACGAGCCCACCAACCACCTCGACATCGACGCGAAGGAGTGGCTGCTGTCGTACATGCGCGCCTACCGCGGCGCGCTGCTGGTGATCAGCCACGACCTCGACCTGCTCGACGAGGCGATCACCCGGGTGCTCCACCTCGACCGCCCGGCCGAGGACGCCACCGGCCACGTGGTGGAGTACAAGGGCACCTACAGCCAGTACCGCACGGCCCGCGCCGCGGACGAGGAGCGCCTCGCCCGCAAGGCGGCGCTGCAGGAGAAGGAGATCCAGCGGCTCCAGACCGTCGTCGACCGCTTCGGCGCCAAGGCCACCAAGGCGGCGATGGCGCACAGCAAGGAGAAGCAGATCGCGCGGCTGCAGGCCCAGCAGGTGCACGCCGGTCCGGGTGATCGGGTCCTGCGGGTGCGCTTCCCCGATCCGCCGCCGAGCGGCGTCACCGTGATCGAGGCGACCCGGCTGTCGAAGGCCTACGGCGGGCCACCGGTGTTCGAGGACGTGAGCTTCGACCTCGGCCGCGGTGAGCGCCTGCTCGTGCTCGGCCTCAACGGCGCGGGCAAGACGAGCCTGCTGCGCATCCTCGCCGGCGAGACCACGGCCAACCTCGGCGACTTCCGGTTCGGTCACCAGGTGTCGGTCGGGTACTACGCGCAGGAGCACGACAACCTCGACGTGCGCGCCAGCCTGCTCGACAACATGCGGGCCTCGGTGCCGCCGGGTGTGATGCTCACCGAGACCCAGCTGCGCGGCCTGCTCGGCATGATGGGCCTCGCCGGCGAGAAGGTGTACCAGGAGAGCGGCACGCTCTCGGGCGGCGAGAAGACGAAGCTCGCGCTGGCGATGCTGATGGTCGGCCGCAACAACCTGCTGCTGCTCGACGAGCCGACGAACAACCTCGACCCGCCGAGCCGTCAGGCCGTGGCCGACGCGCTCACCGGCTGGAAGGGCAGCATCATCTTCGTGAGCCACGACACCGAGTTCGTCGAGCAGCTGCAGCCCACCAAGGTGCTGCTCATGCCCGACGGCCAGGTGGACTATTTCTCCGCCGACTGGCTCGAGCTCGTCGACCTCGCCTGATTGCTCCAGGTCCTCGACGGCCGACCACCTCGGCGCGAGTCGTGACGATCGGCGGCCCCCCGAGGCCGGGGCGGCTACGGTGCCGCACATGCGCATCGGCACCATGGGGAACGCGATCAACGACGGCACGATCGACCAGATCGTCGCGGAGGCTCGGCAGGTGGCCGAGGACGGACTGCACACCTACTGGGTGCCGCAGATCTTCGGTCACGACGCGCTCACCGCGCTCGCGATCGTGGGTCGCGAGGTGCCGGGCATCGAGATCGGCACGGCCGTGGTGCCCACCTACCCGCGTCACCCGATGATGCTCGCCCAGCAGGCGCTCACGGTGCAGGCCGCGAGCGGCGGCCGCCTGGCGCTCGGCATCGGGCTGTCGCACCAGATCGTGGTGGAGATGATGTGGGGGCTGTCGTTCGAGAAGCCCGTGCGTCACCTGCGCGAGTACCTGTCGGTGATGATGCCGTTGCTGGAGGGCAAGCCGGTGGGGTTCCAGGGCGAGGAGTTCCGCGTGCAGGGCGCCGTGAACGTCGGCGGCGGCACGCGGCCGAGCGTGCTCGTGGCCGCGCTCGGCAGCCAGATGCTGCGCGTCACCGGTGCGCTCGCCGACGGCACCTCCACCTGGTGCGTGGGCGTGAACACCCTGCGCGATCACACCGTGCCGACGCTGCGCCAGGCCGCCGCCGACGCGGGCCGGCCCGAGCCTCGCATCGTGGCCGCGCTGCCGGTGTGCGTCACCGACGACGTCGACGCCGCGCGGGCGCGCGCCGAGCAGGTGTTCGCGATCTACAACACGCTGCCGAGCTACCGGGCGATGATGGACCTCGAGGGTGTGTCGGGTCCGAAGGACCTCGCGATCGTGGGCACCGAGGCCGAGGTGCGCGACCAGCTCCACGAGGTGGCGTCGGTCGGCGTGACCGACCTCAACGCCGGCGTGTTCCCCGGCAACCCCGACGAGAACGCCCGCACCCGGGCGCTCCTGCGCGAGTTCGTCTGACGCAGCCCGCGCTGCGCCGTACTGTGCCGGCATGAGCTACGAGGGGATCCCGGGGTTGTTCGTCGAGGTCGACGGAGGCGTCGCCACCGTCACGATCGACAGCCCGCCGATCAACCTGTTCACGATCGAGCTGTTCCTGCGCACCGCCGACCTCGCGGAGCGCCTGGCGGTCGACCCCGAGGTGCGGGTGGTGGTGCTGCGCAGCGCCGACCCCGACTTCTTCGTCGCGCACTTCGACGTCGCCGCGATCCTCACCTTCCCCACGGATTCGCCGCCGCCGGTCGAGCTGAACGGCTACCACCGCATGTGCGAGGCGTTCCGCACGATGCCGAAGGCCACGATCGCGGTGATCGAGGGCCGCGTCGGTGGCGGCGGCAGCGAGCTCGCGCTCAGCTGCGACATGCGCTTCGCGGCGCTGCCCCACGGCGACCATCCCGGTGCGGTGTTCAACCAGCCGGAGGTCGCGCTCGGGATCCTGCCGGGTGGCAGCGGCACGGTGCGCCTGCCGCGGCTGATCGGCCGCAGCCGGGCGCTCGAGGTGATCCTCGGCTGCGACGACGTCGACGCCCGCACCGCGGAGGCGTGGGGGTGGGTGAACCGTGCGCTGCCGGCCGACGAGCTGTGGCCGTTCGTGCACCGCCTCTCGCGGCGCATCGCCGGCTTCCCGCCGCACGCCGTCGCGGCGGCGAAGGCGTGCGTGGTGCGCGCGGAGAAGGAGGTGGAGGCCGATCTCCTCGCCGAGGGCGGGGCGTTCAACGCCACGCTCGGCGGCCCCGGCACACGCCGGGCGATGGAGCGCTTCCTGGAGCTCGGCGGGCAGACCCGCGACGGCGAGCTCCGTCTCGGCGAACTCGCCGGCGACCTCTAGTCTCCCGGGCCATGTCGTCGATCGCGATCCCCGCCAACCCCGCCGCCGTCACCGCCGAGTGGCTGACCGAGGTGCTGCACCGCTCCGGTGCGCTGCCGGGGGGGTCGTCGGTGTCGTCGATCGAGCTCGAGCCGCTCGGCGCCGGCGTGGGCGTGATGGGCGAGCTCGCCCGCATCCGCCTCCAGTACGCCGGTGATCGTGGCACGGCGCCGTCGAGCGTGATCGTGAAGTCGCCCTCGCCGTACGAGGAGAACCGTGCCCAGGGCGTGGGCCTCGGCATGTACGAGGCCGAGATCCGCTTCATGAAGGAGCTCGACGCGCACACGCCGGTCCGCACGCCGCGCGTGTTCCTGGCCGACATCGTGAGCGGCACCGCCGAGTTCGTCGTCGTGATGGAGGACCTCGGCCACCTCGTGATGGGCGACCAGGTGGAGGGCGTCACCGTCGACATGGCCCGCGACGCCGTGCTCGCGATGGCCGATCTCCACGCCGGCTGGTGGGGCCGGGTGCAGACGCCCGAGATGGAGTGGGTGCCGAGCGTGGTGCACGCCCGCATCGAGGGCCTCGCCCAGATGTGGCCCACGCTGTGGCTCGGCTTCAACGCCAAGTTCGCCTACTCGCTGCCCGAGGGCGGAGCCGAGGCCGGCGAGCTGATCTCGCAGCACTACTGGCGGGTGATGAACCGCATCGCCGAGTGGCCCTGGACCCTGCTGCACCAGGACTACCGCGTGGACAACCTGTTCTTCGACGCCGACAACCGCGACGAGCCGGTGGTGGTGATCGACTGGCAGGGCATCGGCCGCGGCCCGGGCATCTACGACCTCTGCTACTTCCTCGGCGGATCGCTGACGGTGGAGGATCGTCGTGCGAACGAGCGGGCGCTCGTCGAGGCCTACCACGAGCGGCTGGTCGCGAAGGGCATCACCGACTACCCGCTCGACACCCTGTGGCACGACTACCGCTTCGGCCACCTCACCAGCTGCTCCACGGCCGTGCTCGTCGGTGCCACGTTCGACCTCGCCAACGAGCGGGGCAAGGCGCTCGTCGAGACCCTCGCGTCGCGGCACTTCCAGGCCGTCGTCGACCTCGGCTCGATCGAGCTGCTCGCCGAACTCGACGCCTGATCCGAGTCCGGGTCGACGGGCGGTCCGCGCCGGCCGGTCAGGCCGCGCTCGACCAGTCGACCCGCACCCGGGTGCGGTTCGAGGGGTCCACCGTCACGCGCACCGTGGCTCCGGGCACCACCTGCTCGGCCGCTGCCAGCGACCCGTCGCACCGGGCCGGCGTGACGGGTCGTGAGGGGCGCTGCCGGGTGCTGAGGGGTTCTGACGGGTGCGGGACGGGCGGAGGTCAGGTCACGTTGACGGGCACGCCCGCGAACGGCTTGTTCACGAGGTCGAAGAAGTCGTTGCCCTTGTCGTCCACCACGATGAACGCCGGGAAGTCCTGCACCTCGATCTTCCACACCGCCTCCATGCCGAGCTCGGGGTACTCCAGCACCTCGACCTTGGTGATGCAGTCCTGCGCGAGCCGGGCGGCGGGGCCGCCGATCGAGCCGAGGTAGAACCCGCCGTACTTCTTGCACGCGTCGGTCACCTGCCGCGAGCGGTTGCCCTTGGCGAGCATCACGAAGCTGCCGCCGGCGGCCTGGAACTCGTCGACGTAGCTGTCCATGCGGCCGGCGGTGGTGGGGCCGAACGAGCCGCTCGCCATGCCGTCGGGGGTCTTGGCCGGGCCGGCGTAGTACACGCAGTGGTCCTTCAGGTACTGCGGCAGCCCCTGGCCGGCGTCGAGGCGCTCCTTCAACTTCGCGTGGGCGATGTCGCGGGCCACCACCATCGGGCCGGTCAGCATCACGCGGGTCTTCACCGGGTACTTCGACAGCAGGGCGCGGATCTCGTCCATCGGCCGGGTGAGGTCCACGTGCACCACCTCGCCCGTGTCGTCGAGGTGGGTGTGCTCGACGTCGGGCATGAACCGCGCCGGATCGGTCTCGAGCTGCTCGAGGAAGATGCCCTCACGGGTGATCTTGCCGAGCGCCTGGCGGTCGGCCGAGCAGCTGACCGCCATCGCCACCGGGCAGCTCGCGCCGTGGCGCGGCAGGCGGATCACGCGCACGTCGTGGCAGAAGTACTTGCCGCCGAACTGGGCGCCGATGCCGGTCTGCTGCGCGAGGGCGAGCACCTTGGCCTCCAGCTCGACGTCGCGGAAGCCGTGGCCGAGGATCGAGCCCTCGGTGGGCAGCGTGTCGAGGTAGCGGGCGCTCGCGAGCTTGGCGGTCTCGACGGCGTGCTCGGCCGACGTGCCGCCGATCACCACGGCCAGGTGGTACGGCGGGCAGGCGGCGGTGCCGAGGGTCTTCATCTTCTCGAACAGCCACGGCAGCAGCGTCTTCTCGTTGAGCAGCGCCTTGGTCTCCTGGAACAGGTAGCTCTTGTTCGCGCTGCCGCCGCCCTTGGCCATGAACAGGAACTTGTAGGCCTCGCCGTCGATCGCCGAGATCTTGATCTCCGCCGGCAGGTTGGTGCCGGTGTTCTTCTCGTCGTACATCGTGATCGGCGCCATCTGGCTGTAGCGCAGGTTCGAGGTGAGGTACGTGTTCTGCACGCCGCGGGCGATGGCGCGCTCGTCGTCACCGCCGGTGAACACGAACTGGCCCTTCTTCGCCTTCACGATCGCGGTGCCGGTGTCCTGGCACATCGGCAGCACACCGCCGGCGGAGATGTTGGCGTTCTTCAGCAGGTCGAGCGCGACGAAGCGGTCGTTGTCGCTCGCCTCGGGGTCGTCGAGGATGTTCCGCAGCTGCTGGAGATGACCGGGCCGCAGGAAGTGGGCGATGTCGCGCATCGCGGTCTCGGTGATGAGCGTGAGCGCCTCGTGCGACACCTGCAGGAACGGGCCGAGCGGGGTGTCGACGACCGACACGCCGTCGGTGGACACCAGCCGGTACGGCGTGTCGTCGTGGCCCAGGGGGAGGAGCTCGGTGAACGCGAAGTCGGACATGGCCTCAGGCTATGCGCCGCGGCCTCCGGGGCCCTCGTCCGGGTCGCGGTGTTCGGGGCCGCTGGGTTCGGGTCGGCGCGTTCGGGTCGCCGCGTTCGGGTCCATGGTCCCTGGCCCCCGACCATCCCCGGGGGGACGCTGGCACGAGAGGCAGTCGGCGCGATTGCGGCCGGCGCACGGAAGGAGCCGTCGATGAAGATCCTCGTGAGCGCGGCGAGCAAGCACGGATCCACCGCGGGGATCGCCGAGGCGATCTGCCGTCACCTCCAGGCGGCCGGCCACGACGTCACGCTGCTCGAGCCCAACGAGGTCCGCCACATCGAGCAGTTCGACGCGTTCGTCCTCGGCAGCGGCGTGTACGCAGGTCACTGGCTGGCGCAGGGCAAGGACCTGGTGCACCAGGTGGCACGCCACGCCGAGGGACGACCGGTGTGGCTGTTCTCGTCGGGGCCGCTCGGCACGCCCGCCCAGCCCGATCACGACGCCGTCGACGTGCGGCACCTCGTGGAGGCCGTGCACGCCCGGTCGCACCAGCTGTTCAGCGGCAAGCTCGACCGCAGCGTCCTCGGGTTCGCGGAGCGGGCGATCGTCGCCGCCGTCCGGGCGCCCGAGGG